>JAZORP010000035.1:0-26193 GCA_045656665.1 Acutalibacteraceae bacterium | reverse complement strand
GCCGAATTTATATAAGGTTTCTTTCACCATTAGTTCAACTTCAAGTCTGTTAGCGACATTTGCCTTTTGAGCTATAACAGAATAACCGTTTGATGCCAATGAGCGGCAGAGCAGGGAAGCGGATTCATAAGAATTGTTATAGTTAATAACAACATTATATCCCTTTTGCGCAAAGAGAATTGCAGTTGCGGCTCCGATACCCTTTGAAGCACCGGTGATCAAAACAGTTTTATTCATTTTATACCTCTCCCAAAACATTAATATTCTTTTGAGTATAGTATAACATATTTTGATAATAATTCAAGACAAAATTACAATAATTTGGGTTTACATAAATGCAAATTCGCAGATATTGTGGAGTTAACATAAATAGTTTACATAATATTTGAGTTTTGAAAAATAATGGTTGACATAAAGATAAAGATGTAGTATAAATATAATATACACGGTTTGCAAGGTGTTTTTGTCGTTTTTTTGCCTCCTGCTTTAGTGAGGTGATTTTTTTCGCCTTCTGAATATGGTTTACATAATATCATAAAAATCAATATTTAGTATTTATGTTTAGAATCTTCAACTAAATACAGAGCGGCTCAATTTAAGAATATCTTGTCCAAAATCGGCATATTATTTCTCAGAGATTAGGAGTGATAATATGCGAGTAGGAACTGTTGTAAATTTAAGAAGCTATAATAAAATTTTTGAATTTTTTATACGCAACAAAGAGCTCATAATTTTAACTGTAATTTTTATTACGGGTTTTTCTTTCGGTGTTTTTTCCTTTGGGAATTTTTCTTTTGGGAATAATTTGGCCGAAAGCTTTCTGGAGGATTTTACACTTCTTCGGGAAAATTCAAAATTCCTTAAAATAACAGCGGATTCATTTTTTGATTCACTGCTTTTTATGTTGCTTTCTTTTGTGAGCGGTGCTTCGATTTTCGGAATCGTTTTGGTGCCGTTTTCTGTAGCGGCACGAGCTTTTATCTACGGAAATATTGCGGCTTTTCTTTATTCGCAATATTCTCTCAAAGGTATTGCATTTCACGCGGTAATGATTATGCCGGTTGCGGTGATATTCGCTATTGCATTGTTGCTAGGGGCCAGAGAGTCTATCAAATTTTCTCTTGTTGTTGCGAAGTTGACACTGCCCGCAACTCCGCCTTCAAATCTCGCATATGATTTTAAGAACTACTGCGGCAGATATTTATTGCTGTGTTTTCTGGTTTTATTATCATCTGTTATAGATGCTGTGATATCGCTCAATTTTTTAAATAGCTTTTCTCTAACATAAATTATAATTTAGGAGGTGCAATATGAAGAATTATATTGAGATTTTTAGAGAATATCTCACCGATGTGAAGAAATCATCGGCCAATACACTCGAATCTTATATAAGAGATGTTTCTCAATTTTCTTCCTATTGTGCTTCTGTAAATATTCGCGACAGCTTGGATGTTGCCACTTCCAACATTCAAAATTATCTTGATTACCTTTCTGTAATCGGCAAATCCGATGCCACCAAAAACCGCATTGTTGCATCTCTCAGGTGCTATTATCGCTGCCTTGTTTTAAAGGGAGTGGCTAGTGCCAATCCTGTTGACGGTATAAAGATAAAGAAAACCGAGAAAAAGTTGCCGAGCGTGCTGGAAGCGAGCGAGATTATGCTTTTGCTGTCTCAGCCAAGCGGTGGCGATTATAAAAGTATTCGGGATAAAGCGATGCTTGAGCTTTTATATGCAACAGGCATTAAAGTCTCAGAGCTTATCGAGCTTACCGTTTCGGATGTTAATTTGCAGATAGGTATTCTTCATCTGCATTCGGGCAAAAAGGAACGAATCATTCCTATGTATCCCGCGGCGGTCAAGTGCATTGCCGATTATCTTTTGAATGTAAGGCCTGCTCTTGTGCTTGATGCAGGTGAGGACAAGCTTTTCACAAATATGACCGGCCAACATATGACAAGGCAGGGATTTTGGAAAATCATAAAGCACTATGCGGAGACTGCCGGCATAAAAAAAGATATAACTCCGCACACATTGCGCCACTCTTTTGCAGCGCATTTGCTTGAAAACGGGGCAAAGCTTACCGATATTAAGGAAATGCTCGGCCATACCGACATTTCATCCACACAAATTTATGCTCAACTGATGAAGAGCAAATATACAGCAGCATATGCAAAATTTCATCCGCTTGCAAAATAAACAGACTCGAAATCGCAATTGGTTTTAAACCTTTTGTTTTTCAGTCTGTTTTTTATTTTGTATGCATTTTTGTGTTGATAAATCAGTTATAATATGGTATTATATTATGAAATATAGTATGTTTTAGAAAACTCACTCTAAGGAGTTGTTGATATGGCTGATAAACGCGCAATTGGTGTTTTTGATTCAGGCCTTGGCGGGCTTACCGTTGTTAAAGAGATTTGCCGTTTCCTACCTAATGAAAATATTGTTTATTTAGGGGATACAGGCCGTGTGCCTTATGGCACCCGTAGCCGTGATACTATAAGAAAATATGCTGTGGAGGATGAAAATTTTCTTCTTTCGCAGGATGTAAAGCTCGTCGTTGCGGCTTGCGGTACAGTCTCATCAGTAGCAGCCGATACGGCCTCTTTGCTTCCCGTGCCTTTTTTTGAGGTTGTATCTCATTCGGCAAAGGCTGCGGTGAATGCCACTAAAAATGGCAAAATCGGTGTTCTCGGCACTGCCGCAACCGTAGGCAGCGCAAGTCACGAAAAATTTATTAAAAAGCTCTTACCAAGCGCAGCGGTCACCGCAAGCAGCTGTTCAATGTTTGTCTCTTTGGTAGAAGAGGGTTGGTATGCTGATGATGACCCCGTTGTGCTTGAAACAGCTCGACGCTATCTATCCCCGCTTATTGAGGCCGGTGTTGACACGGTGATTTTGGGATGCACCCATTTCCCCGTGCTTAAGGGGGCAATCAAATCTGTTTTGGGAAACGCTGTAACCTTAATAGATGCCGGAACGGCCACTGCAGAGGCAATTTCAAATTATTTGGCTGAGAATAGCCTCGCAAACGAGCAGCAGGAATTAGGAATGTGTAAATTTTATGTGACAGACAAACCAAATTCTTTCAAAAAAACTGCATCTGTGCTTTTAGGCGAAAGAATAGACGATGATATTATTGAGCAGGTGAAATTGAGCAATTTATGATAAAGGATGTCATAATCAATATAAAAGGCACTCAAGAAGTTGACGGTCGTAATGATACTATAGAGCTTACGACAGACGGTCGCTTTGGAATCAAGGAAGGGCAGTATTTTATCTCATACAGCGAGGGTGAGCTGCTTGATTCGGGTGACGAGGTTAAAACAAAAATATATATAAAAACAAATGACTCGCTTATTCTGCAAAGAAGCGGGACAATTAACAGTCGAATGTATATCAAAAAGGGTGAGAGGAACACCTGCTTTTACAGCACGCCTGTAGGCGATATTGATATAGGTATATTTGGAGAAGTTTTCAATTTCGCCCTTGACGATTCCGGCGGCGAGATAAATGTTGAATATACAATTGATTCAAATTTGCAGGTTATTAGCCGCAACACTGTTAATATTTCGATTAGAGAGGTTAAATAAAGATGTCGTTATTAGTAGCAAAAGCTAAGGAACAAATTAAAAATTGCATTATTTCGGCTGCCGAAACGGCGATGGCAAACGGCGAGCTTTTAAAATGTGAGCTTACAGATTTCACTTCCGAGGTTCCGTCAAACCGAGAACACGGAGATTATGCAGTAAATGCAGCAATGGTTTGGGCAAGGCTTTTTCATAAGTCTCCGCGCCAGATTGCCGAGATAATCGTTGCAAATTGTGATTTTGAGGACACATATATTAAATCCTGCGAAATAGCAGGCCCTGGTTTTATCAACTTCTCTTTAAACGATGGCTACTATGCCGATATTGTGTCCGATGTTACAGAAAAGGGCAACGATTACGGTAAGAGCAATTACGGCCAAGGAAAACGCGTTTTGGTAGAGTTTGTTTCGGCCAATCCCACCGGACCGATGCATATCGGCAATGCCAGAGGCGGCGCGTTGGGTGATTGCCTTGCGGCAGTTCTCGAAGCTGCAGGGTATTACACCGAGCGCGAATTCTACATCAACGATGCAGGAAATCAGATTAATAAGTTCGGCCTTTCGCTTGACTTGCGATATCTTGAGCTTTATAAAGACGGTATAGAGATGCCGGAGGATTCGTATCACGGTGAGGATATTATTGCTCACGCCAAGGCCTTTGCCAAAATCTATGGTGACAGTTTTGTTGAAAAGAGCGAGCAGGAGCGAAGAGAGGCGTTGGTTAAGTTCGCTTTGCCAAAAAATATCGATGGCCTTAAAACTGACCTTGCAAAATATCGCATAACCTACAACACCTGGTTTAAAGAAAGCACCCTTCATAACAACGGCGAGACTGCAAAGATAATCGAGCTTTTAAAGCAGAGCGGCCATACCTATACTCAAGAGGGCGCTCTTTGGTTCAAGGCTACCGATTTCGGCTGCGACAAAGATTTTGTGCTTGTTCGTGCCAACGGTGTTCCTACTTATGTTGTGCCCGATATCGCATATCACTACAACAAGCTTGTGACCCGTGCTTTTGACAAGGCTATCGACATTTTAGGCGCCGACCATCACGGATATGTTCCAAGGTTAAAGGCTGCCCTTACCGCTTTGGGGGTTGATGCATCAAAGCTTGATGTTGTGCTGATGCAGATGGTGCGATTAGTGCGTGACGGTGAGGTTATCAAGGCATCCAAGCGCTCAGGAAAGGCTATCACTCTTGTGACTTTGCTTGACGAGGTGCCGATCGATGCGGCGAGATTTTTCTTCAATCTAAGAGAGCCAAACAGCCACTTTGATTTTGACCTAGATTTGGCGGTCAATCAGTCCAACAGCAATCCTGTTTATTATGTACAATATGCTTACGCCCGCATATGCAGCATTATAAGAAATCTTGAATCTGAGGGTATTAGGGCGCGTGAGTGCTCCTCGAAAGAGCTTGAAAAACTGACAGCTCCTGAGGAAAGGGAGCTTATCCTTCATATAGCGGCTTTGACAGATGAGATTATCACTTCTGCAAAAGCCTATGACCCTGCAAAAATCACCCATTATGTACAGGACCTTGCAACAAAGTTCCACAAATTCTATTCTGTTTGTCGTGTAAAAGGTGAGGATGAATCTTTAATGCAGGCAAGGCTTGCCCTTTGCGGCGCCGCTGCAACCGTCATTAAAAATGTGCTTACCTTAATGAAGGTGGAAGCACCGGAGAAAATGTAAACCAAAGAAGGTATAAATTCTATGAACAATAAACTCAATCTCACGATGATAATGGATATGTATGAGCTTACAATGGCTAACGGTATTTTTACCGGCGAAATGCGTGATACGGTCACATATTTCGATATGTTCTTCCGCCGCGTGCCCGACCAAGGCGGATATGCCATTATGGCCGGCCTTGAAGAGCTCATAGAATATATGAATGATTTAAAATTCACTGATGAAGATATTGAGTATCTAAAAAATCTTAATTTGTTTGATGATGAGTTTATCGATTATCTGCGCAACTTTAAGTTTTGTTGCGATGTTTGGGCAGTTCCGGAAGGCACAGTCATTTTCCCGCACGAGCCGATAGTAACAGTGAAAGGCCCCGCTATTCAGGCCCTGATGCTAGAAACTATGCTCTTGCTGACTGTTAATCATCAATCGCTTATAGCTACTAAAGCCAACCGTATAGTTCGTTCTGCTGACGGTAGACCTGTTATGGAATTCGGCGCTCGCCGCGCTCACGGCTACGGTGCCGCTTATTACGGAGCCCGCGCCGCTATAATCGGCGGTTGCACAGGCACTTCCTGCTTGCTCACTGCGAAGGATTTTGATGTCCCCGCTTCGGGCACTATGGCGCACAGTTGGGTTCAACTTTTTGAAGATGAGTATACTGCATTTAAAACCTATGCTGAAAAATATCCCGACAGTTGTCTGTTGTTGGTTGATACCTACAATGTTTTAAAATCCGGCATTCCAAACGCCATAAAAGTTTTTAATGAGGTTTTAAAACCTCTTGGAAAACGCCCCAAAGGCATCAGAATCGATAGCGGCGATATCACCTATATATCCAAAAAGGCTCGTAAAATGCTTGATGATGCCGGATATCCCGATTGCAAGATTTGCGTTTCGAACTCTTTGGACGAATATCTTATCCGTGATATGATATTCCAAGGCGCTAAGGTTGATTCATTCGGAGTGGGTGAGAGGCTTATTACAGCCTCCAGCGAAGCTGTTTTCGGCGGCGTTTACAAGCTTTCTGCTGTTGAAGAGAAGGGTAAAATAATACCAAAAATTAAAATCAGCGAAAACACTGCTAAGGTTACTCTTCCCGGAGTTAAAATCCCGTGGCGGCTTTACGACCGCGAGACCGGAAAGGCTATTGCCGATGTCATAACCTTAGGGCATGAAAAGATAGATTCCAGCGAGCCCTATGAGATATTTGACCCTGTTCACACCTGGAAGCGCAAGGTGGTTACTGATTTTGTGGCCAAAAAGCTGCAGGTTAAAATTTTTGAAAACGGCAAGCAGGTTTATGAAAACCCGTGTGTTAAGGAAATTTCCAAACACCGCGCCGAACAGGTCGAATCACTTTGGGACGAAGTTAAGCGTTTTGAAAATCCTCACACATACTATGTGGATTTATCAGAGGATTTATGGAATCTTAAGCACAATCTCCTAAAAAAGCTTACAAAGAACAATAACAAGGAGTAAAACAATGAAAAAGGCCCTATGCTTACTGCTTTCCGTTATTTTCATTTTCTCCCTCACCGCTTGTAATAATGGTAGCAAATTTGATAAAGATTCGGTGGATATTGAATACTTTGCAAAATTAGGTCAAATGCCTGAGTGCGAATATTCTTTAGGCGCATCGGTTGCAGAAGTGAAAGACCAGCTTTCTGCCGCAGCAGAGGAGGATGAGGAAAAATACTTCTATGTTGACGAGGGCGAAAACACCGTTCTTTTGGATAACGGAACATATAATTTTTATTATTTAAAAAATAAGGAAAGTGACGGCATTTCCTATATAGTAAACTACGCCACCGCCTACGGTTTTGAGATCGGAACGGTGATACTTGAGGTTGAAAACGCGCTTGCTGATTTTGATTATACAAAAGAGCAAATCTCGAATGAGAACGCCTTTTTCCTTTTAGGTCCGGCCGAGGGAAATGTTATTAAATTGGAATTTGAAGAAAACACTATCATGTTTGTTTTTCAAAATAATGCCCTTTGCGCCACCGCAATATATCTAAACACTGATTGGGAGTAAAAAAATTGCTTGAAATAAATAAAAATATGCCTCTTTTGGCTTTGAGAGGATTGGTGGTTTTTCCGAAAACCTCCTGCACTTTTGATGTTGCCAGAACAAAATCTATCAATGCATTAAAAGCCGCTATGGACAATGACCGTTTACTTTTTGTTGTCACACAGAAGAATTTTTATGCTGAAGAGCCCACTGAGGGCGACCTTTACGATGTGGGTTGTGTAGTGCGGGTTAAGCAAATATTAAAGGTTTCAGACTCGCTTGTAAAGGTGCTGGTGCACGGACTTTACAGAGCAGAATTTTCAAATTTAAAATGCGGCAGCAAGTTTTACAGCGCAGATGTAATAAAATGTGAAGCAAAGCCTGTAAATAACCGTGAGGTTTACAAAGAAAGCCTGATTCGACGCGTCCGTGCTCAATTTCACAAATATTTGGCGGTTCTTCCCGGAATAGCGCCTGATGTTGCTATGACGGTTGATGAAACCGAGGATCTCGCCTATATTTCGGATTTTATCGCATTTAATATCTCCGCGCCTTTTGACGATAAGCAATATGTCTTAGAGCAGCTTTCTCCTGTTAAGCGTGCTAAGATTATTATTCAATTATTGGATAAAGAGCGCGAAATAGCGGAAATTGATAAAAAAATCAATGAAAAGACCCGCGCCGCTATTGATGATAATCAGCGCGAATATTATTTAAGAGAGCAGATTAGAATAATTAGCGCCGAGCTTTATGGTGACGATGCGGCTGATGAAATAGATAATTATTATCTAAAAATAGATTCACTCGATGCGGATGAAAGCGTTAAGCAAACCCTAAGAACCCATGTCAACAAGCTTTCAAAGATGCCGCAAGGCTCGCACGAGGGGACTGTTGAACGCGGATACCTTGATACCTGTATCGAATTGCCCTGGAGGGCTTGTACTCCGGTTTCGACCGATATATCGCGCGCAGAAAAGATACTTGAGCGTGATATCTACGGTATGAAAAAGGTAAAAGACCGTATTTTAGAACTTTTATCTGTTTATGCGATTGCTCCCGATATAAAAGGCCAAATAATTTGTCTTGTCGGCCCTCCGGGTGTGGGCAAAACCTCCATCGGCAAAACGATAGCCGAGTGTATGGGCAGGCGTTTTGCGCGGGTTTCTCTTGGTGGAATTCACGATGAAGCCGAGATAAGAGGCCACCGCAAAACCTATATCGGTTCGATGCCGGGCAAAATTATTAACGCTATAAAGCAGTCTGGTAGCGGCAATCCCTTGATACTGCTTGACGAAATCGATAAATTAGGCAATGATTATAAGGGTGACCCGGCTTCTGCACTTTTAGAGGTTTTAGACCCTGAGCAGAACAAAACTTTTGTTGATCATTATATAGAAATCCCCTTTGATCTGAGCCGCACGGTATTTATTGCTACAGCCAATAATTTAAACACCATTCCCGCACCTTTGCGTGATAGAATGGAGATTATCGAACTGACAGGCTACTCAAGAGAGGAAAAATTCCAAATTGCCAAAAGGCATCTCGCAGCGAAGCAGATAGCTTCTCACGGGATGAAAAAATCCCAGCTTCGTTTGCAGGACGGTGTAATATATTCTTTGATAGATTATTATACCAGAGAGGCGGGCGTACGAAAGCTTGAGAGAAGCATTGCCGCCCTTTGCCGCAAGTCGGCTAAGATAATCGCTTCGGGAGAAGCAAAGGCTGTGACAGTCAAGGAAACTGACCTTGAAAAAATGCTTGGAAAACGCCGCTACAAGCCCGAAGCAATTCTACCTAAGGATGAGGTCGGTATTATCAACGGCCTCGCTTGGACGGCTGTGGGCGGCGAAATAATGCAGCTGGAAATAGCATCCATGAAAGGCACCGGCAAGGTTGAGCTTACAGGCTCGCTTGGAGATGTTATGAAGGAATCGGCAAAAGCAGCCGTCTCATTTGTCAGAGCTAATGCCGAGAGGTATAATATAGACCCTGATTTCTATAAAAACACCGACATACATATTCACGCTACCGAGGCGGCTGTCCCTAAAGATGGGCCATCTGCGGGCGTTACCATAACAACAGGCCTTATTTCTGCGCTCACAAATAAGCCGGTTGCAAGAGATGTCGCTATGACGGGAGAGGTCACTATCAGGGGTAGGGTGCTTCCGATAGGTGGGCTTAAAGAAAAGTCAATGGCCGCTTATACCGGCGGGGTAAAAACGGTATTTATCCCAAAGGATAATCTCGCTGATTTAGACGAGGTTGATGATATTGTTAAGGAAAACATCACCTTTGTGCCGGTGGAGAATGTAGATGAGATAGTCACAAAGTCCCTAAAAGTCGAAACTGATACTTCTCATACCGAAGATTGGCAGATGACCAATGGTCTGCTGGCGCAAGGTTCGGCACCTGCTTTGAGACAATAACGGAGGAACTATGAATTTTAACAACGCTCAGTTTGAAAAATCCTTTGGAGCATTTTCGCAATTAGAGGCATCTAATATGCCTGAAATATGTTTCAGCGGTAGATCAAATGTCGGGAAATCCTCGCTGATAAACAAAATTTTAGGCAGAAAATCTATAGCAAGAGTCAGCTCCAAGCCGGGGAAGACGGTGACGATCAATTTTTATAAAGTTGATAATGTGCGCCTTGTTGACCTACCGGGATATGGCTACGCTAAGGTCGCTTTTTCTGAAAAGGAACGCTGGTCTGAGCTTATGGAAGGGTATTTTTCTTCAGGGCGGGATATTAAAATGGTTTTCCAGCTTGTGGATATGCGCCACCCTGCGACCGAGTTTGACCTTTCGATGCTTGAATTTTTGCGGGCAAACGGTATTCCGTATACTGTTGTTTTAACAAAGGCTGATAAGCTCAACCGCTCTCAAACAGCCGAAAGGCTGAATCTTATTCATGAGGAATTGAGGGATTTTGCCGAAAATACCGAAATTGTGCCGTTTTCTGTCCAAACAGCACAGGGTGTGGAGCGTCTGCGCGAAATTATAGCAGGGCTTGCTGTTTAATTTGTTGACATTTACAATTATTGATGATATAATTTAATAGATAAGTTATAAAGGCTATGAAAAAGAGAAGTAGTATTGTAACTGTTGTTAAGAGAGCCGTGGTTGCTGGGAGCACGGTCTTCAGCCAATATGAATAACACTTTGGAGCCGCAAACTGAACCCCATATGGGCAGTAGGTGCGCCGTATTGATGCGTTAAATCAAAAAGCTTTTGCTTGAGCGACCGCAGCTTTGCGGTAAGTTAGGTGGCACCGCGGATTTAATGTCTATTCGTCCTAAATAGGAGGAATAGGCATTTTTTGATTTATTGCCATTTATTGGAGGAAGGCAGGAAACTATGAAACACACCGACATTATTGATATTTTCGAAAGAGAAGAGCTTTTAAATACCGAGGTCACCGTTTGCGGGTGGGTGAGAACCTCACGAGATTCTAAAAATATGGCTTTTATCGAGCTTAATGACGGCACATCTTTTAAGCATATTCAGGTCGTAATAGATAAAGCAAATTTGAGTGAAATATCGGATTTTATGAAGCTCGGCACCGCTTTGAAGGTAAAGGGCACAGTTGTTAAATCCGCCGTAGCGGTTGATTCTGTTGAAATCAATGCAAGCGAAATTTATCTTTTAGGGGAATGCCCGCCTGAATATCCTCTCCAAAAAAAGAGGCACACACTCGAATATCTTCGCACAATTCCGCATCTGCGCGTCCGTACTAATACATTTAACGCAGTTTTTAGAGTGCGCTCTGTTGTTTCAAACGCTATTCACGAATTTTTCCAAAGCCGCCGCTTTGTTTATGTTCACACTCCTCTTATCACCGCGAGTGACTGTGAGGGCGCTGGCGAGATGTTCAAAGTTACTACTATCGGCCACAGTAATGATTACAAAACCGAAGAGGAATATTATGCTGACGATTTCTTCGGCAAGCGCGCCGCTTTGAGCGTTTCAGGTCAGCTTGAGGGCGAGGTTGCCGCAATGGCGCTCGGCAAGATTTACACCTTTGGTCCGTCTTTCCGCGCTGAGAACAGTAACACTCCGCGCCATGTCGCTGAGTTTTGGCATGTCGAGCCTGAGGTTGCCTTTGCAGAGCTGCCTGATATTATCGAAATCGCCGAAGCTCTTATAAAGCACATTATCAATGCCGTTTTGGATAAATGCCCTACAGAGCTTAAATTCTTTGATGCTCATTTTGAAAAAGGGATTATTGATAAACTCAAAAATGTGACTGACAACGATTTCGCAGTTATGACCTATACAGAAGCTATTGAAGCCCTCAAAAAGGCCGACTGCAAGTTCCAATATCCGGTCGAGTGGGGTTGCGATCTTATGACTGAGCACGAGCGCTATATTTCTGAGGAAATTTGCAAAAAACCCGTTTTCTTAACCGATTATCCAAAGGAGATAAAATCCTTTTATATGAAACAGAATCCTGACGGAAAGACCGTTGCCGCAACCGATTTGCTGGTTCCCGGTGTGGGCGAGATAATCGGCTGCAGTGAGCGTGAGGCTGACCTTGAGAAGCTGCTTGAGGCTATGAATGTCAGAGGAATGTCTATAGAAGAATATAAGGATTATATCGACCTTCGCCGTTTCGGCTCTGTGCCGCACAGCGGTTTTGGCTTGGGTCTTGAAAGAATACTTATGTATGTTACAGGAATTCAAAATATTCGCGATGTTATTCTTTACCCCAGAACTGCCGGTAGCATATATTAATTCGGAGATGGTTTTTTAATGGAAAAATACAAATCTTTGCTCAATGAATTTGACACTCAAAATGCAATTGCACTTGTCAAAGATAGATTTGCCGCTGAGCTTTGTGACAGCCTTGATCTGTCGCGTGTTTCCGCCCCATTGTTTGTTAAGCAGGGAAGCGGCCTCAACGATGATTTGAACGGCGTTGAAAGGCCTGTAGCGTTTGATATTTTAGAAACGGGTGAGATGGCTGAGGTCGTTCATAGCCTTGCTAAGTGGAAGCGAATGGCTCTTTTAAAGTATGGTTTTTCGCTTCACACAGGTCTTTATACCGATATGAACGCCATAAGGCGTGATGAGATATGTGATAACCTGCATTCGCTTTATGTTGACCAGTGGGATTGGGAGAAGATAATTTCCGCCGAGGACAGAAATGAGGAATATCTTAAAGCGACTGTCAGGAGTATCTATGGTTCGATTTTGCGCACTGCAAAGACAGTAAATGAGCAATATCCTCAAATAAATTGCGATTTGCCAAAGCAAATATCATTTATTACAACCGATGAGCTTGAAGAAAGATATCCTGAGCTTACTCCTAAGCAGAGAGAATATGAAATCACCCGTGAGCTTGGAGCGGTTTTCATTATGAAGATAGGCGGGGTGCTTAAAAGCGGTAAAAAACACGATGGCCGCGCCCCTGATTATGATGATTGGACGCTTAATGGCGATATTATGATCTACAACCGTGTGATAGATTGTGCTTTAGAGATATCATCTATGGGTGTCAGGGTTGATCGCGAAGCTCTTTTAAAGCAGTTAAAAGCTGAAAATAAAGAGGAAAGAGCACAATTCGAGTTCCATAAACTTCTCCTTTCAGGAGCGTTGCCGTTAACGATAGGAGGCGGAATTGGCCAATCAAGGCTTTGTATGCTGCTGCTGCAAAAGGCTCATATAGGAGAAGTTCAAGTCTCAATTTGGCCTGAAAAAGAAATCAACAAATGCAAAGCTCTCGGAATTAATTTATTATAAATACATAAAGGAAGATTTTAATGAGAAATCGTTATTTAACACTACTTTTTTTCCTGGTTTGCGATTATATCTCAGCGTTTTTCTCTCTTTTACTTTCATTTTTAGTAACTCAGGGCAAAATCCTTATACCAGACTACGGTGTGGATAATTTTACCTATGTGGCTTGGCCCGCGATTTTGCTTTTAGTGTTCTATATTTTTAAAATTTATGATATTCTCTGGCGGTATTCTAATTTCAATGAAATAATCCGCATTATTGCGGCTGCTTTCACGGCATCGGCCATTCTTTTTGTGACTCAAATGGCAGTTTTTAGGGAAAGTCTTCCGCTTTCGCTTAATATCATTGTTTTCTTTTTAGTTGTATCAATTATTTATGCGCAGCGTCTTGTTTTCAAAAAGATAGCAATTGATGTGGCGCAATCCAAGAAGCAGATTGACAAGAATCAGTCGCGCCTCTCAGGTAATATTATGCTCATCGGCGCAGGTAGTGCCGGCGAGATGATAATAAACGAAGTTTCCTACAAAAAAGAATATGCCGACTGTAAGATAAAGTGTGTTATTGACGACAACTCATATAAACAAGGGCAGTATATTTCAGGAATTAAGATTGTAGGCGGCAGAGAAGCTATTATTGAAGCAGCTAAGAAATATAATATTTCCATAATCATTTTTGCTATCCCTAACTGCAACAACAGTGAAAAGTCCGAAATTCTTAATATTTGCCAACAAACTGATTGTGTCCTTAAGGTTGTGCCGTCGGTCTGCAAATTGTATGACCTTGCTGAAATTTCCTCAATGATACGCAATGTTGAGATTGAGGACCTTTTAGGCCGCGATCCAATTGAGATAAATGACGGCAAAAGAATGAGTTATGTTGAAAATAAGGTCGTTCTTGTAACCGGAGGCGGAGGTACGATAGGCTCTGAGCTTTGCCGCCAGATTGCTCAGCATAATCCAAAGCAATTGATTATTTTCGATATTTATGAGAATAATGCCTACGACATTCAAAATGAATTGAAATACGCTTACCCGTCGCTCTCACTGGTCACCCTTATCGGCTCTGTGCGAGACAGTAAAAGGCTTGACTATCTTTTCAGAACATATAAACCTGATATCGTTTATCATGCAGCAGCTCATAAGCATGTTCCTCTTATGGAGGAAAGCCCGAATGAGACCGTCAAGAACAATGTTTTCGGTACTTTGAAGGCCGCAAACTGCGCTTCAAAATACGGCGCACAAAAATTTGTTCTCATCTCTACGGACAAGGCTGTTAACCCTACCAATATTATGGGCGCCAGCAAGCGTATCTGCGAGATGATAGTTCAGACCTGCAACAAACATTCGGATACTGAATTTGTTGCGGTGCGGTTTGGAAATGTTTTAGGTTCTAACGGAAGCGTTATTCCGCTCTTTAAAAGCCAGATTCAGCACGGCGGCCCCGTTACTGTAACTGATCCCAACATCATTAGATATTTTATGACTATCCCTGAGGCCGTTTCCCTCGTTTTGCAAGCAGGAGCTAATGCAAAGGGCGGGGAAATATTCGTGCTCGATATGGGCAAGCCCGTCAAAATTTTGACACTTGCCGAAAACCTTATAAAGCTTTCGGGCTATACTCCATATAAGGATATTAAGATAGAGTTCACAGGGCTGCGCCCGGGCGAAAAGCTTTACGAAGAGCTACTAATGTCCGAAGAGGGGCTAACTGCCACCGAAAACAGTCTAATTCATATAGGTAAACCGATTGAAATTGATGAGGAACTGTTTTTCAAAACATTAGACCAAATGAAAGAGGCTATGTATGACGAAAATTCAGACATTCGCAACCTCGTAAAACAAATCGTTCCGACCTACAAACCGCAATCAAAAGTAACTACTGCTAAAAATTGACTAAAATTTTAAAAAAGTGTTGCATTTTCTGCCGTTTTGTGATAATATAACTTGTACGCGAGTTTAAGTATTAAAAGGCAACGCTTTTGTACTATGTGTTGGGAGGTGTCAAGATGCCGAATATTAAATCAGCCAAGAAGCGCGTTCTCGTAAGCGAGGCTAATTATGAAAAAAACAAGGCTTATCGCTCTGCTTTAAGAACTGCTGTTAAAAAGGCAGACGCAGCCATTGATGCTAAATCTGAGGATATGGCAGTAACTGTTAAGGCAGCTGTTAAAAAGATCGATCAGGCAGCTTCCAAGGGTATTCTTCATAAGAATAATGCTGCAAGAAAGAAGTCTGCATTAGTTACCCGTTACAACAAAGCTAACGCTTAATTAATTCTTTATTAAAAAACGCCGAGTGTTGATTCACTCGGCGTTTTGCTTTGAATTTTTTTAGAAAAGACCGGTTATTTTACCGTTTTCATCAATATCGATACGCTCAGCTGCAGGAGCCTTTGGTAGTCCCGGCATGGTCATAATATCACCTGTTAAGACAACTATAAAACCGGCGCCGGCAGAAATTTTGATATTTCTGACCGTTACTGTAAAGCTCGATGGTGCACCAAGCTTTGAGGGGTCATCAGAGAAGCTGTACTGCGTTTTTGCAACACAGATAGGACAATTCTCAAATCCCATCTCAGAGAGCTTCTGGGCCTGTTTTATGGCATTTGGCGTGAGTATTACACCGTCGCCACCGTAAACCTTTCTAACAACGGCCTCGATTTTTTGCTCGATGGTAGTATCGAGCTCGTAGCTAAAGGTGAAATCGCTCTTTTCCTCTTCGCATAAACGAACAACCTCTTTAGCTAATTCTTCGCCGCCTTTGCCGCCCTCTGCCCAAACATTAGAAAGTACAACATTAACGCCTAATTCTTTACATTTTTCAATAATGAAGTTGATTTCATTATCGGTATCGGTAGGGAAGCGGTTAACTGCAACAACACAGGGAAGTTTATAAACATTCTTGATGTTAGAAACATGGCGAAGCAGGTTGGGAATACCTTTTTCGAGAGCTCGGAGGTTTTCTTCACCTAAAGCCTTTTTATCAAGACCGCCATGCATCTTAAGAGCGCGAACAGTTGCAACTATAACAACAGCTGATGGATTAAGCCCCGCCATGCGGCATTTGATATCAAGGAACTTTTCGGCGCCCAAGTCTGCGCCGAAGCCTGCCTCGGTAATGGCGTAATCAGCCAATTTCATAGCCATTTTAGTGGCTGTTACAGAGTTGCAGCCGTGTGCAATATTAGCGAAAGGGCCGCCGTGCACAAGAGCGGGTGTACCCTCAAGAGTTTGAACGAGATTAGGCTTTAAAGCGTCCTTTAAGAGGGCAGCCATTGCACCTGCGGCTTTTAGCTGACCGGCAGTTACTGGTTCGTCATTATAATTGTAGCCAACGATAATTCTTGAAAGCCTTTCTTTAAGGTCGGTCATTGAGGAAGCAAGGCAAAGAACAGCCATAATTTCGCTTGCAACTGTAATATCGAAACCATCTTCACGGGGAACGCCGTTAACTCTGCCGCCGAGACCGTTTGTCACAAAACGCAGCTGTCGGTCGTTCATATCAACGCAGCGTTTCCAGGTGATTCTGCGAACATCGATACCCAAAGCATTACCTTGATGAATATGATTGTCAAGCATAGCTGCTAACAAGTTGTTGGCAGCGCCGATCGCGTGGAAGTCCCCTGTGAAATGGAGGTTAATATCTTCCATCGGAACCACCTGTGCATATCCTCCGCCTGCCGCGCCGCCCTTAATACCGAATACGGGACCTAAGGAGGGCTCGCGCAGAGCAACACAAACATTTTTACCGATGCGGCTCATACCATCGGCCAAGCCGATGGTTGTGGTGGTCTTACCTTCACCCGCAGGTGTAGGGGTGATAGCAGTCACAAGAATAAGCTTTCCCTCAGGGCGGGTATTTTCTTTAAGCAAAGAAAGGTCGATCTTAGCCTTATACTTACCGTACTGCTCAAGGTATCTATCATCAATACCGGCAGTTTTAGCAATATCGGTTATAGGCTTCATTTCACATTGTTGAGCAATTTCAATATCAGTTAAGTATGCCATAAATACCACCTCTTATTTGAAATATTTAACAGCTGATTTAAACATTTTAATATCATAATCGCCGGGAACATTTTTATAAAGACCGGCACCCCAACGCTCTGAGTGACCCATTTTGCCGAATACACGCCCGTCAGGAGAAGTGATGCCCTCAATAGCGAACATAGAATTGTTAGGATTGAAGTGAACATCACTTGTAGCATTACCGTTAAGGTCAACATACTGAGTAGCAATCTGCCCGTTTGCAGCAAGCTGCCTTATAAGCTCTTCAGGGCAGAGGAAACGCCCTTCACCGTGAGAAATCGGCACATTGTAGATATCTCCCACATTAGTGTCTGCCAACCATGGGGATTTATTTGATGCAATTCTTGTTCTAACTATCCTTGACTGGTGCCTGCCGATTGTGTTAAAGGTAAGTGTGGGGCAGTTTTCATCAGTATCAATGATTTTGCCGTAGGGGACAAGACCTAACTTTATAAGAGCCTGGAAACCGTTACAGATACCGCACATAAGACCGTCTCTGTTATCGAGTAGGTCGGTTACGTGTTCTTTGATTGCAGCATTGCGGAAGAAAGCGGTTATAAATTTACCACTACCATCCGGCTCGTCACCGCCTGAAAATCCGCCGGGAACAAATATCATCTGAGTATTTTTAACTTTAGCTGCAAATTTTTCAACGCTATTTGCAATGCCGTCAGCCGAGAGATTGTTAATAACGAATATCTCAGGATCGGCCCCTGCATCAGCCATTGCTTTTGCTGAGTCAAACTCGCAGTTAGTTCCCGGGAAAACAGGGATAAGAACCTTGGGTTTTGCAACCTTAACTACGGGAGCTACTCGCGCGTCGGCAGTAAAGCTGAAATTCTCTACGGGTGAATTTGTATCTTTAATATTGCACTTATAAACGCTTTCAAGCTTGTCCTCATAAATGCCTAGAAGCTTGTTAAGAGAAATTTCCTCTGAGTTGTATGAGATTTTGCCGTCATCGGTCACAACACCGATATTAAGCGCATCATCTATATCCTCGGTTGTTTCAAGGATAAATCCGCCGTAGCAATATTTGAAGATAGAGTCACACTTGATATCGCTGTTAAACTTGAAGCCTAAGTCGTTGCCGAAGCACATTTTCATAACCGCTTCGCCTATACCTCCAAGCCCCGGAGTGTAGCAGGAAGCGACCTTGCCCGAGCGCATAAGCTCAGTAACACGCGCAAAAACTCTGAGTAAAGAATCGGTTACAGGCAGATTTGTTATTTCATCATAAACCGGGCTAATCAAATAAACCTTATTGCCTGCGGTTTTAAACTCTGGAGAAAGAATATTTTCGGTTTTATTGGTTGTAACAGCAAATGAAACGAGGGTAGGGGGAACATCAAGGTTTTCAAAGCTTCCGCTCATAGAATCCTTGCCGCCAATAGCACCGATGCCATATTCCTTTTGAGCTTTAAAAGCACCGAGCAATGCCGCCAAGGGCTTGCCCCAACGCTTACCGTCCTTACCTGGGCGCTCAAAATATTCTTGGAATGTCAGGTATACATCCTTAAACTCAGCTCCCGTTGCAATTAGCTTGCAAACAGATTCCACAACCGCTAAATAGGCACCGTGATACGGGCTTTTTTCGGTGATAAAGGGATTGTAGCCCCAAGCCATAAGAGAACAATCATCGGTATGCTTTTTCTCAACTGAAATTTTTTGAACCATTGCCTGAATGGGGGTTAATTGATTTTTTCCGCCAAAAGGCATTAATACAGTACCCGCGCCTATGGTCGAGTCGAATTGCTCTGACAGACCGCGCTTTGAGCAGATGTTAAGGTCATCGGCTAAGGCGGTCATATTATCAGTAAAGCTGCCTTCAACGGTCTTTCTGTAATCCTCAGGGGCGGCGGGGGTGATGGTTATATGCTTTTCTGCGCCGTTAGAGTTGAGGAACTCGCGGCTGATATCAACTATTTTGCTGCCATTCCAATTCATAACAAGCCTCGGCTCGGCCGCAATATCAGCAACCTTTACAGCCTGCAGATTTTCGGAAGCAGCGAGCTGTAAGAAACGGTCGATATTTTCTTTTTCAATTACAACCGCCATTCTTTCCTGTGATTCACTGATTGCAAGCTCGGTGCCGTCAAGTCCGTCGTACTTCTTCGGAACTGCATTAAGGTCGATTACGAGACCGTCAGCCAACTCACCGATAGCAACAGAAACACCGCCAGCGCCGAAGTCATTACAACGTTTTATCATACGGCAGGCTTCATAGTTTCTAAAAAGCCTTTGAAGCTTACGCTCTTCAGGAGCATTACCTTTTTGAACCTCAGCGCCGCAGCTTTCGAGTGAGTGCAGGGTATGAGATTTTGAAGATCCGGTAGCGCCGCCACAGCCGTCACGCCCTGTGCTGCCGCCAAGTAGGATAACAACATCACCGGGGGCGGGCACCTCGCGGCGAACATTCTCAGCAGGAGCAGCTGCAATAACAGCGCCGATTTCCATTCGCTTTGCGGCGTAACCGTCGTGATAAATTTCGTCAACAATGCCGGTTGCTAACCCAATCTGGTTACCGTAGGAAGAATAACCGTCGGCTGCGGTAGTCACTATTTTTCTCTGAGGGAGCTTGCCCTCCATAGTTTCAGCAACACTCTTAAGCGGGTTAGCCGCGCCTGTAACGCGCATTGCTCCGTAAACATAAGAACGGCCTGAAAGCGGGTCGCGAATAGCGCCGCCGATACAGGTGGCGGCACCACCAAAGGGTTCAATCTCGGTAGGGTGGTTGTGGGTCTCGTTTTTAAAGAGTAAAAGCCAATCCTCATCCTTGCCGTCCACAGTAACGGTTATTTTAACTGTGCAGGCATTGATTTCCTCAGATTCATCGAGCTTTTCGAGCTTACCCTCTTTTTTAAGATATTTTACTGCCAATGTTGCTATATCCATAAGACAGACAGGTTTTGTTCTGCCAAGCTCTTTGCGGGTAGCCATATAATCATTGAAAGCTTCACGCAAAAGCTCATCCTCGAAAACACAATTATCAATATTTGTTAAAAATGTGGTGTGACGGCAGTGGTCAGACCAATATGTATCTATCATTCTGATTTCGGTGACGGTAGGATTGCGGTTCTCCGACTTGAAATAATCTTGACAGAAAGCAATATCATCAGCATCCATAGCAAGGCCGAATTCAGCCACAAAATCCTCAAGACCTTTTCTGTCCAAATCAATAAACCCGTCAAGTGTGGCCACAGAGGTGGGAATATCATATTTTGTTTCAAGCGTTTCGGGCTTTTGCAATGAGGCTTCGCGAGCTTCTACAGGGTTGATGACATATTTTTTAATTTCCCTTAGCTCGGAATCGGTTATCTCGCCGTAGAGCATATAGACCTTAGCTGTGCGAACTCGAGGACGCTCTTTTTGAGAGATTATCTGAATACATTGAGCCGCAGAGTCAGCGCGCTGATCGAATTGACCGGGTAAAAACTCAACCGCGAAAACAGTAGCACCGTCAGTATCCAAACTTTCGCTTGTGATATCAAGCTGAGGCTCTGAAAATACAGTGCCGACAGCATAGTCAAACAAATCTTTTTCAATATTATCAACATCATATCGGTTTATTACTCTGGCAGCTTTAACAGAATCTATCTGTAAAAGACCGTTAATATCCGAAAGCAAACCTTTGGCTTCATTGGCAAGCTCAGTTTTCTTTTCAACATAAATTCTATAAACCATTAATTTTCCTCCTCGGCTTTTAATGCCTTAGCGCCAATATCAGAGCGGTAAAAAGCGTTACTGAAATTCACAAGGTTGACATTATCATAAGCTTTTTCTAAAGCGATTTTTAAATTATCGGCTGTAGCTGTGACACCAAGCACTCGACCGCCTGCAGTTTTCAAAACATTGCCGTCAAGCTTAGCGCCTGCCACATAGACCTTATCTGCAACAGATTTATCAATATTAAGCTCAAATCCGCTGTCATAGCTCTGAGGATAACCCTTTGAAGCCATTACAACGCAAGCAGCGGCACCGTTTGAAAACTTAACATCACAATCAGCAAGAGTGCCGTTTGTCGTGGCCATCATAACTTCGAGCAGATCGCTTTCCAATAAGGGGAGCACCACCTGTGTTTCAGGATCACCGAAGCGGCAGTTGTATTCAATCACCTTGGGGCCTATTTCAGTGAGCATCAAGCCGAAATAAAGGCAACCCTTAAAGATCCTGTCTTCGCTTTTCATTGCCTCAATTGTAGGCTTGAAGATGGTTTCCATACAAATATCGGCGATTTCTTTTGTGTAATAGGGGTTGGGTGCTATAGTGCCCATACCGCCGGTATTAAGCCCCTTGTCGCCGTCAAGAGCGCGTTTGTGGTCCATTGAAGAAACCATAGGAACCACCGTCTTACCGTCGGTAAAGGAAAGCACCGAAACTTCAGGGCCGGTTAAAAATTCTTCAATAACGATATTGTTGCCGCTTTCGCCAAAAATCTTGTCAGCCATCATTGAGCGAACAGCCTCTTTCGCATCCTGCCTGGTTTCGGCTATAATAACACCTTTGCCGAGAGCCAGCCCGTCCGCCTTAATAACTGTAGGAATTGGGGCAGTATCAAGATATGATAGTGCATCATCGATATTGCCAAAAACCTCGTATTCAGCGGTTGGAATGCCGTACTTCTTCATAAGGTTTTTAGAAAAAACCTTACTGCCTTCAATGATTGCTGCCTTCTTTTCGGGGCCGAAGCAGGGAATACCTACAGCATTTAAAGCATCAACAGCGCCCAAAACCAAGGGATCGTCAGGTGCCACAACAGCATAATCAATCTTGCTGTTAATTGCAAATGCCACGATACCTTCAATGTCTTTAGCGCCGATGTCAACACATACCGCATCTGCTGCAATTCCGCCGTTTCCGGGCAGAGCATAGATTTCTTTAACCTTTGGGCTTTCTTTCAATTTTTTAATTATAGCGTGCTCGCGTCCGCCGCCGCCGACTACCATTACCTTCATTTTAGTGCTCCTTAATATGTGGTGAATGCCTTCCTTAAAAAAAGGAAGGCTTGTTATTGTGATATTAATAAATCGGGAACTCGGCGCAAAGGGCCTGAACCTCTTCGGAAATCTTATCCTTTTGCGCATCGAAATCATTAACCGCTAAAGATATCCATTTTGCGATTTTTGCCATCTCGGGCTCTTTGAAGCCGCGAGTGGTGACTGCAGGGGAGCCTAGTCTCACACCGCTTGTGACAAACGGGCTTTGCGGATCATTGGGAACGGTGTTTTTATTGGCAGTGATATGCACTTCGTCAAGTCTGTGCTCAAGCTCTTTACCTGTGATATTATTCTTAATGAGCTTCAAAAGCATAAGATGGTTATCGGTACCGCCTGATACGATATCAAAGCCTTCAGCCTTAAGACTATCGCAAAGAGCTGCTGCATTTTTAACGACCTGAGTCTGATACTCTTTAAATTCGGGTGTAAGAGCTTCTCCTAAAGCAACTGCTTTAGCGGCGATGATATGCATAAGCGGGCCGCCTTGAGTGCCGGGGAATACAGCCTTGTTAATTTTAGTGTAAATTTCCTCATCATTACAGAGAATCATACCGCCTCTGGGGCCTCTGAGGGTTTTGTGAGTGGTGGTAGTGACAACATCGGCATAAGGCACGGGTGAGGGATGAACACCTGCAGCAATAAGACCTGCAATATGAGCCATATCAACCATTAAATAAGCACCGACCTCATCTGCAATTTCGCGGCAACGAGGGAAGTCAATAATCCTTGAATAAGCCGAAGCGCCCACAACTATAAGCTTGGGCTTGCATTCAAGAGCGATTTTTCTCATTTCATCGTAATCAATAGTTTCGGTTTCATCATTTACACCGTAAGGCACGATATTAAAATATTTACCCGAAATATTGACCGGTGAACCGTGAGAAAGGTGACCGCCCTGCTGCAAATTCATACCCATAACCGTATCACCGGGTTTGATCAGAGCAAAGAAAACGGCAAGGTTTGCATTGGCGCCGCTATGGGGCTGAACATTTGCAAAATTGCACCCAAACAGCTTTTTTGCGCGCTCGCGGGCAATTTCTTCCACAATATCAACACATTGGCATCCGCCGTAATAACGCTTTGAGGGGTAGCCCTCAGCATATTTGTTGGTAAGCACTCCTCCGGCCGCAAGTAAAACAGCCCTGGAGACAATATTTTCGGAAGCTATAAGTTCTATGTTGTGCTGCTGACGCTCAAGCTCTAAATTGCAAGCGGAAGCTACTTCACTGTCGTAATTTTTAAGTTCTTCAAAAAAATTCATATCTATAACTCCTTATTAATGGTGGAATAGTCGCATTCCGGTGAATGCCATTGCAATACCATATTTATTGCAGCATTCGATGACGGCATCGTCTCTAATAGAGCCGCCGGGCTCTGCAATATAGGAAACGCCACTTCTGAAAGCGCGCTCAATATTATCATCGAAGGGGAAGAAAGCATCTGAGCCCAAAGCTACACCAGAAATGGTTGCGAGATATTCTTTAATTTCGGCATCGGTCAAGGGTTCGGGCTTAGTTACAAAGTATTTCTGCCAGTTACCCTCAGCGCAGACATCTTCCTCGTTGCGGTTGATGTAGCCGTCGATCACATTGTCCCTTGTGGGTCTTGCGATTTCGGGGAGGAAGGGGAGATTTAATACCTTATCGTGCTGGCGGAGGAACCATGTGTCAGCCTTACTGCCTGCGAGTCGTGTGCAATGGATTCTTGATTGCTGACCGGCGCCGACACCGATAGCTTGTCCATCCACTGCGAAGCAAACGGAGTTGGACTGAGTATACTTAAGGGTGATAAGAGATATAATGAGGTCGCGCTTTGCGCTATCGGGCAATATTTTATTTTCAGTAACGAGGTTTGAAAGCAAAGCCTCGTTGATTTCAAAATTATTTCTGCCTTGCTCAAAGGTGATGCCGAAAACCTGCTTGTGCTCAATAGGAGCCGGAACATAATCGGGGTTGATTTTTACTATATTGTAGTTGCCATTCCTTTTAGATTTTAAAATTTCGAGCGCTTCAGGCTCATAGCCCGGAGCAATGATGCCGTCGGAAACTTCTCTTTTAATGAGCTTAGCAGTTGTAACATCGCAAACATCGGATAAAGCGACCCAGTCGCCGAATGAGCACATACGGTCAGTTCCTCTTGCTCTGGCATAAGCGCAGGCAAGAAGTGAATCATCAAGCCCTTCAATATCGTCCACAAAGCAGGCTTTCTTGAGCTTTTCTGGCAGTATTGTGCCGACAGCGGCGCTGGTGGGACTTACATGCTTAAAAGAAGTAACTGCAGGAAGACCCAATGCCTCTTTAAGCTCTTTTACTAATTGCCAGGAGTTAAACGCGTCAAGAAAGTTGATATATCCCGGTCTGCCGGAGAGAATCTCAATCGGCAGTTCGTCACCGTTAACCATGAAAATTTTTGCAGGTTTTTGGTTGGGGTTACAGCCGTATTTTAGTTCAAATTCTGTCACTTCTAATTCCTCGCTTACTAATTTTTATTAATTATAATGTCTGTGGGTTGGCTTCCGTCAAGGGGCACGCTGCGGACAAAGAGAGAAACCTTGTTATCCTCGTTAAGGTTGCCCCAAATTATATCTGCCAACTCCTCAGCAGTGTTTGGAAGGCTTACCTCCTCGGGTTCGCCAGAAAAAGAGGGTATAGGGTTGCCGTCGCATCTATATGTGTGAATAAAATGACCGATTCCATCCTCAGGAACATAATTGTAAAAATATCTGTTGCAGGCTTCGGGCCTGCCATTAGAGCTTTTAAGGATAGAAAGCTTATATGTAAACATTTTTTTTGCAAATCCGTAATAAACTGCGCCTGAAATTCGGGGTGTGTA
Source organism: Acutalibacteraceae bacterium (assembly GCA_045656665.1). Lineage (GTDB taxonomy): Bacteria > Bacillota > Clostridia > Oscillospirales > Acutalibacteraceae > UBA737. The sequence goes on along the minus strand of JAZORP010000035.1, from coordinate 1,301 downwards.
ATTAGGAGCATCAGGCTCAAACTCACGGGTGTATAAAGCATCCTCAAAAGTGAGGCCGTCTTTCAAAAAATTGTAAATCGTGTCGGTCTGGTCACCGTTGGTGATGATGTCGGTGTCACCGAGTTTTAGATAAGGATTGTATATTATAAGGCTTGGGTCTGAAAGCTTGCTTTCGTCAAAAGCCTTAGTTCTCATTCCACCCTCAAAGCATTCAAAAACACGGTTGCGGCTGTTCTCGCTTCGGCCCATAATGAAATAAGCTATCATTGCCTTTGTGCCGTCAGCAGATTTGCCGATAACGATACCCCTGCCCGGATAAGAATTTTCTTTTAAAAGAGTTTGTAAATCATATAATGCCATAATAATCACCTTAAAAGTATTTTTTAAATTTCAGAGCAAACCTTTTCAACAGCCAAGGGCAAAATTTTCCACTCAGCCTCTTGCATAACTCGTTTTTGTAAAATCTCGGGTGTGTCACCCACTTTAATTTCAACCGCTTTTTGCATTATTATCCTGCCGCCATCGGGAATCTCATTTACAAAATGCACCGTGGCGCCGGTAACTTTAACACCGTACTGCAAAGCCGCCTCGTGAACGCGAAGACCGTAAAATCCTTTTCCGCAGAATGAGGGGATAAGGGAAGGATGAACATTTATAATGCGGTCAGCAAAATGAGAAGTGAATCTCTCACTTAATATGCACATAAAGCCTGCAAGCACTATGATGTCGGTTGAATTTTCTTCCAAAATGGAAATGAGAGAGTTTTCAAACTCCGTTACAGAGGTAAAATCCTTTTTGTTGCATACAGCAGTTTTAATTCCCGCCTTTTCTGCACGCTGCAGAGCAAAGGCATCAGGATTATTGGAAATAACGAGATTAATTTTGCCGGATTTTATGATACCGCTTTGCTCAGAATCAATAAGCGCCTGCAAATTTGTGCCGCCGCCTGAAACTAAAACCGCAATGTTTTTTAAACTATTCATAACATGCACCTTAAATTATGGTGATTTTTGTATCAGATTTCACGATTTTACCTATAACATAGGCATCTTCACCGTTGGCCTTGAGGATTTCAAGAGCTTTCTCAGCATCCTCTTTTGCCACAACCACGCTCATACCTACACCCATATTATAAGTGTTGAACATATCTCTTTCGGGGATGTTGCCGGTCTTAGCTAAAAGGTCAAAAATAGGCAGAACGCGGATACTATCTTTGACAATTTCTGCACCGAAGCCATCAGGAATACTTCTTGGGATGTTTTCGTAGAAGCCGCCGCCTGTAATATGGGAAATAGCGCGAA
>JAZORP010000034.1:0-7274 GCA_045656665.1 Acutalibacteraceae bacterium | reverse complement strand
CATTACTGTGCTGACCCAGCCTGCTTTATTAAAGAATGCGCCGGCGAAAAGGGAAATTACGGGGATCTTCGCACCGCAGGGCATAAAGGGGGCGAGCATTGCGGTCGCTCTGCGCTCACGCTCGTTGCGGATGGTGCGGCTTGCCATAACGCCGGGGACCGCGCAGCCGATTGTGATAACAAAAGGAATAACCGATTTGCCCGAAAGACCGACCTTTTTGAAGATGGGGTCAAGAACGACCGCCACGCGGGACATATAGCCGCAGTCTTCAAGAATGGCGATCAGGAAGTACATAACCATTACAAGCGGCAGGAAGCCGATAACAGCGATAACACCGCCGATAACGCCGTCAACCAGCAATGCAGAGAGAAGCGGGGATGCATTTTCAAGCAAACCGCCGACCCAGCCTTGGAAGATTTCAAGCCAGGCAACAAGCAAATCTGCGATAGGAGTGCCCACCCAGACCTGTGAAATCTGGAATACAAGGAACATCACAACCGCAAAAATTGGAATACCCAGCCACTTGTTTGTAAGCACAGCGTCTATCTTATCGCCGAAGTTTTTATCCTTGGTGAGTATCTTGCGGGTCTCAACCTCTTTTACGATTCTGTTAACAAATTGGAAACGCTTGCGGTCGGCAGCTTCAACCGTCGCTTTGTCGGTTAAATCAATGTCGTCCTGAATATAGGGGGCTTTTTGGGTCGTGCCAGCCTGAGCTACGGCGGCTTCAATAACTGCTTTCAGGCCATCGGCCGAGGTGGAAATTGTATTAACTACCGGGCAGCAGAGCATAGAGCTTAACGCTTCGGCATCGATTTCGGTTTTTTTCTTCTTGTTGATATCGCTCTTGTTAAGCGCCACAACGACCGGCACACCCAGCTCTAAAATCTGTGTGGTAAAGAAAAGACTGCGGCTTAAGTTGGTGGCGTCCACAATATTGATAATAACATCGGGATTTTCCTTTTTTACATAGGAGCTGGTGATGCTCTCCTCACTAGTGAAGGGAGACATCGAGTAGGCGCCGGGGAGATCGACAGCGATAAGTTGCTCGTTTTTGCCGCAGTATGCCTTTTTTATAGGATGCTCTTTCTTGTCTACGGTAACACCCGCCCAGTTGCCGACTTTTTCATTACGGCCGGTCAATGCATTGTACATCGTGGTCTTACCGGAGTTTGGGTTGCCTGCCAAAGCAATTCTCATATAGGTTTCCTCCTCATGGTTTTTACTTTATATTTATCCTTGCGGAAAAGTTACAAAACAGTTAGCATCCGCTAACTTAAGGCTAAAAAAACAATCAGCAGACTGTTTTTAGGCATTAGATGCTGATAGTCTCAGCCAACTGATTGTCGATATTATATCTGCCGTCTTTAATGGAAACTACGCAGCTGTTCTTTAGGTGAGAAACTACTGTGATGGGCTCACCGCTGTAGCAACCGAGAGAAAACAAAAAGGCATTTAATTCTTCGTCATCAGTGTCGATCTGCTGAATGATGTATTCTTTACCTTCTATAGCGTCTTTCAAAGTCATATGTATCACCGTTAATTTATTCGAAAGGGAAATTGATTAGCAACAGCTAACCGCGGCCCTTAAAATCGGGTTAGCCCTCGCTAACCCGAATCATTATACCTGCTCTCTCAAAGTTTGTCAAGCTTTTTTCTAAAATTTTCTTAAGTCCACAGGGGCAAAGTTTTTTGCATTTTATAAAGGAAAGCAACCGCAGAGGGCAGAGTTGACTATTTTTCCCTTGATTTTTTCACCCCGTTGGGGTAAATTATGTAGAGAGACTTAATCTGGAAAATTTCGTAAAAACGATAATTATAAGAACGGTGAATAAGATGAAAACAAAACTAAAACTGTTATGGGCGGTTTTTTCCACCTTTTTTAAGATAGGCGCTTTCACCTTTGGCGGCGGATATGCGATGATTCCTTTGATTCAAAGGGAGACTGCCGAAAAGCGCGGCTGGATAACCGATGACGATATTCTTGAGATAATAGCTATTGCCGAGTCCACACCCGGCCCTATCGCCATTAATTCGGCAACCTTTGTGGGCTACAGGGTCTGCGGATTTTTCGGCGCATTTTGTGCGACTCTCGGCGTTGTGCTGCCGTCATTTTGTATTATTCTGGCCATTTCCTATATTCTTAAAGAGTTTGGGGATATCACAGCTGTTAAATATGCTTTTAACGGCATTCGCGCAGGGGTGCTGGCCCTTATTATAAAGGCTCTTTGGATGATGTATAAAAAGGTGCCGAAAGGGCTTCCGGCATATATTGTTATGGCGGCAGCCTTTGTTTTGACGGCTATTTTCGATGTCAATGTCTTGATAGTGATAATCGCCTGCGCTGTGTTTGGGTTGGTTTCCTCCGCTGTAGCGGCAAGGAGGGCTGGATAATGATATTTCTCGAATTGTTTTTAACCTTTTTTAAGATAGGCGCCTTCACCTTCGGCGGAGGTTACGCTATGCTGCCCCTGATTCAGGAGGAGGTCATAGCCCACGGCTGGATGGAGATGTCTACCCTGGTGGATTTTATTGCCGTGAGTGAAAGCACCCCCGGCCCCTTTGCGATAAATATGGCGACCTTCGTCGGCGCTCAGATGGGCGGGGTGCCTGGTTCTGTTTGTGCAACCTTAGGTGTTGTTCTACCATCCTTTGTTATTATTCTTATAGTCGCTAAATTCTATGAGAAATTCAAAAGCAGTAAAGCTGTCAAGGGCCTAATGTGCGGCCTCAAGCCGGCTGTTGTAGGCCTTATCGGCGCGGCAGTTGTGTCGGTTGCGGCAACGGTTTTCGCACCATACGGCCTGAATATGGGTATATTTACCGCTGTTTCAACCTATGTGTCGCTTGCGATATTCGCTCTTTGCCTTGGCTTGGCTTTCAAGAAAAAACACCCAATCCTTATTATCTGCCTTTCAGCGGCGCTGGGTATACTGTCAGGCTATATTTTGGATAAAATAGGATGAGTTTTGCTCGTCCTTTTTGGGTTGCCAGACGGCCGATCTCTAAACATTTTAATAAATCCCGATTAAAAGATTAAAAACAAATCGGCCGTCTGCCCCAACTTCAGGGCAGACGGCCAATATTTTCATTTCTGTTTATCTTTCGCCTAAAGGCAGATAATCTCTGTGGGGCTGAACGCTTACATAAGCGGGGCGAATGATCTTACCTGCGTTGATAAGCTCTTCAAGGCGGTGCGCACTCCAGCCCGAAATTCGGGCGATGGCGAAAAGGGGCGTGAAAAGCTCGTGCGGCAGACCAAGCATATCATAAACAAATCCGCTGTAGAAGTCCACATTAGCGCTGACCCCTTTGTACATCTTTCGCTCCTTGGCGATGATCTCGGGCGCAAGCTCTTCCACAAGGGAGTAGAGGCCGTACTCTTCAGAAAGGCCTTTTTCGTCCGAAAGCTCTTTAACAAAGCCTTTGAACACCTCGGCTCTGGGGTCCGACTCGGAGTAGATAGCGTGGCCGATGCCGTAGATAAGGCCCGCCTTGTCAAAGGTCTCTTTGTGAAGAATCTTTTTAAGATAGCTTGCCACCTCATCGCGGTCTTTCCAGTCGGAAATGTTTTTCTTAATGTCCTCAAACATTGCCGAGACCTTGATGTTGGCGCCGCCGTGCTTGGGGCCTTTGAGCGAGCCCAGAGCGGCCGCTATTGCAGAGTAGGTGTCTGTGCCCGAGGAGGAAACAACATGGGTCGTAAAGGTGGAGTTGTTGCCGCCGCCGTGCTCAGCGTGAAGCACCAGCGCAATATCCAGCACTTTGGCTTCGAGCGGTGAATATTTACCGTCAAGACGCAGCATATAAAGCAGATTTTCAGCTGTGGAAAGCGATAGATCGGGCTCGTGAATGAAGAAACTGTTGCTCTTTTTTGAGGCGTAGTTGTGGGCGTGATACCCGTAAACCGCTAACTGCGGGAAGCCTGCTATCAGTTGCAGACATTGCCTCAAAACATTCGCAACGCTTGTGTCGTCAGGCTTGCTGTCGTAAGAATAAAGGGTCAGCACACTTCTCGCCAGCGAGTTCATCATATCGCTGGAGGGAGCTTTCATTATAATGTCTCTGACAAAGTTGTCCGGCAGGGGGCGGAAAGAGTAAAGCAGAGCCTTGAATTCCTCCAGTTGCTGCTTATCAGGCAGCGAGCCGAAAAGCAGGAGATATGTCGCCTCCTCAAAGCCGAAACGGTCGTCTTTTATGAGGCCGCCTACAATGTCTTTAACATTGTAGCCTCTGTAGTAAAGCTCGCCCGGGCAGGTAATCTCCTCGCCCCCGACTGTCTTTTTGGAAATAATGTCCGAGATTTCGGTTAGCCCTGTAATGACGCCTTTTCCGTTCAGGTCACGAAGACCGCGGTTTACCTTGTGCTCAACGTAGAGCTGAGGCTCTATGTGGGAGTCGCTAAGGCAAAGCTCGGCGTATTTTTCAATTTTTTCGCGGAAATCCGCGTTTTTGTTGTGGGTTGCAGGGTTGGTCATTTTTTACCTCGTTTCTTTTTTGTTGGGTATCAATCAAATTTTATTAAACATTTCGTAGGGACCGGCGGTCTCACGCTGCGGCGTTCGGTCCCTACATTAATTAATATAAATGCTACAAATTTTGCAGTTTATCTTATAAGCTTGCTTTCTATCTCTTCTACAGCGAGCTTAATGAAGTCCTCCGCTTTCATAGCCCCTAGGTCGCCGTCCTCGCCTCTGCGGCGGACCGAAACCTCACCGTTTTCGACCTCATTGTCGCCGATTATCAGCATATAAGGCACCTTTTGCAGCCTTGCTTCGCGAATCTTGTAGCCGATTTTTTCATTGCGGTCATCCAATTCCACTCGCATACCCTTTTGCTCCAATGCAGCCTTCACTTGGTAAGCATAATCAACATGCCTGTCAGCTATCGGCAGCAGCTTTACCTGCACCGGTGCCAGCCACATCGGGAATGCGCCTGCATACTTTTCGATAAGCAGCGCAAGGGTTCTCTCATAGCAGCCGATAGAGGTGCGGTGGATGATGTAGGGGTTCTTTTTCTGACCGTCGCGGTCAACATATTCCATACCGAATTTTTCGGCTAGCATCTGGTCTATCTGAATGGTGATGAGGGTGTCCTCTTTGCCGTAAACATTCTTGATCTGAATGTCAAGCTTCGGCCCGTAAAAGGCCGCTTCACCGATGCCCACCTTGTAGGGTATCTCAAGATGGTCGAGTATTCTTTGCATAACGCCTTGCGCTTCATCCCATTGCTCGGGGGTGCCGATGTATTTCTCCTTGTCGGCAGGGTCCCACTGAGAGAATCGGTAGGAAACATCCTCGTAAAGCCCTAAGGTCTTTAACATATATATCGCAAGCTCAAGACTGCCTTTAAACTCCTGCTCAAGCTGCTCAGGGGTGCACATTAAGTGCCCTTCTGAGATTGTGAATTGGCGCACGCGGATTAGCCCGTGCATCTCGCCTGAGTCCTCGTTTCGGAAGAGGGTGGAGGTCTCGTTGTACCTCAGCGGCAGGTCTCGGTAGGAACGCGCACGGTTGAGATATGCCTGATATTGGAACGGGCAGGTCATCGGACGCAGAGCAAAACATTCCTTTGTTTCGTCCTCAGGGTCGCCTAAAACAAACATACCGCCAAGATAGTGGTCCCAATGGCCCGAAAGCTTGTATAACTCGCGCTTTGCCATATAGGGTGTCTTGGTCAGCTGCCAGCCGCGGCGGGCCTCCTCATCTTCAACAAAGCGCTGCAGGGTCTGAATTATCTTTGCGCCTTTGGGCAGCAGTATCGGCAGGCCTTGGCCGATAACATCTACCGTTGTGAAAAGCTCAAGCTCGCGGCCTAATTTGTTGTGGTCGCGCTTTCTGGCCTCCTCCAGCATAGTAAGATGTGCTTCAAGCTCGCTCGCTTTCGGGAAAGCTGTGCCGTAAACTCGGCAAAGCATCTTCTTTGAGGAATCCCCCCTCCAGTAAGCGCCTGTTGCCGAGGTCAGCTTAAAGGCCTTGACAGCCCCTGTGCTCATAAGATGCGCTCCTGCGCAAAGGTCGGTGAAATCCCCTTGAGAATAAAAGGAGATATCCTCCCCCTCGGGGATGCTCTCGGCAAGCTCCACCTTGTAGGGCTCAGACTTTTCAGCAAAGTATTTCACAGCCTCGTCGCGCGGCATTGAATATCTTTCGAGCGCTATGTCCTCTTTAACGATTTTTTTCATCTCGGCCTCGATTTTTGCGAGGTCTTCCGGGGTGAAGCTTTCTTCCACATCAAAATCGTAGTAAAAGCCGTCATCCACAGCGGGGCCTATGGCAAGCTTTGCTTCGGGGAAAAGGCGCTTGACCGCCTGAGCCAAAATGTGGGACGCTGTATGTCGGAAAGCCCATCTGCCGTATTCATCCTCAAAGGTCAGAATTTCAAGAGCGCAGTCCTCTGTGAGAGGGGTGCGCAGGTCGGCATTTTCGCCGTTTATCCTCGCGGCACAAGCATTTCTCGCCAGCCCCATACTTATCTCCTTTGCGGCTTCGTATGCCGTGATGCCCTTGGCGAACTCCTTTATAACATCGCCTTTTAATGTAACCTTTATCATTACTTTACCTCCAAAAAAACAAACTCCGCCTCCAAAAGGCGCCTGCCTTTCGGGACGAAGTGTAAAAAATCTCCGCGGTTCCACCCGTTTTCCGCTACTAAAAATAGCGGCTCTTTCTAACCTTTAACGCAGGTATACGGCCGCGTTTTTGACCCGCGGCGCTCAAAGGCGGTCTTCACCTGTCCGCTCCTTGGCAGGCTTTCAGCCGATGGCCTGCATTCTCTTAAAAGAGCTGCGAGAGGCTACTCTCCTTCTCAACGCTTTACCAATATATCATACAATGTAAAATTCACATTGTCAAGTTTTTTTGCACCCTCGCAAAGCATATATATTATATATGTGTATATTCCGGAAAAATATTATCCTCTTCTTTCAATAAAAGCGTATTGAAAATTTTGTAGGGACCGGCGGTCTCACGCTGCGGCGTTCGGTCCCTCGTCGGCTCTGAGAGTCCACCTGACTCTCATTCACTCCCGACTCGCCCGCTTGCGCTCACCTCGACGATCCGCAAATATAACCGAGCAAAAATTCACCCCTTTGTCGCTCATGCCGCGACGGGCACGCCCTTTCTTATGTACGAGAAAAGAAAGGGCGGAAAGATTCGCCTTAGGGTAGAGCTAATAATCCGAACCTGCCTCAAAGCGCTATATTTCGGTGCTTTTTACCCAATTCATTCTTGTAAGGCGGCAGCCTTACTGCGCCTGACTTGAATAAAAATCCC
>JAZORP010000033.1:0-2288 GCA_045656665.1 Acutalibacteraceae bacterium | reverse complement strand
GCCTTGCACCGTAAAGGCGGTTGAGCTTATAATTAAGAAGCGAAAAATCAGGGTATTTTTTGCTGCAGCTTGTGAGTATAAAGGGCAGCAAAGCAAAATCCGCTACAGTATCTCTTCTAAGCGGCAGATAAAAATTGCAGGAAATAAGTGTCGTGTTAAATCTGCCATTCTTGATGAAAATACCCTCAGCACCGTTTGAGATAGGAATTATCTGGCTTTGCATAGCTTTTCTCCGTTTCTAAAATATCTTTATAAATTATACCACATTTTTAACAGTATTTACAACACTTATATAGAATAAATTGCATTTATAAGGAAAATATGTTAAACTATATAATAAATTTATGTCAGGGGTGAAATCATGAAAAAGAAACAAAAGCGTGGCTTACCTATTCCTATGCGCATTATTATATCCGCTTTATTGCTGCTGGTTCAGTTTGCCCTTCTGTTCGGTGTGGTATATGACCTTTCGGGCAAATCTGCATGGGCGTATTCCTTTTCAATGATTTTAGGTATTTTAACGGTTGTCATAATTATCAACCGCCGCGGCAATCCCGACCATAAAATTGCATGGATCATATTTATACTGATTTTCCCGATTTTCGGCATCACGGTCTTTCTTTTATGGGGAGGAGGAAGAGTAGCCCCTCACATTCGCCGCAGAATGAATCGGTGCGAAGCAAAGTATTTGCACTACCTAGGCGATGACAGGGAAACTCGCGATAAATTAAAATACTATGACCTTATCCACTCTCGCCAGGCCGATTATCTGACAGGTGAATCCGGCTACCCTGTTTATGACAAAAGCTCTGCTGAGTATCTGGCTCCGGGGGAAAAATTTTTGCCGAGGCTTTTAGAGGAACTAAAGGCCGCAGAAAAATATATTTTCATAGAATTTTTCATACTTGCAGAGGGTGTGATGTGGGATCAAATTCATCAAATTCTCAAAGAAAAGGCGGCAAACGGCATTGAGGTTAAGATAATTTTTGATGATTTTGGCTCTATAAAGCGTCAGAGTAAGGGCTTTATTTCAGCCTTGCGCGCCGAAGGAATATCGGTTTCTGTCTTTAACCCTATCAACCCTATTATGAACATATTTATGAACAACCGCAATCACAGAAAAATTGTAGTTATTGACGGTAAAACCGCCGTCACCGGCGGCATTAATATTGGGGACGAATATATAAATGCTGTCGAGCGTTTTGGATATTGGATGGATAGCGCCGTTATAATAAAGGGTAATGCCGTAAGAAGCTTTTTGGTTATGTTCTGCAGCATGTGGGAGTTCACAACCGGAAAAAGTATTGACATCGTCAAGCATATTTGCGATGCTCCGATATACCACGAGGGCTTTATCATCCCTTACTGCGACGGCCCCTTAAACGACAAAAACCCTGCCGAAGGCATATATATGCAGATGCTCAACACTGCTCAAAAATATGTCTATATCGCAACTCCATACCTTGTAATAGATAATAATATGAAAACCCTGCTGTGCATGGCGGCAAAATCAGATATTGATGTGCGTATAGTCACTCCCTTTGTGCCCGACAAAGGCTATGTCCACCCTGTCACACAGTACAATTACTTGGAGCTTTTGGAAGCCGGTGTCAGAATTTATGAGTACCTTCCCGGTTTTATGCATTCTAAGCTGTTTGTTTCTGATGATAAAGTAGCCACCGTAGGCTCTGTGAATATGGACTATCGCAGCTTTGTTTTTCATTTCGAATGTGGCGCATGGATCTGTAATAATGACACTGTGCTTGATATCAAAAGCCACTTTGCTGATATTTTTTCCAAATCCAATGAAATCAAAATCGAAAGCTGGAAAAAGCGCCCTTTACTAAGCAAAATCAAGCAGGCTTTCCTTCATATTTTTGCTCCCTTTATGTGATTGACATTTAAAAATTTTACTGATATAATTAAAAAAACACTTTCAAAAGGATATGGTGATTATTATGAGAGGATTTTTAAAATTCATCGCTTCCCTATTGGCTTTGTTTGGGGCCATTGTAGGCGCTTTAGCCGTGTTCGACAAATTTTCAAATAAGCATCGCATCAAAGGCGATTATCTTGAATGTGAAACCGGCAACGGCGAAGCTGAAGAAGAAGAATAAATTAAATATTATTAAAGCGGATGCACTGAGTGGACTGCCCCAATTTGTGCGGACAGTACAAAAAAGCACCTTATGGTAGCTAAAATTGAATTTTAAGCAGCATACTGACTTCTCTTTTCAAGGGGAGTCAGTTTTGTTTTAAGCTGTATTCTTTCGTTGTTATAGAAATGT
>JAZORP010000032.1:0-18898 GCA_045656665.1 Acutalibacteraceae bacterium | reverse complement strand
ATTGTGCAGGCGGGTGTATTTAGCTGAAAAATGCTCACTGCAGGCCGCTGCGCGAATGCCTTTAACCTTGTTGGCGGCTATCGACATCCCGATACCTGTTCCGCAAACTAAAATACCTAACTCATTTTCTTTTGCAATAACGCTGTCACAGACCTTTACGGCAATGTCAGGATAGTCGACCGGTATGGATTCTTGAATGCCGAAATCGGCAACATCAAATCCGCGTTCTCTCAGGTGCTCGGCAATAGCGTTTTTGTGTTCAAGACCGCCGTGGTCACATCCGATAGCAATTTTCATTTTTCCTGCTCCTTTTTAAGTTTTAATTCACGCTCTGCTTGGGGAAGCCTCAAGTATATAGGAAGAAGTTCCTCGGGCAAAACGGTTTTATTCTTTTCAAAAATGCCCACGGCTGCTTTTGCCACACCCTCGGCATTTTGATATCGGCGACTCTGCTCTGCAAGCCTTGCGCGTTCAAGCTCTTCTACATAAGGGTAAAAGATTTCTGCGCCGTCACCAACTATTATAACATCTTTTTTAGATGTCTGCGAGATTTTTTTAATTTCCTCTGCTAATTCGTCGCATAAAAGGGCTCTGTCATCACAAAGGCGGGTTATCTTGCCGTCGGTTATATCAAAAACTGCATTGTAAACCTGATTGCATCTAGCATCCATAACAGCGCAAACGATGCAGTTGTGCCCGCTGTGAAGCTGAGCCATAGCGCAGAGGGTTGAAACTGCTGCGCAAGGAAGCTTTTTAGCAGCAGCCATACCCTTAACTGCGCTGATTCCTATGCGAACCCCCGTAAAGGAGCCGGGGCCTGCCGCAACTGCAAAGCCTTCAATTTCACTAAAAGAAATATTTGCTCTTTTCAAAACATCCTCAACCATTGGCATAAGTGTTTGAGAATGTGTAAGACGCTCCATTGTGAAATTTGATGCGAGTATCTTATCGTTGTCCGACAAGGCAACACTACAAGGTGTGGCCGAGCATTCGATAGAAAGGATCTTCATTAGTTTTGCTCCTTTTTGTGCCAAATGGTGATTTTGCGTTCGTTTTCTGACGGGGCTTCAAATTCGACATAAACGGTGTTTTCGGGCAGGGCGCTTTCGATGTTTTCGCTCCACTCTGCAACGACTATGCCACCGCGGTCGATATATTCAAAAAAGCCTGATGAGTAGAGATCCTCCCAAGAGTTTATCCTATACATATCAAAATGAAAGACGGGAAATTCACCGCCGAGATATTCATTTATAAGAGCAAATGTAGGGGAGGAAACTTCACCCTCAAAGCCAATCCCATTTGCCAGCCCTCTTGTAAAGCAGGTTTTGCCCATACCGAGGCCGCCTCTGAAAGCGATGACCTCACCACCGATGAGAGTGGCGGCTAAATTTTCGGCAATTTTTTCGGTTTCCTGCGGGCTTTTTGAGAAAAAATATTCCATAAAAAACCATCCAAAGAAGTATTTTAAACTATTTTAGCACATTTTGTAACAATTTTAAAGACCTACTTGAATATTTATTTTAAATAGTCTCTCCAGCAACATACAATTTTGATAAAGAAAAACAAATTTAAAACAATTAGCAATAATGCCGCAACCATTTAGTTGCGGCATTAGGATTAAGCACCTGCTTTTTTCTTTATCAAAATGATGAGTATTACGGTGGCGGCAATTATAATAACAGTAGCTGCAATGCAAGGCCACCCCCACCACGGAAATCTAGAGATTTTACTATAAGATGAGTCTTTCGAGGGTGTTTTATCCTTGGAAGGAGTCTCGGTATAAGCATCCTTCTGTGAGTCGGCTTCTGTTGAAGCGCTCTGTGATGCAGCATTATCTGAGTGGGAAATTTCGGAGGAGTTTTCGATGATTGAAGATGGTGTAATGTTGGAAGAAGATGAGGTGTCTTGAGAAACAGATCCGCTGATAATATTAGCTTGGGTCGAAGTATCTGTTTCGGTAGAGGTGTCTTTTTCGGGAGAGATATTTGAGCCGGAAGTGTTTGAAGATGATGTAGAGGGAGGGGTTTCTGATTGTGTGTCGTCTGCGGCATAAATTCCGGTCTTTGCCTTCGATGGGATAAGCAGGCATGCGGCCGGGATGATTTTGCCGGTTGAGAAATTGTAGCCTGTGTAAGCAATATAGTCGCGATAAATGTTAACGGTATAACCTTCGCTGCCATATTCTGTGGTGACATCGTGCCTGCCGTCATAGCTCCTTATCAGTGAGGTACCTTCACCGTAGCCGCAAGGTTGGCAGGTAGAACCGATGTGTACAGTATGGGCAAATGTATCTGATTCATTGGAATAGTTGGCATCCTCGTAGAAGGACACATGTGTATGACCGGACATAACTATGGTATCCTTGTATTTTTCAAGGAGAGTTTTGAAACGCATGGTTTGAGTGAATTCTTCTTTAAGTGTAATGCAGGCAGTATATTTGCCGTTTTTGATATCACCTGCACCATAGCCGAGAAACGGTGCATGCTCAATTATAAAAATATTAGTGTCGGTGTGGCCGTATTTGATGAGCAGGTCTTCGAGCCAGTCGATCTGCTTTTTTGAAAAATTATCGTATTTAGCGCTGTCTCCGGGAGATTTAATTTCCTGCGCCATAAAGATAAACAGGTTGTCGCGATTATTGCCCTCACCTTTGAAAAAAACGTGAAAATAGGGGGAATTTAAAACGGGGTGCTTTTCATCATCGCCGCCGAGATATTGATCTAGCAAACGAGCGTCACTTGGAGTGTTGCCGTGATTTCCGATGCCTTCATATACTTTATCTATATCGAAATTGGAATTTTTGATTATCTCGATATGCTTCATATATTGAGCATCAAGATTGGGATTTTCGCCGCGGTCACCCGTGGCATCACCGGCTATAACAACAATATCCATATTTTCTTGAGAGAAAAAGTTCATCGCATTTTTTAACTTTGCATAAGCGCCTCTGTTGTAAGGCTCGTAATTCATGTGGCTGTCTGAAAGGGCGCCAAAGGAAAATTCTGTTGCGCCGAGATCGAGCAGGTATTTGCTCTCGGGGATTTTGGCAGTTGCAACAGCGGTGCTTATGTCGGGGTTTTTGTCGAGAAAGTATGTTTCGCATTCAAAAACGGCAATTCCTCTTGCTTTTGAAGGGAGCATAATACCGTCACTTATCTCGCCCGTTACGGTTTTACTGCCGTCAATCTTAATAGCTAAAACTTCGTCATATTCGGGGAGAACATTGCTTCCATCGGTGTAGTAAACAAGGTAATAACCGTCCACGGCGCAACCGTCGCCAGGGGTAATTGTGATTTTACTCTGAGCAAAGCCTGCTTTTTCGGCCTCATTTCCTATGAAATCAATTTCAACTAAGGTTGTTTTTTGGGCTGCTGACACGATGCTTGCCTCCGAAGATAAACAAAATATCATATAAATTGAAATAATAAGAGCAAAAATATGTCTTGCTTGAAAAACCATATATATTCCCCCTCTTTTTTCATATTAGCATATCAGCATATCAGATGCAAGTATTTTCAAATATCGATGTTGCAATAGCAGTATCTTATGTGGTATAATATAAATTAATTTAGGAGGTGGCAGTTATGAGACATTTGATGGCTAAAATAGCAGACTTTTTCCGCGAGTCGGACAAGCTTATGCTGATACTTTGCCTTTTTGCCACTTCATACGGTTGTATAGCGGTTTTTTCAACCACGCGCTATATGGAGAGCTATCGTCCGTTTTTGGTGCAGGTGCTGGGTATGCTTATGGGGCTGTGTGCGGCTATTGTCATATCGACCTTTGATTATGAGAGATTTTTAAACAGATGGTACATAATAGGTATTTTAGGCCTTATCCCTGTTATCCTGACATTCTTTATTGGTATAGCTCCTGAGGGGACCGATGATAAAGCCTGGCTCGATCTCGGTATCACCGCATTCCAGCCTTCCGAGCTGATGAAGATAGCCTTTGTTATCACCTTCAGCGAGCATATCAGAAAAATCAAACCCAATATAAATAAAATCAAATATCTATTGCCCCTTTGTGCGCACGGAGTCTTTCCTGTGGCTTTGATACTATTCCAAGGGGATTACGGCACAGCTCTTGTTTTTGCAGTGATGTTTATATTTATGATGTGGGCTGGGGGAGTTTCGTGGAAATATTTCCTGATTGCATTTTCGGCTGTTTTGGCAGCATCTCCTCTCATATACTTTTTCGTGCTTAATGAGGATCACCGCGAGCGTATAAAGCTGCTATTTGATATTGAGGGCGATATTCAGGGTATCGGCTATCAGCAGTGGCGAGGAAGAATAGCTCTTGCAAACGGCGGACTTACCGGCCAGGGATTTTTGCAGGGAGATTTGACCCAAGCGGGTGTCATCCCCGAGAGCCATAATGATTTTATTTTTGTGAGCATTGGTGAGGAGTTTGGTTTTTTAGGATGCCTTGTAGTTATTATACTGATAGCGGCCATAGCCTTGCGATGCATAAGGATCGCCCGCATCTGCACGAATGAGGGCGGTAAATATATCTGCGTGGGTATTTTTGCCATGATATTTGCTCAAGCTGTTATAAATATCGGGATGTGCTCTTCGGTTTTACCGGTTATCGGTGTTACATTACCTTTCTTCAGCGCAGGCGGAACATCGCTTTTGTGCCTATATTTGGGAGTTGGGCTGGTGCTTAACGTATATATGCACCGAAATTCAAGAACAATTTATCTACATGACTGAGTTTAGCCTTCGTAGTTGCGAGGGCTATTAGATATTTTTTGTATAAATTGTAAAAAAAATTATCTGCTTTTTGCAGACTTATATGCAATAGGTAAAAAAATAAAAAAATCA
This sequence comes from Acutalibacteraceae bacterium, assembly GCA_045656665.1. GTDB lineage: Bacteria > Bacillota > Clostridia > Oscillospirales > Acutalibacteraceae > UBA737. The sequence goes on along the minus strand of JAZORP010000032.1, from coordinate 14,072 downwards.
AAATATTTGTTGCATATTTATTCAAAATATGGTATTATTTATGCAATGAAAACAAATAATTAATGCATATTATGCAAATGGAGGAACAAATTATGAATAAAAAGGACATAAAAAAGGTAGTTCTTGCATATTCGGGCGGTTTGGATACTTCTATAATCATCCCGTGGCTTAAAGAAAACTACAATAACCCCGAAATTATTGCCGTTTCGGGCAATGTGGGTCAGGCAAGCGAGCTTGAGGGTCTTGAAGAAAAGGCCATCAAGACCGGCGCTTCAAAATGTTATATCGAGGACTTGACCGAGGAGTTCTTGACCGATTATGTTTTCCCCTGCGTTCAGGCAGGCGCTCTTTATGAGGATTATATGCTGGGTACCGCTTTTGCCCGCCCGCCTATTGCTAAGAGAATTGCCGAGATTGCTATTGCAGAGGGGGCAGATGCTATCTGCCACGGCTGCACAGGTAAGGGTAATGATCAGGTTCGCTTTGAGCTTGCTATTAAGGCGTTTGCTCCGGATATGCCGATAATCGCTCCTTGGAGAGAGTGGGATATTAAGTCCCGCGAGGAGGAAATAGCTTATGCAGAGGCTCACAATGTGCCGCTTAAGATAAACCGCGAGACCAACTACTCTAAGGATAAGAATATCTGGCATTTGTCCCACGAGGGTCTTGATCTTGAGGATCCCAAAAACGAGCCGCAATATAATAAGGAGGGCTTCCTTGAGATGGGAGTTTCTCCCGAGATGGCGCCTGACAAGCCGACCTATGTTTCTGTTCATTTTGAGCAGGGAGTTCCCACCGCGGTTGACGGCAAAGAAATGGGTGCTGTGGAAATAGTTGAAACCCTTAATAAATTGGGCGGTGAAAACGGCATCGGTCTTCTTGATATTGTTGAAAACCGCCTTGTCGGTATGAAATGCCGCGGCGTTTACGAGACTCCCGGAGGCGCTATCCTTTACAAGGCTCACAGTGTTCTTGAGAGCATCTGCCTTGATAAAGAAACTGCTCATTATAAAGCTCTTGTTGCTCAAAAGCTTGCAGAGCTTGTATATAACGCTCAGTGGTTCACTCCTCTGACAGAGGCTATACTCTCATTTGTAAAAACCACTCAAAAAACCGTGACCGGTGATGTTACACTGAAGCTTTACAAGGGCAATATGATAAACGCAAGCGTTTCTTCGCCCTATTCGCTTTATGACCCTGAAATTGCAACCTTTGATGAGGATGAGGTTTACGACCAGAAGGATTCGGCAGGATTTATCAATCTTTACGGTCTGCCCACTAAGGTCTATGCAAAGATGAAGGCTAAAAACGGTTTAAAATAATTAGAAGTAGGTAAATTTTGATGGATAAAATGTGGGCTGGCAGATTCAGCAAAGCGCTCGACAAAGAGGCCGACGATTTTAACTCCTCGATTCACTTTGATTCGAGAATGTATAGGCAGGATATCACAGGCTCAATGGCTCATGCAGCAATGCTTGCGGCCAAGGGTATAATATCCAAGGAGGACAGCGAGACCATAATTTCTTCTTTGGAAGAAATTTTAACCGACCTCGAGGGCGGTAAGCTTTCCTTTGATATGGATGCCGAAGATATACATATGTTTGTTGAGTCGGAGTTGACAAAGAGGATAGGGGATGTCGGCAAAAGGCTTCATACTGCGAGGAGCCGCAATGATCAGGTCGCTCTTGATATAAGGCTTTATCTTCGGGATGAAACTGAGGAGATTATCTCCCTTATTAAGGAGCTCTTAGAGGCCATCACCGAGCAGGCCAAATGCCACAAAGGCGCTATTATGCCGGGGTATACCCATTTGCAGCGTGCTCAGCCCATCACATTTGCCCATCATTTAATGGCTTATGCAATGATGCTCACAAGGGATATCGGGAGACTGAAAGATGCTGCAAAGCGTATGAATCTCTCGCCCTTAGGCTCCTGCGCTTTAGCAGGAACCACCTATAACACAGACCGCGAGATGACCGCAAAGGCTCTTGGCTTTGACGGTATCACCCTTAACAGTATCGACGGTGTTTCGGACAGGGATTTCTGTGTTGAACTGTTGGCGGATTTTAGCACACTTATGATGCATCTTTCCCGCTTTTCGGAGGAGATAATTCTTTGGTCCAGCTGGGAGTTCAAATTTGTGGAGCTTGATGACAGCTATACTACCGGTTCGAGCATTATGCCCCAGAAAAAGAATTCTGATATGGCTGAGCTTGTAAGAGGTAAAACGGGCAGGGTGTACGGTGATTTGTTTGCAATGCTGACAATTCTTAAAGGCCTGCCTTTAGCCTACAACAAGGATATGCAGGAGGACAAAGAGGCTATATTTGACGCTGTTGACACGGTTAAAAAATGCCTTAAAGTCTTTACCTCCATGATTGCCACTATGAATGTGCTCGAAGATAATATGTACAAAGCAGCAGGAGAAGGCTTTATAAACGCGACCGACCTTGCAGATTACCTCGTTAAAAAGGGTATGCCTTTTAGAACGGCATACAAGCATGTCGGCGAAATTGTAGGATTTTGCATTAAAAACGGTTTTGTTCTCGAAACATTGCCGCTTGAAAAATACAGAGAATTTGACCCGTTGTTTGACGAGGATCTTTTTGAGGAAATATCACTTGAAACCTGTGTTTCAAAACGAATTTCCGCCGGAGGAACGGGCAAGCAATCGGTCGATAAGCAGATAGAATATATAACGGAGTTTTTTAATGATTAAAAAGGTATTTATTGACGGCAGTGCGGGGACAACCGGTCTTCGCATTGCCGAAAGGCTTGAAAGCAGAAAAGATATTAAACTAATAAAACTTACCGAAGAAAACCGCAAGGACACAGCTGCCCGAAAGGCTGCTTTGAACACTGCGGATATTGCTTTTTTATGCCTTCCTGACGCGGCTGCTATTGAGGCGGTGGGTTTGATTGAAAACCCTGATACGGTAGTTTTAGACACCTCTACCGCTCATCGCACTAACCCTGATTGGGCATACGGTTTTCCCGAGCTTTCAAAAGAGTATGAACAGAAAATCATAAGCTCCAAGAGAATTGCGGTGCCGGGTTGCCATGCAAGCGGGTTTATTTCACTTATTTTCCCGCTTGTAGAGAAAGGAATTATTAATAAAGATATTTTGCTTTCCTGCTTTTCTCTCACAGGCTACAGTGGCGGCGGCAAGAAAATGATTGCTGAGTATGAGGCTGAGACAAAAGGCGAGCTGCTTTCAGCCCCCCGTCAGTACGGTCTTTCTCAATCCCATAAGCATCTGCCCGAAATGACGGCGGTCACAGGCATCAATAATGCCCCTGCCTTTATTCCGGTGGTGGATGATTTTTACAGCGGGATGGAGGTTACGGTGCCGATTTTTACGAGTATGCTAAACAAAGGTTTTACTGTTCAGGATATAAGAAATGTATATAAAGAAAAATACACGGGCCCCGTTGTTACATACAGCCAAGATTTTGACGAGTGCGGTTTCGCTTCGGCAAATCGGTTTAAAAATAAGGATTGTATGGAAATATCGGTTAGCGGTAATGATGAGCGGATACTTCTCATCTCCCGCTATGATAACCTCGGCAAAGGCGCTTCAGGAGCGGCAGTAGAGTGTATGAATTTGGTGCTCGGCGCCGATAAGACCGAGGGTCTCGAATTGTGATTTAGGAGTTTGAAAATATGGAAATTATCTCGGGCGGCGTCTGTGCCGCAAAGGGTTTTAAAGCAAGCGGAATACATTGCGGCATCAGAAAGAACCGTTCAAAAAGGGACCTTGCCCTGATTTTCAGCGAGAAAAAGGCAACCGCGGCCGCGGTTTACACCACAAATCTTGTGAAAGGCGCGCCGCTCGGCGTCACCAAAAAACATATATCTGACGGTTATGCTCAGGCGATAATCTGCAACAGCGGCAATGCCAACACCTGCAACGCAAACGGTGTTGAAATCGCCGAGCAGATGAGTGATTTGTTATCGGCAGAGCTTGGAATCTCGGCCGATGATGTAGTGGTGGCTTCTACGGGTGTTATCGGTCAACCGCTTGATATTACGCCTATAAAGAACGGCATCCCGCAGCTGGTTTCGGGCCTCGGCTCTGAAAATAGCGCACAGGCTGCTGAGGGCATTATGACCACCGACACAAGGCTAAAAGAGATTGCTGTAAGTTTTAATATCGGCGGCAAAGAATGTAAAATCGGCGGTATTGCAAAGGGGTCAGGGATGATCCACCCCAATATGGCAACTATGCTTGTCTTTATCACCACCGACTGCGCAATAAGCAGTAAAATGCTTCAAAAGGCCCTTTCGAGTGATATTCAGACAACTTTTAATATGGTTAGCGTAGACGGTGACACTTCTACCAACGATATGGTAGTTGTTTTGGCAAACGGTATGGCAGGTAATAGCGAAATTGATTGTGAGGGTGAAGCTTTCGAGGAGTTTATGAAAGCCCTTAACACGGTGACGGTTGACCTTTGCCGTAAAATTGCAGGAGATGGCGAGGGCGCCACAAAGCTACTTGAATGTAAAGTGACGGGTGCTCCCACAGAGGGGATCGCCAAAACTGTCGCAAAATCGGTTATCTGTTCTTCGCTTTTAAAGGCGGCGATGTTCGGAGCTGATGCCAACTGGGGCAGAGTGCTTTGCGCTATAGGATATTCGGGCGCGGATGTTGATGTAACAAAAATAGATGTCGCCTTTAGATCGGCTAAGGGGGAAATCGAGGTCTGCAAAAACGGTGCAGGGGTCGATTTCTCGGAAGAAAAGGCTAAGCAAATTCTGCTTGAGAGTGAAATTGAAATTGCTGTAGAACTTAATGGCGGTGAATTCTCTTCCACAGCGTGGGGCTGCGACCTTACATACGATTATGTAAAAATCAACGGGGATTACAGAACCTGATTAAAAGAGGGTAAAAAATGTATATTGATAATATTACCAACGCGCAAAGAGCCGAGGTGCTTACAGCAGCATTACCTTACATAAAGAAATATTACGGCAAGATTGTTGTTGTAAAATACGGCGGCAACGCTATGATAAACGAGGATTTAAAGCAGCAGGTGATGGAGGATATAGTTCTTCTTCACCTGATTGGTGTCAAGGTGGTTCTTGTTCACGGAGGCGGACCCGAGATAACCGATACTTTAAAGAAAATCGGTAAGCAGTCAGTTTTTGTTGACGGTCTGCGTGTAACAGATAAGGAAACTGCCGATGTAGTTCAGATGGTTTTGGCAGGCAAGATCAATAAAAGCCTTGTAAACCTTTTGGGCACAAAGGGCGGAAAAGCAATGGGTATCTCAGGCCTTGATGCAAAGCTTATTCAGGCTGAAATGAAGGATGAAAGATTGGGCTTTGTAGGCAAGATTACAAAGGTGAATGCCCAGCCCATCACCGACCTTCTTGAAAACGATTATATACCCGTTGTATCTACTGTTGCCTGCGATAATAAGGGTAATGTTTATAATATCAATGCCGATACTGCCGCCGCTTATATTGCCGGCGCTTTAAAGGCAGAAAGGCTCATTTCTATGACCGATATTGCAGGGGTTCTTAAGGATAAGGACGATCCCTCATCTATCATACCCTGCATTGATATTAAAGAAGCGGTTCAGTTGTTTAATGACGGCACCATCTCGGGCGGAATGATACCTAAGGTAGAGTGCTGCATTGATGCCATAAACAGGGGTGTTAAAAAGGTTATAATTATGGACGGCCGCGTGCCGCACTCACTCCTTATAGAAACCCTAACCGATGAGGGCGCGGGTACAATGGTAGTTGAGGATAATAGCGATGAATATTAAGCAAATAGACAATGAATATATTGCCGGCACCTATGCCCGTTTTCCGATTTTAATTAAGGAGGGCAAAGGCTCGCTTGTTAAGGATGATGAGGGCAAGGAATATATCGATCTTGCTACCGGAATTGCAGTAAACACCTTTGGTGTAGCTGATGACGAGTGGGTAGAGGCTGTGACAAGTCAGCTTAAAACCTTGCAACACACTTCTAATCTTTACTATTCTGAGCCGTGCGCAGTTCTTGCACAAATGCTTTGTCAAAGAACCGGAATGTCAAAGGTTTTCTTCTCAAATTCGGGCGCTGAGGCAAACGAATGCGCAATTAAGGTTGCCAGAAAATATGCCGCAGAGAAAAAGGGCGCGGAATGTAACAAGATAATCACCCTTAAAAACAGCTTTCACGGAAGAACTATTACTACCCTTGCTGCTACAGGGCAGGAGGTTTTCCATAAGGATTTTCTACCTCTTACTGAGGGTTTTGTTTATGCCGAGGCCAATAATATAGATGACCTGACAGAAAAGGTAGAAAGCAACAAGGTTGCGGCTATTATGTTCGAATGTGTTCAGGGTGAGGGAGGGGTTTTGCCTCTTACAAACGAGTTTGTAAATGCGATTTTCTCACTTGCTGAGAAATATGATATACTCACTATTGCCGATGAGGTGCAGACCGGAAACGGCCGCACCGGCAAGCTTTACGGCTATATGAACTATGGGGTGACACCCGATATTGTTTCAACGGCAAAAGGCCTTGGCGGAGGCTTGCCGCTTGGAGCCACTATGCTGGGAGAAAAGGTAAAAGAAATTTTAGTTCCGGGCAGCCACGGTTCAACTTTTGGCGGAAATCCGGTTGCATGTGCAGGAGCAATCAATATTTTAAGCCGAATTGATGATGAATTGCTTGAGGATGTAGTTAATAAAAGCCGATACATATTTGAGAAGCTCAACGGGGCAAAAGGCGTCAAATCGGTCAGCGGTATGGGCCTTATGCTTGGAATTGAAACCGAAAAGGACGCGGCTGAGGTGATATCACAATGCCGTGAGAACGGTGTGCTTGTGATTAAGGCAAAGGACAAGGTTAGACTTTTGCCGGCACTCAACATTCCGTTAGAGCTGCTTGAAAAGGCGATTGATGCGCTTATAAAGGCTTGCGAATAGGAGGATACAAATGGATTTTAAAGGTAAAAGCTTTTTAAAACTTTTAGATTTTTCTGCTGAGGAGATAGCCTGTCTTATAGATATGGCGGCAGAGTTTAAATATAAGAAAAAGGCCGGTATCCCGCATAAACTTTGTGAGGGCAAAAATATCGCTCTTGTTTTTGAAAAGACCAGTACAAGAACTCGCTGCAGCTTTGAAGTTGCGGCGCATGACCTTGGTATGGGGGTCACATATCTTGACCCAAAAGCTTCACAGATAGGCAAAAAGGAAAGTATTGCCGATACTGCCAGAGTTCTCGGCAGAATGTATGACGGGATAGAATACCGAGGTTTTGGACAGGAAATTGTTGAGGATTTGGCGAAATATTCGGGAGTTCCTGTTTGGAACGGTCTTACAAACGAATTCCACCCAACCCAGATTTTAGCTGATTTCCTTACCATCAAGGAGCATTTCGGTAAGCTTGCTGGAATTAATTTCGTTTATATGGGAGATGCCCGTTATAATATGGGTAATTCGCTTATGGTGGGTTGCGCTAAAATGGGGCTTAATTTCACAGCTTGTGCTCCAAAAAAATATTTCCCCGATGAGGCGCTCATAGCAGAATGCGAGGAAATCGCAAAGCAGAGTGGAGCAACCCTTCGTTTTATTGAGGACCCAATAGCGGCCACAACGGGTGCCGATGTTATTTACACCGATGTTTGGGTATCAATGGGTGAGCCTGAGGAGGTTTGGGCAGAGCGTATTAAAGAGCTGTCACCCTATCAGGTAAATAAAAAAATTATGGATAATGCAGGGGATAAGGCTGTGTTTATGCACTGCCTACCTGCTTTCCACGATCTTAACACAACCGTAGGGAAAGAAATGAGTGAAAAATTCGGCATAGCCGAAATGGAGGTCACAAACGAGGTTTTCGAAAGCGCACAGTCAATAGTTTTTGACGAGGCCGAAAACCGAATGCACACAATAAAGGCGGTTATGGCAGCAACCTTAGTGTGAAACTAAAAATTGTATTGATTTTTTAGGAGAAAGAAAATGCGAATTGTAATTAAACTCGGCACTTCGACCCTAGCTTACGAAAACGGCAGACTTAATATTCGCCGTGTTGAAGAGCTTTGCAAGGTAATGAGCGATCTAAAAAACGCCGGAAATGAGATTATTTTAGTTTCCTCCGGCGCTATCGGTATGGGAGTTGGAAAACTTTCTCTCTCTAGCCGGCCTGCTGATATTCCAACTAAGCAGGCGGCTGCGGCCGTAGGTCAGTGCGAACTGATGTATATTTACGATAAGCTTTTTTCAGAATATAATCATACCGTAGCCCAAATTCTTATAACCGGCGCAGATATTGAACACATCGACCGCAGAACCAATTTTGAAAACACTATGCGCAGACTTCTTGAATTAGGTGTTCTGCCGATCGTTAACGAAAATGACTCCATCGCCACAGATGAGATCGTTATCGGTGATAATGACACCCTCGGCGCTATTGTTGCCACTACTCTGCAAGCGGATTTGCTTGTCATTCTTTCTGATATCGACGGTCTTTTCACAGCAGACCCACACAAGGATAAAAATGCAGTTTTACTGCATACCGTGACCGAGATAACAAAGGATATCGAGGATATGACCGGCGGAGCCGGCAGCGCTTTGGGTACCGGCGGTATGACAACCAAGATAAAGGCGGCAAAAATAGCCAATAATTGCGGCGCCGATGTAGTTATTGCTAATGGCAAGGAGCCGAATGTGCTTTACGATATTGTAGACGGCCGCGATGTTGGAACACGCTTTGTTGCCGAAAAGAGGTAAAAATATGGTGACCACCGAACAATTACTTTTAAAAGCCAAGCAAAACTCTTTGCAAGCCCCGCTTTCTACCGAGATTAAGAATGCAGGGCTTAAGGCTATGGCAAAGGCTTTGATAGATAATTGCGACAGTATACTTGAGGCGAATGAGCTTGATGTTAAGGCGGCTGAAAACTGCGTTTCTGCAGTTATGATTGACCGACTGAGTCTTGATAAAGGCCGCATTGAAGCTATGGCAAAAGGTATTTTAGAGGTTGCGGCTTTGCCTGACCCCGTTGGCCGAGTTATAGAGAGAGGCGAACACTCAAACGGTCTTGTTATTGAGAAGACCTCTGTGCCGTTTGGCGTGGTGGCGATAATTTATGAAAGTCGCCCGAATGTAACCTCGGATGCGGCGGCCCTCAGCTTTAAAAGCGGAAATACCTGTGTGCTCAGAGGCGGCAAGGAGGCTTTTGCCAGCGCATCTGCCATTGTGAAAGCCCTGAAGTCCGGTCTTCGTGAGTGCGGAATTAGCGAAGATTACATCAATCTTATCGAGGACACAACCCGCGCCAGCGCAAATGAACTTATGACTGCGGTTGGGCTTGTTGACCTACTCATTCCTCGCGGCGGAAAAGGACTTATAAAAGCCTGCACAGACAATGCTAAGGTGCCTTGCATAGAGACAGGAACAGGTATATGCCATATTTATGTGGATCAATCTGCTAACATTGATATGGCACTGGATATTATAAATAATGCCAAAACGAGCCGCCCATCGGTTTGTAATGCGGCTGAGGTCTGCCTTGTGCATAAAAATATTGCCGAAAAGTTTCTACCTAAGCTATATGAGTTGTTTTATAAAGAAAATAGGGTAGAACTTAAAGGTGACGAAAGAACACGAGAGATAATCGATGTGTCCCAAGCTGGTATGGATGATTTTGACACCGAGTTTTTGGATTATAAAATGGCGATAAAAATCGTTGACAGCACAAAAGATGCGGTTGAACATATCACAAAGCACTCCACACATCACAGCGAAAGCATAATTACATCTGACAGCCAAAGCGCTGATTATTTCACAGCCCGTGTTGATTCGGCGGCAGTATATGTTAACGCTTCTACACGCTTTACCGACGGTGGAGAATTCGGGCTTGGCTGTGAGATGGGGATATCCACCCAAAAGCTACACGCGAGAGGCCCGATGGGGCTTAGTGAGCTTAACACATATAAATATATAATTAAGGGCAACGGTCAAATCAGATAGGAGGTTTCTACCATGTCTAATGTGAAATTCGGATTTATCGGAACGGGAAATATGGGCTCAGCCTTAGCCCGCGCTGTTTGCAAAGCAATAGACAGCGAAGAGGTTTTGCTGGCTGACAAGGCCTCCGTTAAGGCGCAATTATTGGCGGATGAGCTTGGATGCCGTTATGCCGATTCTGACACGGTGGCGGCTAATGCTAAATTTATCTTTTTGGGCATAAAACCGCAGATGATGAGTGATGCTGTCAAAAGCATAGCTGAAACTCTCGAAAATCGCACAGACCGTTTTGTTCTTGTGACAATGGCGGCAGGGATGAAGATTTCCGCTTTCAGCGAAATGCTTGGTAGGGAATATCCCATAATCAGGATAATGCCTAACACTCCTGTTTCTGTGGGCAAGGGTATGATACTTTATTCGGCAAACGATAAGGTTTTTATGGATGAACTCAGTGAGTTCTGCGACGGACTTAAAAAAGCAGGCAGAATCGACAAAATAGACGAAAAGCTCATCGATGCGGCATCTGCAGTTTCGGGTTGCGGCCCTGCTTTTGTTTATATGTTTGCCGAGGCTTTGGCAGATGCGGGGGTTGAATGCGGTCTGCAGAGAGCTAAAGCTATTGAATATGCGGCGCAAACTCTTTTTGGCGCGGCTGACCTGATTTTAAATTCAGGCAAGCATCCCGCGACTTTAAAGGATGAGGTCTGCAGCCCCGGCGGCAGCACGATAGCGGGTGTTCACGCTCTCGAAAACTCTGCTTTCAGAGGCGCGGTTATGGATGCGGTTAAAGCTTCATTTGAAAGAACTAAGGAATTAGGATAAAATTCTATGTAAATAATTACTGTCTAAAGCGGCAGTAATTATTTTTTATATAAATCTTAGATTTAACAAATTATTAGTAGAATATCGCTTGACAAATGTATCTATTAGACCTATAATAGTTAGCAAGCTAACATTTTAAAGGCAGGTGTGTCATGAATAGAGAAAATGACATTGGTTTTGCAGTGAGAAAGCTTTCAAATCTTATTAAACGAGATGTTGAAAAGTCACGCGTGGGCTTGGGTCTGGATCCGGTCAAGGGTATAAACGGCTGGGCTATTGCGTATTTTTATGAAAACCGCAAAAGGGATATTTTTCAAAAAGATTTTGAAAGTCATTTTTCAATTCGCCGTTCAACGGCAAGTGTAATTTTAAAAACAATGGAGCAAAAAGGCCTTATTTCACGGATAAGTGTTGAAGATGATGCAAGACTAAAAAAAATAGTGCTTACCGAAAAGGCTGTTGATATTCATAAACGCATAACAAAGGAAATTGAGGCGCGCGAAAAGCGGCTGCGAGTTGGGCTTTCTAAGGAAGAGCTTGAGGTTTTTTTCCGCGTTATGCAAAAACTCGCGGCAAACATGGAGGACCAAAATGATTAAAACCTTAGCAAAATCCATCAGGGAATATAAGCTCCCGTCAATACTGACCCTTGTATTTATTATGGGAGAAGTCTTGATTGAGGTATATATTCCTTTTATAACTGCAGAGCTTGTTAATAATATCAAGGCGTCTGCCCCTGTTGAAGAAATCGTTAAAACAGGAATATCTTTAGTGCTGTTGGCTATAGTTTCTTTAGCTTGCGGCGGTATAGCTGCTGTTACCTGCGCTAAGGCCTCTGCCGGTTTTGCAAAAAACCTTAGGCACGACTGCTTTAAGAAGATACAAAGCTATTCTTTTTCTAATATTGATAAATTTTCTTCAACCTCTCTTGTGACAAGACTCACAACCGACATTACTAATGTGCAGATGTCATATATGATGATAATCCGCACCGCTGTAAGAAGCCCTATGATGTTCATATTTTCAATAATTATGGCTTACATTATGGGCGGCGCTCTTGCCACAACATTTGTTGTTGTGGTTCCGATTCTGATTTTCGGTTTGCTTAGTGTTGCAAGAAAGGCAATGCCCGCTTTCAGAAGAGTTTTTAAGAAGTATGACAGACTTAATGAGTCAATAGAAGAAAATGTGCGGGGTATGAGGGTTGTTAAAGGCTTTTCAAGAGAAGAGTTTGAAAAAAGGAAATTCTCCGACGCGGCAGATGATATCACAGATGATTTCACAAAGGCCGAGCGCATTGTGGCATTTAATGCACCGCTTATGCAGTTTTGCATGTATTTCAATATGATTTTCATATTGATTGTTGGCTCGTATCTTGCGATTTCAAGCGGTGGCACCACCATCGATGTGGGTCAAATTTCTGCAATGCTCACCTATGGTATGCAGATACTTATGTCATTGATGATGCTTTCGATGATATATGTTATGATAACTATGTCTATGGAATCAATGAAGCGTATTTGCGAGGTTTTAAATGAGGCGCCCTCCCTTGCAAACCCCGAAAATGCCGTTTGTGAGGTTAAGGACGGTTCGGTCGTTTTTGATAATGTAAGCTTCAAATATTCTGCAAATGCAAAACGATACGCCCTTGAAAATATTAATCTTACTATTAAATCCGGAATGACTGTAGGAATTATCGGCGGCACGGGGTCAAGCAAATCCTCATTAGTGCAGTTGATTCCCCGTCTTTATGATGTGAGCGAGGGAAGTGTTAGTGTAGGCGGTATTGATGTAAGAAATTATGATATTAAGACGCTCAGAGATTCTGTTGCAATGGTGCTTCAAAAGAATCAGCTGTTTTCGGGTACTATTAAGGAAAACCTTAGATGGGGTAATGAAAACGCAACTGATGCTGAAATTGCACAGGTTTGCCATCTTGCACAGGCTGATGAGTTTATCAATACTTTCCCTGATGGGTATGACACTTATATTGAACAAGGCGGTACTAATGTTTCGGGCGGACAGAAGCAGCGCCTTTGTATAGCCAGAGCCTTGCTTAAAAAGCCCAAGATATTAATTTTAGACGATTCAACCAGCGCTGTTGATACTAAGACCGACGCGTTTATAAGAAAGGGATTCAAGGAGTTTATCCCCGAAACCACAAAGTTTATCATTGCTCAGCGTATATCCTCTGTTGAAGATGCTGATATGATAATTGTTATGGAAAACGGTTCGATTTCAGCAGTAGGTGCCCATAAAGAATTGCTTAACATCAGCGATATTTACCGCGAGGTTTACGAACAACAAACACACGGAGGTGATGACAGTGAGGAAGCCTAATACACCGCCGATGCGAGGGGGCAGAAAACTTAATTTTAAAGCTTTGGGTAGAGTTTTAAAAATGCTTTACGGTTATTATCCTGTTTTATTGCCTATAACCTTAGGTTGTATTATATTTGCAGCTGTTACTGCCGCTATTCCCGCAATTTTCCAACAGCAGGTTATCGCCGTTATTGAAGATTGGTATATAAGCCGCGATTGGGCCTCTGCTAAAGAGATTATTATTCCAAAGGTTTTGATTTTGGCAGGTCTTTACTGTGTTTCGCTTGGGGCTGTTATTCTGCAAACACAGCTTATAGCAATTATCACACAAGGCTTCCTCGGAAAAATGCGCAAATCTATGTTTAACGGCATGCAGAATTTGCCTATTAAGTATTTTGATACTAATAAGCACGGCGATATTATGAGTTATTATACTAATGATATTGACACGCTCCGTCAGTTAGTGTCTCAGGCTATGCCATCGCTTTTGCAGGCTTCAATAGTTGTTTTTTGTGTCTTTAGTATTATGCTTTGGTATAGTATCTGGATGACCTTGGTTGTGGTTTGCGGCGTTGCGGTTATGTTTTTTATTGTTAGGGTTGTAGGCGGAGGCTCTGCCAAGTACTTTATGCGCCAACAAAAAGCGCTCGGCAAAACCGAAGGCTTTATTCAAGAAATGATGAGCGGCCAAAAGGTAATCAAGGTTTTCTGCCATGAAAAGGAAGCTCAGGAGGATTTTGATAGGATTAATGACGCTCTTTGTGAGGACAGCACCCGCGCTCACGCTTATGCTAATATTTTAGGGCCTATCAATATGAACCTTGGTAATATTTTGTATGTGATAATTGCGACTGTCGGCGGCATGTTTTTGCTAACAGATTTCAATAATATAAGTATTTCCGGTTTGGCCTTTGAATTGAGTATTATTATTCCGTTCCTTAATATGACCAAGCAAT
>JAZORP010000031.1:0-1667 GCA_045656665.1 Acutalibacteraceae bacterium | reverse complement strand
GGTACCAAGTAGTTCATTACTATCAGCATCAAAAACAGCACAGCCAATAAGCTCGTCAACAAAATATCTGTCCTTTTGAAGTTTTGCATCACTGCGCTTTATATATATAACCTTACCCCTGAGTGTCTCTGCATCTGCAATTGTGTCCGTACCCTTAAACTGTGCAATCGCAACCGTGCCGTGCGGTTGCAAACGAGTGACCTCAACAAAGCTAGTACCATTATCAAAATAAAATTTTTTAAAGCCTTTCAAGAACTCACAACTATCAGCCCATGGCTGAATTCGGACCATTCCTCTCACACCGTGAGTTCCAACAATTTTTCCTGCTTCAAGATACTCTTTTCTCATAAATACCTCTTAATTAATTACCGTAAAGGGCCGCCCAAAGGCAGCCCTGCGGATTAAAACTGTATTAGTCGATTTCAACAGCAACCTGTTGGTTGTTGCGGTTTGCGGCGGCACGCATAACTGTGCGGATTGCCTTAGCAATGCGACCCTGCTTACCTATAACACGACCCATATCGTTTTCAGCAACATGAAGATGGAAAACGATAACGCCCTCTTCATTGGGCTCGTCAACAGTAACTTCAACAGCCTCCGGATTCTCTACAAGACCGGCAGCTATACTTACAAGAAGCTCCTTCATTTCAGCTTCTCCTTTCGGTAGGTTGTCCCCGAAAGCACAAAGGCAGGGGATTAAAGAACGCCGTTCTTCTTGAGCAGAGCCTTAACGGTATCGGTGGGCTGAGCGCCGTTAGCGATCCATTTCTTAGCCTTCTCATCATCAATCTTTACGATAGCGGGGTCCTTAGTGGGGTCATAGTAACCGATTTCCTCGATAAAACGACCATCGCGGGGATACCTCGAATCTGCAACGACAATGCGATAGAACGGGGCCTTCTTTGCGCCTAAACGGCGAAGTCTCATCTTAACTGCCATCTGAATACACCTCCAAAAACTGATAATCTATCTTTAAAGTCGGGTTATTTAAACCTAAACTTAAAAACCAAAGCCACCGGGTCCCATACCGCGCATCATCTTGCGCTTAGAGCCCTTTGAATTCATCTGCTTGAACATTTTTTTCATTTGCTCGTATTGCTTCATAAGACGGTTAACATCTTCTACCGTAACACCCGCACCTGCGGCAATTCGGCGTCTGCGTGAAGCGTTTAGTACATCTGGGTGGGCGCGTTCCTTTTTGGTCATTGATTTGATAATCGCCTCAACACGAAGCATCTGGCGGTCATCAATATCAACATCGCGTATCTGCTTTTCCATACCAGGTATCATCGATAACAGACTTTTAATGCTACCCATTTTCTTGATCTGAGCAAACTGCTCAAGCAGGTCGTTCATATCAAACTTGTTTTCCTGAAGACGGCGAGCTGTTTCCTCGGCCTTTTTTTCATCTATTTCACTCTCAACCTTTTCTATAAGAGAGAGAACATCACCCATACCGAGAATACGGGTTGCCATTCTGTCAGGATGGAATTCATCAAGCTCGTCAAGCTTTTCGCCAACACCTGTAAACATAATCGGCTTGCCTGTTACGGCTCTGACCGAAAGTGCGGCACCGCCGCGGGTATCGCCGTCAAGCTTTGTGAGTATTATTCCGTCGATCTCAAGAATCTCGTTAAAGGTCTTTGCGATGTTAACTGCGTCCTGAC
>JAZORP010000030.1:0-13175 GCA_045656665.1 Acutalibacteraceae bacterium | reverse complement strand
CAAAGCCTGCGTCAAGCCTTATTGAGCGAGAATTTTTAGCATCCCTTATTATGTAGCCCTCTTCCTCGAGAGCGCTTAAAATAGCGTGAACGGTAGAGGTCGATTTAATGCCGGTAGCGGTGCATATCTCCCTGACTGTGGGGGGAAGCCCCTGCGACATCTCCTTGACCAAAAAATTATAGACCAGCTGCTGTTTTTCGGTAAGCGGTGTTTTTGACATAGAACCTTTCCCTCCGAACATTTATTCTTTTTTTAGTATATCATTTTCTTTCTCTTTCTGCAACAGTTTTTGTCTTCCTTGTGAAAATTTCTCGAACACCTATGATGACCAGCAGACCGCCAAAAATTTTGGAAGTGAGCTCTCCGCCTAAAAAGGAGGTGAAAAGCCATCCCCCGGCTGTTCCGAGCAGGCCCCAAAGGGCTATCTTTAAGGTGATGCGCCATTTTATCTGTTTTTTGAAGGCATAAATCGCCACCGCCACAACGGCAATCGGTATAAAAAAGAGCAGATTAATCCCCTGAGCTGTCAGCTGCTTTGTGTCGGTGAAAAGGGTGAGATAAATTATCAGCACCGCGCCGCCGCCCAAGCCCATCGAGCCTATTATTCCCGAAAAAAGCCCTGCTAAAAGGGCCGCAATATTCATCTTAGAAGCAGGCGCACGCCTGCATAGATCATAAACCCGCCGAAAATACGCGCCAACCACAAGGGTGATATTTTTTTAAGCAAAAATGTCCCCGCAACAGAGCCAAACACCCCTGTCGGCATATATACTAAAGCTTCACTTAAAGTGACATAGTCTTTTATAATATAGAGCACCGCGCTCAAGACGCTTATAGGCAAAATTATTGCCACGGCGTTTGCATGGGCCGCCTTTTGTTCTAAACCTAATTTTTTAAGTAACGGCACGGCTATCATTCCGCCGCCTGCGCCCAAAAGCCCATTTACAATCCCTATCGCAAGCCCCGCTCCCGCGGTTAAGAGATTGTTTTTCTTAAAAAGCTTCATCCACTCTTCCTCTCTTTGGTTAAAACTTGCATTTTTCTTAGTATGTGTAAAAAAACAGCCTTTAACCTTTTGGGGTGCCATCATAATTATCAAATTTGCCACATAAAAATAATAAAAGGGTGAAAACCCTCCTCATAGGTATCGAAATCCAAGATAAGTAATATGACACATTTCGATATGTTTTTACAATTTTTCTTTACTCTGCGCAGTATTTATGCTATAATAAATTCACAAAAAATTCATTTTTGATATTTTTTGAATTTAATTTTAAGAGGAGAGTATTTATGAACAGAGCAGAATTAAAAGCGGCTGCAAAAAGCCAAATCAAAGGTAAAATCGGTATTTTATTCTTGATTACGCTTATTATCGGCGTACTTTCTTTTTTTGCAGGCCTCATTCTGGGGTTGATTCCGGTTGTGGGCTCATTTGTTTCTACAATTATTGTTACACCGGCATTTGCATTGAGCATCTATAAAGTTTATCTTAATATTGCCGCCGGCGGCACCCCGACTGCAGGCGATTCATTTGAAGGGTTTAACGATTTTTGGGCAGCTTTCAAGGTGACTTTCCTTGTAGGTCTATTTACATTCCTTTGGTCTCTGCTTTTCGTCATCCCTGGCATTGTAAAATTCTACGCTTATTCAATGTCTATGTATGTATTAGCTGAAAATAAGGGCAAACCGGCTCTTGAGTGCATCAATGAATCAAAGAAGATGACCAACGGACACAAGGCAGATTTGTTTGTTTTGGATCTCTCTTTCATAGGCTGGCTTCTTTTAGGAAGCATAACTTTTGGTCTGGCTTATATTTGGGTAGCTCCGTATATCCAAGCCACCAAAGCCAATGTTTACAATTCTTTAAAGCCCGTAATTGAAATTCCTGCTGAGCCCGTGGCAGCAGCTGAAGCTGAGACAGTAACAGAAGCCCCCGCTGAAGTAGCAGAAGAAGCGGCAGAAGAACACGCCGAATAAATAACAATTAAAAATTGCAGGAGTGTTGAATATCACTCCTGCAATTTTTTTTGCAATTTTTTCACTTTTTCTGCCGATGCTTCCAACAGCTCTTTAAATTTAAAATCCAAATTCATCTTGTCATATTTAACCGAGCAGAGCTTTTTAAAGGGCAGAAGCTCGGTTTTATCTATGCAAGGATGATTTTTTATTATCTCTTTAAGCTTTGAGATATTTTCATCGTTATCGTTGAGAGTTGGTATTATAACCTGACGAAGTGTCACGGCTATCCGATTGTCGTTTAGGTATTTTAAAAATTTTAAAGGAGCTTCTATGCTGCAGCCGACATATTTTCGATAATCCTCATCGTTTGTATACTTGATATCAAGCAAAACGCGGTCGGTATGCTCTAAAAGCGATTTGACATCCTCGTTTAAAATGCTGCCCGAGGTGTCAATGCAGGTGTTGATGCCTTTTTGGTGACAGAGCGAGAAAAGCTCGGCGGCAAATTCGGCCTGAAGAAGCGGCTCTCCGCCCGAAAGGGTGATGCCGCCGGCAAAGCCGAAATATTCTTTATACCGCTCGGCCTTGTCGGCAAGCTCCTTTGCCGTGTAGGCGGTGCCGCCTGCCATATCCCAAGTCTCAGGGTTGTGGCAGCAGCCGCAGCGTAAATTGCACCCCTGCATAAAAACCGTAAACCTGACGCCCGGTCCGTCAAGGGCGCCGAGCGTCTGTATAGAATTTATATATCCTGTGGCGGTCATATCATATAGCCTCGTGGAAGGTGCGGCTGATGACCTCTCTTTGCTGCTCGCGGGAAAGCTTGTGGAAATTAACGGCATATCCCGAAACGCGGATAGTCAGGTTGGGGTAGGCATCAGGATCGTTATATGCAGAAATGAGTGTCTCGCGGTTTAAGACATTAACATTTATGTGATGCGCTTTTTTGGCGAAATAACCGTCGAGAATAGAAACGAGATTGACTATGCGCTCGTCTGCTGTTTTGCCCAATGCGTCGGGAGTTATCGAGAAGGTGTTGGAGATACCGTCGCGGCAGTCATCATAGCTGAGCTTTGCCACCGAGTTAAGGGAAGCAAGCGCGCCGTTTTCCTCGCGGTTGTGCATGGGGTTGGCTCCCGGAGCAAAAGCATCTCCGGCTGCTCTGCCGTCGGGTGTGGCGGCGGTGTTTTTGCCATACATAACATTGGATGTTATGGTCAGAACCGAGAGTGTGTGAACAGCATTTCGATAGGTCGGAGTCTTGCGAAGCTCAGTTATCATTTTATGGCAGAGCTCTTTAGCAATAAGGTCAACGCGGTCATCATCATTTCCGAATTTGGGGAAATTACCCTTTGTCTCAAAATCGTAGATGTAGCCGTTTTCATCCTTAATAGGTTTCACATTTGCAAACTTCACAGCGCTTAAAGAATCAGCTACAACCGAAAGCCCCGCAATGCCGAAAGCCATCAATCGTTCAACCTCTGTGTCGTGCAAAGCCATCTGAGATTTCTCATAAGCGTATTTATCATGCATATAGTGGATGATATTCATTGTGTTGACATAGAGATTAGCCAACCATTCAATGTATATATCAAGTCTCTCAGCCACCTGCTCATAGTCGAGCTTGTCTCCGCTCAGAATGGGCATCTGCGGGCCGATGTGTATCCCGCTCGAGGTGTCGTAGCCTCCGTTGATAGCAATGAGTAAAAGCTTTGCGAGATTGCACCTTGCTCCGAAGAACTGCATCTGCTTGCCGACCTTCATTGCAGAAACACAGCAGGCTATCGCATAATCGTCACCATAGATCGGGCGCATAATATCGTCATTTTCATATTGGATGGAATCTGTGTCTACAGAAACTTTGGCACAGTATTTTTTGAAGCCCTCAGGCAGATCGTTTGACCAAAGCACGGTCAAATTCGGCTCGGGAGACGAGCCTAGTGTGTAAAGAGTGTTGAGAATACGGAAGCTGCTCTTTGTGACAAGGGTTCTGCCGTCTTGACCCATTCCGCCGACAGCCTCTGTTATCCACATCGGGTCTCCGCCGAAAAGCTCATTGTACTCAGGGGTTCTAAGATGCCTTGCTATTCTCAGCTTCATAACAAAATCGTCGATCAGCTCCTGCGCTGTTGTCTCGTTAAGAATACCTGCGGCAATATCCCTCTCGATATAGATATCAAAAAATGTGCTAACTCTTCCTAAGGACATCGCGGCGCCGTTTTGCTCCTTAATGGCGGCGAGATATGCAAAGTATGTCCACTGGATGGCCTCTTTGGCATTTCCTGCAGGCTCACTTATATCAAAGCCGTACATTGCGGCCATTTCTTTCATCTTGCCAAGGAATGATATTTGCTTGTAAAGCTCCTCATCGAGGCAAATGCGCTCTGCATCAAAATTTCCGCAGGCGAGGGCCGCCTTGTCCTTCTTCTTTTCTTCAATCAGACGGTCTATACCGTAAAGCGCCACCCTGCGGTAGTCACCAATTATCCTGCCTCTGCCGTAGGCATCGGGAAGTCCGGTTATAACATGGCTCTTTCTGGCCAATCTCATTTCGTCGGTATATGCTCTGAAAACACCGTCGTTATGGGTGGTGCGGAAGCGGAATTCGTCCTCTACCTTAGAGCTCAGCTTGTAGCCGTAGGCCTCGCAGGCCTGCCTTACCATGCGTATGCCGCCAAAAGGATTGACCCCTCTTTTAAGCGGACGGTTGGTCTGCATTCCCACTATCAGCTCATTCTCTTTATCGATATATCCCGGAGCATAGGCTGTAAGTGAAGTGACCGTCTCGGTGTCAATATCCAGCACGCCGCCCAAATGCCTTTCCAAAGCAAAAAGAGCGTTGAGCTTTTTCATAAGCTCATTTGTGCGCTGGGTCGCAGGGGCGAGAAAATCTGAATCTCCCTTGTATTCATTATAGTTGGTTTGGATGAAATCGCGGACATTTATTTCTGCCTGCCAAACACCCTCTTTAAAGCCTGTCCAATTCTTGTGTTGCATAAATATCACCGTTAAGCTGTATTATTTTTCGGCGCACAAAAGAGCAACCCGGCATAAAAACAAAACTAAAACCGAATCGCCCAAGCCGCCGTAATTCTAAAAACTCTCTGCGCACTTGTGCGAAGAGCAATATTATTCTACCCTATATATTACGGTTTGTCAACAATATATTGTGTTGTTTTTATATTAATGCACAAAATATCCTAAATTTTACAAAAAATATAGCAACTGTCGTTATATTTTCACAAAATAGAATTTTTGTTTGCTATTGACAGATAGTTATGGTAAAATATCCATAATGAATTTCAAAGGAGAAAAGTGTATGAAAACCGTAGTATCCGTAATAGGAAAGGATGCTGTAGGCATCATATCCGAAGTGAGCGCTGTTTGCTCACAATGCAATGCAAATATAATCGATATCACACAGTCAGTTCTCAAAGATATGTTTGTGATGGTTATGCTCACTGAGATTGAGGAGCTTAACTGCTCATTTGCTTCATTTTCGCAAAAAATGAGCGCTCTTGGTGCCGAAAAGGGCCTTGATATCCGCGTCATGCACGAGGATATCTTCAATTCAATGCACCGAATTTAACCCTCTCTAAAGGAGTAAACAGAAGTGATAAATCTCAACGATATAATGGAAACCATAAATATGATTTCCGAAGAAAATCTCGATATCAGAACGATTACTATGGGCATATCCCTTTTGGATTGCGCCGATAGCGATGTGGGTGCCGCCTGTGAAAAGATTTATAATAAAATCACCCGCCTTGCAGGCAACCTTGTTAAGGTCGGTGAGGAGATAGAGGCGCAGTACGGCATCCCGATAATTAATAAGCGCATTTCAGTCACCCCGATTTCAATGATTGCGGCTGCTTCGGGAGGCGACCCTGTGCTTTATGCCAAGGCTTTGCAGCGCGCGGCAAAGGCTACAGGAGTTAACTTCATCGGCGGATATTCCGCCCTTGTGCATAAGGGCTTTTCGGCTGGGGACGAGGCGCTCATCCGCTCCATCCCCGAAGCTCTTTCGGTGACCGATAATATCTGCTCGTCTGTAAATATAGGGTCTACAAAGGCCGGTATTAATATGGATGCCGTAAAGCTTATGGGCCAAATAGTTCGCGAAACTGCCGAGATAACGGCCGACCGCGACTGTATCGGCTGCGCGAAATTGGTCGTTTTTTGTAACGCTGTGGAGGATAACCCGTTTATGGCAGGCGCTTTTCACGGTGTGGGCGAGCCGGATGCGGTCATCCATGTGGGTGTATCGGGTCCGGGAGTTGTCCAGGCCGCCCTTAAAAAGCACCCTGATGCTGACCTCGGCACCCTCGCTGAGACGATAAAGCGCACCGCCTTTAAAATCACCCGAATGGGTCAGCTCGTAGGAGCAGAGGCTTCAAAACGCTTGGGCGTTCCTTTCGGGATAGTTGACCTTTCCTTGGCTCCGACCCCCGCCGTCGGCGACTCGGTCGCTCATATTCTTGAGGAGATGGGTCTTGAAACCTGCGGCACTCACGGCACAACCGCCGCCCTCGCTATGCTTAATGACGCTGTCAAAAAAGGTGGCGTGATGGCATCGTCCTATGTAGGGGGGCTTTCGGGCGCGTTTATCCCCGTTTCAGAAGATGCAGGTATGATAGCTGCCGCCAAATCGGGCGACCTTGAGCTTTCAAAGCTTGAAGCTATGACCGCCGTCTGCTCGGTGGGTCTTGATATGATAGCAATTCCGGGCGAGACTCCGGCCGAGGTTATTTCTGCCATAATTGCTGACGAAGCGGCTATCGGTATGGTCAATTCAAAGACCACCGCTGTCAGAGTTATCCCCGCCATAGGCAAAAAGGCGGGCGAAATGCTGGAATTCGGCGGCCTCTTAGGCTCAGGCCCGATAATGCGAGTGAATCTCGATAAATCCCCCAAGAAGTTTATCGACCGCGCCGGCAGAATTCCTGCCCCCATGCAGAGCCTTAAAAACTGATATGAAAAAGCAAAATATCATTCTCATAGGTATGCCCGGAGCAGGGAAAAGCACACTCGGGGTGGTTTTGGCAAAGGCCTTGGGGCTGCAGTTTGTTGATACAGACCTACTCATCCAACAAAAAACCGGTGAATGCCTGCAGGACACTATTAACAACAAAGGCTTGGGCGCCTTTTTGGCTGCCGAGGGTTCGGTCTGCGCCGATTTAAAGCTTGAGGGCTTTGTTATCGCCACGGGCGGCAGTGCCGTGATGAGTGAAAAAGGGATGCAAAACCTCAAGCAAAACGGCACGGTCGTGTTTTTAGACGTTCCCCTTGGGGATTTAAAAAGACGTCTCGATAATATAGCAACTCGCGGTATTGCGATGCGGCCGGGTGAGAGTATCGACTCGGTTTATAAAAAACGGCTGCCGCTTTATAAAAAATATGCCGATATTACGGTGTCGGTCTCGGATGTAGATTTTGAAAAAAGCCTTGAAAAGCTCCTTTGTAAAATAAATTGGTCTGATTAAATTTTACTTAAAGCTCCCTGTTTATTTAACAGGGAGCCGATTTTTTTAAGTGACAAAAACGCCGTTGCCCCGCAAACCGTGATTTTAGCCAACGCCGCGGCGAAATAAATGAAATAGGAAAACCCGTCCATTCGGGTGAAAAGCCGCCCCACACTCACTGTGCTGACCGCCGAGGCATAAGGGTAATCGAGCCTCCCTGCAAGAGGCGCTCCAAAGAGCAAAACCGACCCCAAAATGCAAAGCCCCAATAAAATGCTGCCCACCGCGGCCGATGATAAAGCTGCCGAAAGGCGGCTTTTTTTAAGCGCCAACGCTTCATATACAGGGAAAATAAGGCTCGGCAGCACCGCCTGCAAAAAATAAGGCTTCGCCTGAGTGAAAAGACCGCTCCACTCCGGAAGACGGAAAATAAAAATATTCTGCAGCTTGTAGTCGCCAAGTGAGGCTAAAAAGAAGAATATCACCGCCAAAAACACAAACACGAAAGCCACCAGAAAGAATTTCAGCACATTTTCTGTGGTTTGGGACAAAAAAAATCCCACCACCGCCGCAAAGGTGATGATGCATATCCATTTTGCTGTGTCGGGTAGTAGGACCTCGGCCGCAAAATTATAAAAAGCCTCAAAAGTGTCTGTTGCCAAGAAAAGGGCCGCCACCGCCACCGCCAAAAGAGCGATAACAGCGACTGCTTTTTTAAAACCCGAACAAGCCTCATCGCAAAAGAGCGCATTTGAGACAAAAACCGCCGCCGGCAGCAATAAACATAGGGAAATCACCGCCGCTAAATAGCCTAAAAAGGTGAATTCGTCGGCATTTTTGACCGGGAGCGAAATCACCCCTTGCCCTAAAAATGTGAGGGCAAAAAGCGCCACCCTGTGTGTGAAAAAAACTATCTTTTGCTTCATTTTATATTCACCGTCAAATTGGAATTTTTGTAAACCGCGCGGCCTGCAAGCTTGTAACTATCATCACCGAGTTGGAAATAAGGCAGAGAAAATGCATCAGGCGATTTTCCCCTTGCCGCCTCGATTTCGTAAAAACGGTTTTTAAACTCTGCACCCGAAAGCCGTGCTTGCTGCTGTTGCATACTTGTTATGTCATACCCCATAGCCACGGTGGATTGAGGGCGGCACCCAAGCAGCTGCTCGGCGCTTTCGGCCGCCACAAAAACGGCAGAAAGGTTAATATCGTCCTGATCATAGCAATAGTTCATTATTTCCCAAAATTGTTCGGCCGAAACACCGCCGCCTATCACAATTGTTGCCACATGGCCGAGCATCAGCTCGGCGGCGCTTTTCTCGGCGGCAGCGGTTGCCGCCGCTTGCGGTGAGGCTCCCGTGCCCGAAAGTAACACAACCTGCCGATCGGCTTCGGCATCCTCAGAATTGACCATCACCGTCTCGAATAATACGGCAACCCCATCTTCTGCAGAATCGAAGCCTATCGCTGCCACAAGATAGGGCAGACTCTCTCCTTGCGAGATCCCTTTGACAGAGCATCCACATAAGGATATCAGCATCACAACGCAAAGCGCCGCGGCGGCAAATTTTCTTCCTCTTTCAGCATATCGTTCCAAAACACAAACTCCATATAAAAATTTTATTGCCTTTAGTAGGGACAGGCCTCCCGGACTGTCCGTTTCAGCAAACCCATCCTTGCAGACCGTCGTGGCATGAGCGACAAAGGGGTGATTTTTTGCTAGGTTATATTTTCGGACCGCCAAGGATGTCGCTCCCTACATAACACCAATCTCGCCGCATTTTTGGGTGGTGATTTGCACGGCCCTTATTTCCTCTCCCGCTTTTGTCGGTAGATATTACGGTTGAAATCTGGGCGTTTTGCCATCGCGCGCCAAGGGGCGCGCCAAAATGTGTCTTTCAGGCTCTCGAAGTCTGCGTTTTTGAGGGATATCGTGTAATCCACACCAAATGACCTGAGCGAAATTATGTGCATTATTGTCACCGCTATCCCCGCAATATATCCGTAAAGCCCAAAAAGCGCGCTTAAAAGCACAAATATCAGCCGCAGATAAAACACAGCGCCTTTCAGCCTTGGTATCATCAGCCCCGAAATGCCGCTCAGGGCTATTACAATGAGCATCGGGGTGCTGATTATTCGGGCATCTACCGCCGCCTGACCAACCACCAGTCCGCCCACAATGCTGAGCGCGTGCCCAAGGCTTTGCGGCATCCTGATGCCGGTTTCTTTGAGTATCTCAAAAACAAATATCATAATAAGACACTCTGTAAAGGGTGAAAAGGGCACACCGCCCCGCAGCTGCGAGACGGCAATCGCAAGGGAGGTGGGCAAAAGCTCTTTATGGAATACCGACAGCGCAATAAAAATCGCAGGGATGCTGATGGACAGAAAGAAACAAATATATCGCAAAAATCTGCGAGACGAGCTGACAAGAAAATTGAGGTAGTAGTCCTCATCCGACTGAAAGTTCTCAGAGAATAGGTAAGGCACCGTCATAACCACGGGTGTTCCGTCCACCACGAGGGCTATCCTGCCCTCTAAGAGCTTTGCTGCTACCACATCGGGGCGCTCTGTGGCGCCGCTGGTTTTAAAGGGGGAGTGGCGGCTGTCGCGAATCTGCTCAGCGATATAATTCGAATCAAGCACTCCGTCGATATCGATTTTCGATATGCGGTGCTTGAGCTCCTTTAAGATTTTTTCATCAACAAGAGCGCCCAAATAGCATATAAAAACCATTGTGGAGGTTCTTCTGCCCAGCCGCAGCATTTCAATGCAAAGGTCGGGGGTCTGCAGCTTTCTGCGCAGCATTGCAAGGTTGAGCATAGCGGCCTCATCGAACCCCTCGCGCGGACCTTGGAGGACACGCTCATCCTGAGGCTCGCTTATGCCCCGTGTTCTCCAACCC
The DNA here is from genome assembly GCA_045656665.1 of Acutalibacteraceae bacterium. Taxonomy (GTDB): domain Bacteria; phylum Bacillota; class Clostridia; order Oscillospirales; family Acutalibacteraceae; genus UBA737. Next base: position 2,852 of record JAZORP010000030.1, on the reverse strand, counting down.
TTTGTGTCAACCGTCAGCGCCTCGCGGCTCCCATCTATAAGCAGCAGCGCTTCGCCATAGAGCACACTTTGAAGAATTTTCGCAACATCACCGTTTCGCTTGACATCCCTCGCAAAAAGCACCTGAGTTTCAATATACTCAGCTTTAGATGAACTGTCACAAGGCGCGCTCATCACAAGCAACGGCTTTATCACCGCCTCGTTGAGTTGGTCAGAGTCAACCATACCGTCCATATAAACAAGGGCGCAGTCAAAATTGTTTTTGTTGCGGACCTTTATTTTTTTTGTTCTAAGGACAGCATCTTTTCTGAAAATTTCGCGAAATAAAGCGAGATCCTCATCCAATCTGCCTGACAGCGTAACCCCTGCATAGTCCGAAATTTGCCCTGGCATATATTCACCGCGCCCTTTTTGGTTGTAATGGTTATCATAAGATTTTCGTCATACGATAATTACTATTATGCGCCGCAATTCCAAGATAATACAAATTATATTGAGTTTCGTAGGGATAGTATTCTCGCTGCGGCTCGGTCCCTGGGCGGCTCTGACAGTCCACCGGACTGTCATTCACTCCCGCGTCGCACGCTTCGCTACCTCCGGACTGTCCGTTCCATAAAATCCACCGTTTGCGGACCACATAATGCAATTTGAATTCGTTTGTATGGGTGGCATTGGGGCATAAATAAAAATCAATTTGCCGATATGCCCGTTTTGTGTTAAAATATATTCGGTGATATAAATGGAACTGCCCAAAAGAAAACCCAACCGTTTAAAAAATTATGACTACAACACCCCCGGTGCATATTTTATGACGATATGCACAAAGAACAGAAACGAAATATTATCAAAAATAATTGTAGGGACCGGCGTCCCCGACGGTCCGCAAAATATATTATCGCCATACGGCAAAATTGCGGATGAGCAAATTAGAACAATGAATGATTTTTACGATAATATATCGGTAGACAAATATGTGATAATGCCAAACCATATACATTTGTTGATTAGGGTTTTCGATATGCCCGACGGACCGTCCGGGAGGCCGGTCCCTACAAATTCTATAATTTCAAGATTTGTTGGAACATTTAAAAGATTTTGCAATAAAAGGTATAAAGAAAATATTTGGCAAAGCCGTTCATACGACCACATTATCCGCGGCGAGCAGGATTACAAAGAAATTTGGGAATACATCGACAACAATCCTCTCAAATGGAAAGAGGATGATTTTTACACTGAATAATTTATTGAATAATTGTAGGGACAGGCCTCCCGGACTGTCCGTTCCATAAAATCCACCGTTTGCGGACCGTCCAGAGGGCGGTCCCTACATAATGCAATTTACCCTGTAGGGTTTTTAATCAAAATTCGCGCGGCAACAAACCATATCAAAACAACAAAAAAACAGCAGGGCTATTTTTGCAAATAGCTCTGCTGTTTTATTAGGTGAAATTAAATATTATTCCAAAGGGTTGACCCTTAGGTTAAATATTAATTTTCGGATAAGGTTTTGTCTGAATCTACAGTGTAGGTAACTGCAGGTCCGTTAACGGTTGCATCCTCACCGTCTACAAAGTAAGGAGTGAGGGTGATGCTTGAGCCTGCATCAGCTTCATCAAGAACGCTTCTGAGCGAGATGATGTAGTTGTAAGCAGTATCATCAGTAACATAAGATACGGAACCGTCAACAAGGATGTTCTTGAACTTAAGAAGGTCCTTAACATTGATCTTATCGTCATCAACGAGATCCATAAGGTCAGCATTTTCTGCAGTGTTTCTTGCGAGCATCAAGCTCTTCATTGTTGCAAGGTCGGTAGCGTTGATGTTGCTGTCTCCATCGAGATCTGTAGCGCAAACATCGCCATAGGAGCTGATGTAAGCGTTAGCGCCGAGATCGATAACCTCTGTTGTGCCAACAGTAGTGGATGCAGCTTCGCCGCCCTTAACATAATCAACCTTGAAGCCTGCAGCTTTGTAGGTCTTGCCTGCAACGGGGTCAACCGAGAATCTACCGTAACCGGCTGTTGCGCCGTTGTTTGTCATACGGTCGCTTCCGGTTATAGAGAGATTGTCGAAGGTAAGGCCGCCACCGTTGTTTGTTCCGAGAGAGATGTAGCCGTTTGTAACGGTAACGCTGTAATCGGTGATAACCTGAGTGTCATCAATATAAACATTGGCAACGCCATTGTTAACAACCAACTTGAGGGTGTATGTGTTGCCGCTGGTCATAGAGGTGGAAACGGTATTCTCTGTCTGGCCGCCGTTAGCGGGATTGTAATTAGCGCCCCAATTATTGGCGTTGAAAATACCAACATTAGCACCCTTAACGGTCAAGATGAAGCCTTTATTAAATATCCAGCCCTTACCCATGTCGCCAACAGTGATGAAGTACTGATAACTGCCGTAGGTGATGTCAACCTCTAAGGTGAAGTTCTGGAACTTCTGATGCTTATAGGTTGCATACAAAGCGCCTGCTGACAGATAGTTTAGTGTCTCGTAGCCTGCGGTTGATCCGCGGACGAGGTTGCCGTTAGAAGTATTATAGAACTTAGTGCCGTCAATCTCGCTGGTTACATCAACCAAGGTCTGATCAGTGGAAGCTCCGGTGGTGGTGTCAGCATAGAAATTGAAGTCGTTCTTAAGGTTAGTAGCGGCATCCTCTTTGAAGTTGTTCTTGTAAACATCGTCAGCCTTAACATATACATTAGGCTCGTAGGTGTTTACGATTGAAAGGTTGTCAAAAGTAGCAGATGAGCTGTACTGAGCGGTCATAGAAATATAACCCTCAACACTGCCGACATTATAGCTGTCGATAACGGTTTCATAATCGGAGCCGTCGGTTGTCACCAATACGCT
>JAZORP010000029.1:0-49271 GCA_045656665.1 Acutalibacteraceae bacterium | reverse complement strand
CGGTGTTATTACAATGGATGAATATCAAATGTTAAAGGAACGTCTTAATGAGAGGCTTAGAGTTATTGACGAAAAAATTGCCGGACTTACCAAATCGGCAGAGCAATTCAAAAACGGTATCAACGAAGATAACGACTTTGTTGCGCATTTTAAGAAGTACGGCAATATTGAGGCTTTAACAAGACCGATAGTAACCGAACTTATAGAGGAAATTTTCGTACACGAGGGCGGAGATATCGAGATTGTTTTCAAGTTTTATGATGCTTATATGCAAGTTGTTGAGTATATTGAACTTAACAAGCATCTTATTGAACCTGAAAAGCCTACGAAAAAGAAAAAAACGGCGTAAAAGAGAAAGCGTGTGCCTTTTTAGCACACGCTTTTGCTATTTTCTAATCTTTAATAATATCTTTGACAATTTCATCAAAATACTTAGATGCTATATGAAGACAAAATTCTTTCATCATTTTCATGTTTTCTTCTTTGCTACCATAAGTTTTACCTGTAAGCGGAGATTCTAATTCTACCATAAAATCCTGCAAAATCGCCATAGTATCACTGCCGTTAGCAATATCTCTATAACGTTTGATGTATTGTAGTAATATGCCAAACCGTTCGTGCGAAATCAAGTCATTCAAAAGTTTAAGTGTGGTTTTACCTTGTTCCATATTATATGGAACAATTTCTTTTTCATAGTCGAAACCGATTGCCTCATAATCCTTTTTCATAAAATTGGTTTTACCGGTTGCTAAAAGATGCAAACCGGCAAAGAATTTCATTGTATCATCGGTAAGTCCAAGTTGATCGGCAGTTAAGTTGGAGCTTTTATCCTCGCGAATATCGCTTAAGCCTAGCAAATAATCGCAAGAAACACCTAAATAATCAGCCATTTTTCCTGCCAGAGCGATATCGGGATTGCGTTTTCCCAAAATATAAAAATTAATACTTTGACGAGAACAATTTACCGCCTCGGCAAATTCTCCTTGCGAAATTCCTTTTTCCGAAAGCAGTTGTTCCAATCGTTGTCCAAAAATTTGTTGCATTTCCATATTAAAAACCTCCGAAAGTACATATTTGTAGCAAAATACCAAGATGTGCTACAAAACCGTTGACAAATCGATGAAAGTAGCATATAATATATAATAGCAACAAAAGTATAAATTGTCAAGTCTTTTGCGCGCAAAGATTGAATCTATACTTTTGTGCTAAGGAATGTTATAATACGAAAGGAGTGTATAAATTGAGTTTAGAAGCAGCAATTTTTATAGCAGCTATTAATGGCAATACTTTATCACCTAAGCTTTCAAAAAGTTCAAACTATAAGCATTGGCTTACAATTGAGGATTGGAAGCGTTGTTATGTATGTGCAACCAAACACGGTGAAATATTTTCTATTGATGAAGTAGTTGAACCTGAACCGCCAATCCACCCTAATTGCCGTTGCTGGATTGAAATTATGGAGACAATCCAAGCGGGAACAGCCACCGTTAATGGTCTTGTTGGTGCGGATTGGTGGATAGCTACTATGGGCGAATTGCCGAACTATTATGCTTCATATGAGTATGCTTTAAGCAAAGGTTGGCGCCCAAGAAAATGGCCATCAAATTTTATTCCCAACCAAATGATAACGAATGGTGAATACAAAAATAAGAATGGACATCTTCCAAGTAAGCCGGGGAGAATATGGTATGAGGCGGATATTAATTATAAAACCGGAAAGCGAAACAATCAGCGGATTGTTTGGTCAAATGATGGATTGATATTTGTTACATATGATCATTATGAGACATTTTATGAAATTGTATAAGGAGGGAAAATAAATGAAAATAATTGAGTTGGATTTATCGGGATGTAAATATTTATTAGAAATTCATGAAAAAATCCGAGTTGCCTTTGATTTCCCTGAATGGTATGGGAAAAATTGGGATGCATTTTGGGATTTGTTGCGTAGCGAATGTGATGCAAATAAGTTGACTATAAAGGGTGAAAACACCTTACCAAAGGAATTTGATGGACAAATATCTATCTTTCACGAAACTTTGGACGAATATGTTGAATTTAGAGAAAAGTATAAAAAATATGGTTTAAATGCGTTTGAATACGAAATTATAGGCTAAAAATAACCCTGCGTGTTTTTTGCGCAGGGTTAAATTATTTTAAATAGCATTAATCATCCAACCCAGCTGTAGTATTTAAAGTTCCAATTGTTTAACTTAATAAGAATAAAAAATTTATGGTGTTCTCTTGACATTTTCCCCAAAAATAGCGTTCTCCATAATTTTCCAATTTTCGATAAAAAGTATTAAAACATTTCAATGATAGGGAAGACAATTAAATTTCAAAATAAAGTAAATAGCACAAAATTAAACAAAAACCGTGTATCAATTTGATACACGGTTTTTGTTTAATATCTATATTTCTTATTTGCTTTCACATCTAACGGTTACACGCTGTTGTCCACCCTTGGTGCAGGTGAAAAGAGTGAAATCCCAGCCACCTGATTGCATATCTGATACTGCGGTTCCGTCTAAGGTTGTAATTTCACAAACCTCATATAGATGCGACTTCCCGTAAGCATCAATAAATTCAACTTCATCGCCAATCACCAGCTTATTTAGCGAACCAAAATGGCTTTTATAATTGTGTGCGGCAATTATAATATCATTTGTATCAATGCTTCCTTTGTATCGGCAAGGCGCGGATTTTAGACGGGTGTAATTCCATTCATCATATACGGGGAGTTCCACAGACAATTTTTCAATAATAACCTTACCGCAAAAAGCATCGCCATCCACTGTAATTACGGGCACATTTTTATCTGTTTTATTTTGCGCATCATTGAATTCATTTAATATATCCGATGCATATTGTCCGGCGTTTTTATCTTCGATAATATTATATAGATACCAACCACAAGCAATAAGGATAAGAATACAACCAATGACAAGAAAAACAACACCCTTATTTCTTTTTAGCATTCTTTTTTACTCCTAATTCATATATTCCAAGTACGATAAATCCGGCACCTGCTATCGCAATAAGAATAATCGGCCACCAATACTGACCGGTTTGCGGAAGTTTTTCTCCGTTATAGGTGTTTGTTACCACAAAACCGTTTGTTATGTCACCGCTGTAATCCACCTTATAATTGGCAACTGTTTTTTCTCTTACTGAGTAATTGCAATCATTCGAAACGCCTGTAAATGTATGAGCCCAACCATTTTCTTCACCCAATACAACAGATGAAACAACCTTATCACCATTTAAGAGTTCAATGGTTACTGATTCGGGCCTTTTTTTAGAGGCGTTGTTTTTATCTTCCCATTTTTTTATAACATAGATATTGATTTCGTTGGGCGCATTATCTTCAAGTTTAGGTTCAGAAGATACTTCATAATAAAGTTTTCCGCCCGACTCGTAGGGGAAAAATACGATATATGGATTAAATGTATATTTACTGTCTTCACCACAGAACACAACCCATATACCTAAATCTAAATCCGAAAAAGTTGCTTTTCCGTTTTGAGATACCGCCGAAAGCACATCAATTTGATTATTCTTGATATAATCTGTAACGGATTTGGCAGATGATTCATTGGGCGAATTTATAATACCAGAAATGGATATCCCTGAGTTTTCAAATGCTGTCACAGGGTAATATCCCGCATTATTTAATGTGGCGATTTGACAAATATTAACCACCATATTGCTTATTTTATTTTTTTCTTTATCTTCGAGCAAGACTGTAATCGTGCCGTTTTGAGTTGCTGCAAAGCAGGGAAGAGCCGAGCAACACAAAAGTATGACAGTCAATGTTATTATAAATATTCTTTTAAGAGTTGTTCTCATCTGTTTGTTCGCCACCTTCATTTTGGGTTGACATTTTCTTTTTGCGGATATCCAGCAATTTCTTTACAGCAATAAATATAATGCATAATCCTATGAGGGAGAATGTAAGCAAGTATTTCATATCAACATTAAGCAGCTCATTATCAACTGCGTCCTCGTGAGCAGAAAGGTTGCTTCCATCTACACGAACCCCTCGCACCAAAAGTCTGTGCGAATTAACACCATATGGCGTGCAGGTAACAAGGGTTACACAGTCCTTGCCACTAATTACATTGAGCCTTGAAACTTCATCCGGCTCAACAACCGATACATCATCTATTCTATACTCCAGAACCTCGTTTAACACATGAATATAGAATCGGTCACCTATCTTTAGATGATCGATATTGGTAAGCAATTTTGCCGAAGGTAGCCCCGTGTGCCCTGCAAGAACACAGTGCGTGCTGTTGCCGCCGATGGGCAGATGCGACTGCGGAACATGACCGATACCCTTTTGCAGCACATCCTCATCTATTGAATGATAGATGATAAGAGACACACTGATTTTGGGTATTTCAACATATCCCATCACACCGTTTCCTGTGGTGTTGAGTACCTCTTCATATGTTAAACCAAGCTCTTCAAGCTTTTGGCTGTTTCTATAGTTTTCATTAAAGGCGATGGCATCTGCCTTTACCTTATCGAACTGTTCGGGGGTTGTGGATTCAAAAGACTCTTTATAGTCGCCAATAATTTTGTGATTCAGATATTGATTATATAAATTGCTGAAGGTTGGATAAAGAAAGAGGGAAAGACCGCATAGAAAAACAACCGCAACTATAATTGTGGATAAATGCTTTTTCATTTTGTCTTTCCCTCCTTTAATTTATCTTTTATGGTTTAGAAAAAGAAATAGTCTTGCGGGGTGGCTAAAATGCAAGTCGCTCCGTCGAAAACGAAAATTTCTTTTAAGCCACGCTACTTCTTTTTCTTGAAGTAAAAAAAGCTACAGCACCTGCCATCATAACAATACCAAGAACGGTAAAGAGTGTTGTACCCATACCGCCGGTTTCGGGAAGTGCTTCACCAGGCTGGTCGGCAAAATCAATCCAGGTTAAAAGATTGGCAACACTTCCGTTAGCGTTACCTATTGAACCGATGGTGCCTTCATAAATGCCGTTTACAGTAAGGTTTGATACCTTGCCTGTGTCATCAGTGGTGTCACTAATAATAAAAGTGATGTTTTTATCGGCCTTATAATAACCTTCGGGGGCTTCAATTTCCTTGATTTCATATTCGCCCTCTTTGAGACCAAACACAGTGAAATCACCTAAATGTCCACCAAGGCAGGTAGAGCGCAGATGATCTTCGCCATCGGGTGCTGTGCCATCAAGTGTTGTGAGGGTGGTAGTTGTGTTAATTTCTCCTTCTGCTGCCACAACATAAACATGGTAGGTTTCGGTTGTATCATAAACCTCGTTAGCGGGTTTTGCTACAAACTTAATCGGGTCATTAGAGCCACTCTTATAGATTTCAAACTTAGCATCTGCAAGACGCTTAGCGGCGGAGAAGTTGCCGTGCGCATCCTCAGAATACTTGGTTAAAACAAATGAATAGGTGAAGATGCTTGCCGAATCGGTAACACTACCTAAAGTATCCTTTGCAGGGTCATTGCTATAGGAAAGCTTTGCGATGTTGGAGTTTGCCTTGCCGGCAAGGATTTTATCGTTTACTGTTGCGTTATAAACAATGGATAATTTTGTGTTTGCAGGATATGCATCTTTATCGCTTATAAGGGTTGTAAGGTCAACCTTGAAGTCTGCATCTCCATCGGGATCAGTAACTGTATATCTCGTTTTATCGATGGGGGTAGTTTCATTATCCTTATAAATCTCGATAGAATTAATGTCTAAATTCATGCTATCGGGAAGTGTATCCTCAACAAAGTATGTATAAGACTCATAAAGGTTGCGGCTTGGTAGGATGAGTTCAATTTTAAACTCTGCCTTCTCACCTATATTTGAGGATGTAGCCTTGCCATAGGTTTCGCCATCGTTTTCAAGAACATATTTTGCCATCTGGGGGCGGTTAGCCTTAAGTGTTACCTCAGCATCCTTGGTAACATTAGAAAGCATAACTGCTGAACGAACCGCGCCGCCTGTTAAATCAGCACTATCGTAAATGAGGTAGTAACCATAATCGAGGCCATCAACTGTTACAGAGGTATTTCCTTCAGTATCTTCTTTTTTGATAGTTTCAGCAGGAGTTATAAGATTTGCGGTAGCCTTGTTTTGAGCCTCAATATAGTTATAAAGTTTTTCCGCCAGCTGGGATAACTTAAAGTTAATGCCGTTATCCTCTTTCTGGTTAGAAACATACTCAACCGCTTCTAAAATATTGCCTTCAGAAGTTGTTTTTATTGCGGGGTCATTACTGCCGAAGAAGAAGTCATAAAATGCGGGCTTGCCCTGTGAATTCAAAGCCCAGCTATAAGAGGTTTGTCCATCATTGGTTACAGCGGTGAAAACCTGATAAATATCAAAGCTTTTTCCCGAAATTGTAGCCGCAGAATTTGTGGGGTTTTTAATTGTGATGCTGCCTTGAGGTGCTGCTGCAGAGGCTAAAACTGTGCAGCCGAGCACAAGTGCCAAACAAATGAGTACAGATAAAATTCTTTTTGCTTTCATAGTTTTTTCTCCTTTTCTTAATTTATTTTGTTTCAAAATTTGAAAGCGATTTAACTTCGACACCTCCTCTTAGAAGTGGTGCCTATATAAATTCCAATGGACATTAAGATAAGTCCAAAGAAATAAAATATACTATTACCAATTCCACCCGAATCGGGTAAATCAACTAACTTTGCGTTTCGAACAGTTATGTTATAGGCGGTACCGCCCGCCGAAGCATAAAAACTGTCCTCCACCGTTACAGAGCCATCCTCATTAATAGTGAAGAAGATGAACTCATCCGTTTTGACATATCCTTCGGGTGCTGCAATTTCGGTAAGCCGATATCTCACAGCGGTTTTAAGGTTGTCAAATATCAAGGTACCTGCCTGACCGGTTTCAGCGGTTTTTTCAATTTCGTTTTCTAGCGGGTTGCCTTCGCTATCCACCGCTTGCAAAACAAATTTTGCACCGCTTAACTGCAAGGTATTGCTTAAATCAGTTTTCGTGAGCCTTAGCATCACGCGCTTGGTTGTGTTTGTAACTATCAGCAAGGTGTTTTCCTTGCCATTAGCATCGGTTGATTTAATCGGTAATTCATAGGATACCAGCCAGTTAATAAACGAGCCGTCGCTCTTTGCGGCTTCGATACCTATCTTGGTTTCCTTTACCGACCATTCGATTTTTTTACCGTTAACATATAAGGGCAGATTTTCCCAGGTGTGCTGCCAGTTGTTGGCTTTGTTAAGAACCACCTGAGGCTCAACACCCGAAATAACTGTTGTTACGAGCTTACCATCGGCCAGCAGCTGCATTGTAACATCCTGCCACTCAGTTTCGGGGCAGTCCCATTCTTTTTTAGCGGTAACCGATGCCGAATCCGTGCTGTTGCCGATTATCAAAACACCATTCACATATTTGATAAGTTCACTATTGCCGCTTAGAATACCGATGGTGTTATCATCATCTGTGTAACCGATTTCAATGTCACCTATCGGCGTGTAGCCTGTTGGTGCGGTTACCTCGTGCACCACAACAGGACCTAAATCATAACTGAAGTTTTCTATCGATATTTCAAAATATCCGTTAGCATTTCCTTCAAGCTTTGTGATGGTGCCGTTTTCTTGATTATGTATGTAAACATCGTTCTCAGCATCATAATCAAACTTAAGCGGCGTGCCGTTTTGTGAAAGGGTAAATTCGGCGCCGCCGATGGGATTTCCTGTTATAGCATCCTGCTTTTTAATGATAATTGAATTTGCGCGATTATAAATATTGGTGAAATGCGCTCGAAGCACCTCGTGGCTGCCTTCATCAAGCGCATAGGTCATACCGCTTACCGTAACCGAAGTACCCTCAGCCGAAACAGACTGGTCGCCGTGAGCATCGTGAACGGTATATTCTGAGTATATACCGAACAAAACCTCATCACTTTCAAACTTATGTGGATACTCGGTTATATGCCACTTTTCACCATATTTAACGTTGGTGATTTCCCACATATAGGTATCGGTTGCTTCATCGTGGCTTTTATAGTTGGTCATATCAAGAAGTGTTATAACACCTGTGGTATCATCAACCGCCTCGATATAAAAATCAGATTTAGCATCATTTAAAAGCTCTTTATTACCCGCAAAGGTTTTATAAACGTGAATAAGACCTTCTTTTCTCACGAGCTTACCATCGATATGCCAAGCATCGTCCTGCGCTTTGAAAACATACCAGCGAATAGCATAGGCTTTTGAATTAAGGTCGGTTGCGGCAACGGGCTCACCATCAACCGAAAGATAACCCGTTTTGGCATATTCTACAAGACTTTCGAAAACATAGTCATCAGTTGGGAATGCGCTCAGCCACACGCCGTCCGTCTGCTCGCCGTAAAGTGCGCGTATTTCCTGGTCGGCAGTAAAGGAGTTATCAGGAGTTTCATCAACTATATGATATTTTTCGTGAAGCTGGCTTGTAGTTAGCGAAAGGTCAATACCGCCTACATACGCCGCAAACAACTGGTCGGTATAAAGGTTTTGATCTTGTCCTGTAACATTTCCGCCCGAATCAACCGCAACCGAATCAAAACGGATAAAGAAGCTTGCGGTTTGCAAAGCGGAGGTGTCCCAAACGGCGGTAAGGTCAAATTCGGTATTGCCGCCGGCATACTGAACAAGCTCCTGCCAAACAAGATTAGTGTTTGGTTGCAATATAACATCACTATCGCCTACTCGCCAGCCCTTAAACTGTATCACTCTTCCAAGGCCTGTGGTGTTATTGTTAACCTTACCTTCAACCGATTGCTTTGAAACATTTCGCACAACCGCCGAAGAGCCGTTAGAAAAATCATCCGTTATGGTTGTAACTGTTAGTCCCGCAAGGGTTGGTTTGGTTGAAACCGTAACACCGCTTACTGTTGGGAAATTAACATCGTAATTCACGGTGATTGATGAAATTGTTGCATTAAAGGTGGTGGGGGCGGTTATAGTTACACTCTCGCCCGCGCGGTAAGACTTGCCACCTGATTCCCAAGTATAATTTCCCGAGGGCAGGGTTATCTTTTCGCCTGCGCGAATATATTTTGTATCGGTTGTGCCGACACCGTAAACAAGTTTAACTGTGTAAAAAGCGAAGTTTTCACTATCGGCATCGCCGCCTTTTTCAATAAGGCGGATATACCTTGTGGCCTGAGCATTTGAGCTTGACTGCCTGTAAGCAATTCGCGTGGTGTTTGAGCCGATGCTTACATTCTGGGTTGAATATGGACCATCCTCGGCGGTGGCAACCGAAATACCAAAGGATTGATATGTAAAGCTGGTGCCGAGGGCGCTGTTTATGTGATTTACCATTGTGGAGGTAGTGATGTTACTATCATAATAGCGCCATCCATTCTTTGAAGTCGTAAAATCAATTGGACCAATGCTTGTCCACTCGCCATCAATAAGCACATAAAAGTTGGCTTTTTGGGTGGCGCTTGAGGGCGCATCGCCGATAGATAATGCCGAAACACTGTTTGACTGTTGTTCTTGTTGCTCCTGCTGTTCATCTTCTAAGGCAAGAGTTTGAATATTATTTATGTTTTCATTAAGAACAATGTCGGGTAGCTCTTCTTCATCTGAAATTGTGGTGTTGAGCCTGGCCACTGTATCCTGATTAAGCGGTATATCACTTTGCTCATCTGATGATTCTGCGCTATTTATATTAGAATTGAAATTAAGCGCTGAGGACATTGTATCGGTTATAACATACTCTAAAGAACGGTTTCCCCTGCTAGTAAGCAGAGTGAGGATTTCGTTAATATCATTTTCTTTTAAAAGAACAATATAACAGTTGCCATCGTGCGCGTGCGCCACCTTTTCACACTCAAGGAAATCACCGTTATAGCAACTGTCCGTATGGATGTGTTCTTCAACGCCGCACCTGATTTCCTGTTCAAGCGCTACCGAGTGGGTGACATTCAGGCACAACGAAACAATGCACACCGCAATGCAAAAAACTGCAGCGATTGCATAAAATATAATGCTTTTAATATTGAATTTTTGCTTTGATTTTTTAAAAGCATTCATTGCCATTCACTCTTTGATAGGTTTTTATTTTACCGCCTTGAAGGGATTAAGCGAGAACACAACCTTTCCGATAAGCCTGTCCTCGGTTACAACTCCGATTTCTGAAAGTCTGCTATCCATTGCAACATCTCGGTTATCCCCTAAAACGAAATAGGATTTTGTTGGAACATTATACGGGAAATCAAGGTTGCTTTGCCCAAGTGTTTTATTTTCAATATAGGGTTCATCAAGTTCTTTACCGTTCACAGAAACCGTTCCAAATACATCAATAGATACTTGATTGTTTCCGGTCGCCACAACGCGACGAACGATTACCTTATTGTTATAATAAAACGCTATAATATCTCCGCTTTTTATCTCTGCCATCTTATTTACTATCAGTATTTGTCCATCTTCAAGTGTCGGAGTCATACTGTTGCCGTAATACTTGACTACAGGCATAATAAATGTAAATAGATTAAGCAGAAGAGAAGCGGTAACAATGATTATCAGAACAATTTTCAAAGTGCGTTTAAAAACTTTACCATTAAAAAAGTTCTCATTTTGCTTTGAATGTTTAGACACTTTATTCTCTCCTAAAATAAAAACATCGACCAAGTACACAGAGAAAAATTTCTGTGCTTAACAGTGGGTAATTTAAGTTATAAATTCGGTTGGGGCTTGAAAAAGAGCAGAGATATATTTTGTTTGCATAAAAAATTATCATACCTGCACTCATCATGCCAAGTTCATTCGTGAAATATTATAATGTATTAACTTATATGATAGCATATTTAGTCGATATAATCAAGATAATGTCAAATATTATATAAAATAATTATAAAAGGTATTTTAATAAAAAATCTGCGTTGTTTGATAAGTATATGGAGGAGGGTTGTTTTTGTGTAAAATGCACTATAAAATCGGATTATGGTGTTTGTTTAACATCTACCTACCCATAGTAGCACCCATAAATAAAGTCTCGAAAACCGCACAAATAAAGGGAATTTTTGGAAGACAAAAATTTATGGTGTTCTCTTGACATTTTCCCCCTCTGCAGCATCTACACTCATTCATTACCTTAAAGATACAAATACCGCCCCTGAGGACTATGACATTATATATACAGGCGACCTTGGATATGTAGGGACCAAGCTTTTGTATGAGTTGTGCGAGAGGGAAGGGATAGACATTCGCTGCAGGCACAGCGATTGCGGAAATATAATTTTCGACTGTGACAAGCAGGATGTCCACGCGGGCGGCTCTGGCTGCGGTTGCAGCGCGTCGGTTTTGTGTTCATATATTATGCATCGGTTTGAAAGCGGAGATTTTAAAAACATTTTATTTATGTCTACAGGAGCGCTGATGTCTCCAACCTCTTCATTTCAGGGTGAGAGCATACCCGGAATTGCGCATCTGCTTAATATTAAATCCGAGGATTAAAATATTTCTATAATGTCGGCAAATGTCGGCGCGTGGCATTGTATCATATGACAAAACACCGAAAAGGTAGGAGAAGAAATATGATACAAGCAGAAATACTGAACAATAACACGATTCTCATAAGCGGCGACACTGTTTCTGACAGTGTGAAGTTTGAAACGGTGAAATTTACATTCCCGAAGACTTGGGAAGGATATATAAAAAGCGCTGTTTTCAGTTTCAAGGACGAACAGGCTGTCACGGTGGTTTTAGAGGAGGGAAATTCTCTCGTTATAAATGAGAACGAATGTTATATCCCCCATGAGGTTATAAACAGCCCGGGCTTCACAATTTCGGTTTCAGGAGTGCTAGGTGACAGCGTAGCTACCACAGACAGGGCGTTTGTCAAGGTTATCGAGAGCGGTTATGCCTTAGGAGATGAGCCCTCAGAGCCGACACAGAGCGAATACCAACAGCTTATGGAAGTGGCCAGACAGACAAAGGATATAGCGCAATCTGTAAGGAACGATGCTGACAGCGGTTTTTTCAAGGGCGAAAAGGGTGATAAGGGCGAAAAGGGCGACAAAGGCGCGGGAATCGGCCAAACCACCCGTGACGGCGGAGAGATATTTAATGATTATGAAAATAATAAGGCCCTTACAGAATACAGCCATGCGAGCGGTATGTTGAATCAAGCCGGCTCAAAGTCATTTATAATTGAAGAAGTGGATTTAGAAAAATCACAACTCAAATTAGACGGTGTTGATGGACTTGAGGCAGGAATGGTTTGCTCTTGTTATATAACAAGCCCTACAAATTTCTTTGGTACAAATTACGATTTACTAACCACTATTTCGGCTGTGGATAACGATAATAATATAATTACCTTAACCGATGTGTCGAGATTAGCGGACGATAATGTTTATACACATAAATCGAAAGAATGGGTTGCCGGAAGTTGTTATTTATGGATTCCGCCTGTTTGGGAAAACGGTAAATTTAGCAGTTATAATGAATTGGGCACAAAATCTATTGGCGATGGCGCACATGTAGAGGGTGTAAACAACCGTGCGGTAATGGCTGGGGCTCATGCAGAGGGAACACAGAATATTAGTGCGGGCGCACTATCTCATACCGAGGGTTGTCATAATGTTGCTGCTTTTGCGGCACACGCAGAGGGTAGATTAACAAAAGCGTTGGGGATGAATTCACATTCGGAAAACTATGACACCATTGCCGAGGGTTTAAATTCTCATGCAGAGGGCTGGAGTTCGCGCGCAATCGGCAAAGCGGCGCACTCTGAGGGAAGATTAACCTATGCTAACGGCGCTTTTTCACATACCGAAGGGGACGGCACCGCGGCCGGCGGAGAGGCTTCTCACGCGGAGGGTATAGGAACTAAAGCTCAAGGCAAAGGTTCACATGCAAAAGGTCGGGCCACTACGGCGAATGGTAATTTTTCTCATGCAGAGGGTACTTGGTCGGAAACCGGCGCAAACGGCGCGGGCGCTCACGCAGAGGGTGACAATACAAGGGCAAACGGCGTCGGCTCACATTCAGAGGGAAGAATGACAGAGGCAAACGGCAGTTATTCTCATGCGGGCGGCCAAAACACTATTGCAAACGGACAAGCCTCCCGCGCTGTGGGTGTTAGTACAATAGCAGGATATAGCGGTCAGACTGTTGTCGGTGAATTTAACAGTAATAAAGAAGATACATTATTTGAAGTCGGCAACGGCACTTCGAACTCAAATCGGTCGAATGCTTTTGAGGTTTTAAAAAACGGAGATGCAAAGGTTAACGGTGACCTGTATTTGGGCGATACGCCGATCTGCCAAAAGATATATCCTGTAGATTCGGTCTATATCACAGATGATTCTGCCGTCAATCCGTCTAAGCTGTTCGGCGGCGCATGGCAGTTGACAAGAACCTATTATGGGGGTGAGCTAATTGCTTATGCAAGAGCTCAGAATACCGTCAGCAATTCTAAAGTAATTAATGAATCTGAAAAGATAGTTTTTTCTGACACATACATACCCGGAAAAGAATATAATATAGTTAATTTTGTTGATAATATAATAACGGTTGACTCGGGAACTTTTAATATCAATACAAAGGATATTGTAGGAATGGTAGAGGCTCAAATGATAGTAACAGGAAGGTGCGATTCAACTTGTAAAGGATTGTGGTGGTCGGGAAACACTAACGAAATGCCCAGCGGGGTTAAGGTGCTGCCCGATTCCATTGCGGGTCAGCCTTTGTCCTACATACCACCTGAAAACTACGGAAGCGGAACAAACACATATTTATACCAAGTAGAAGATACGGCGGCAGAAAATACTAGATTTTATATCAATCCTTTTTGTACTGCATACGGCGGCGGTTTCACTCCGTGCGCCGGAGGAACGGCAACCGTACTAATAGTAAAGGTTTTTGCAAAGTACGGCATAACATACAGCTGGAAAAGAATTTCATGAAATAACGCGGTCTGAACTTTTTTGTTTAGACCGCGTTATTTATATATTTTTTAGTGAACAAAAGAATTGACGAACAAATCTATATGGGTTATAATAACTGTATAGCATTTTGAGGTTTAAATTTGGAGGTTTTGTTTTGAATGACGCAAAACAACTGAATATTCGTCAACTGGCATTGTTAGAGCTTGTAAAGCGAGGAATAGCAACCTCTGATATAGGTTTTGATTTTACAGTTTTATCTCAAGAGGATTGGGAATATGTCATAAATGATAGTAGATATCAGGCTGTTGAGCTTATGAGCTTTGAAGCGGCAAAGGATATTACAGAGCTTGTTCCCAAAAAGAATTTTTCGGTTTGGTTTAAAGATGCCGCTCAAATAGTTGCAAACAATTTTAAAGTTTTGCAGGTGCAGAAAAATCTTATAGACCTTTTAAATAAAAACTCTATCCCATATATTATTCTTAAAGGCTCTGCATCGGGTTTCTATTATCCCGATCCGGAAACGCGCAGCTATGGAGATGTTGATTTTTATGTTGAACCTGAATATCGCGAAAAAGCCAAGAAACTGATGGTTTCGAGCGGATATGAGATTATCGATACCAAAAACATTTATCACACCTCTTTCAAGTTTCTCAATGTTGATTTAGAGTTACATTTTGATATTGCTCGCACACCTGCAGGAAAATCGGGTGAGGCGTTCCGCAATTTTTTGCAGGATGCCGAAAAGAAGTATATTGTCAGCAAAAATCCGGATTTTAACAATCCAGAGCCTCAGATACACGGTATCATTATTCTTTTGCACACAATCCATCATTTTTTAACCAGAGGAGTAGGGCTCAGGCATCTTTGTGACTGGGCGTGTTTTGTGAATGAAACACATAATGAACTCTTTTGGAAAGAGGAGCTTTTGCCTCTCTTAAAGAAAACGGGAACACTGCGATTTGCGGCCGCAATCACTAAAACGAGTTCAATTTATCTTGGGACAAAATGCCCCGATTGGGCAGATGAAATTTCTCCCGAATTGTGCAGGGATATTATTAACGATATATTGGAGCTTGGCAATTTTGGCAGAAAAAACACTGCCCGAGCCATGAGCACAACTATGTTCCTGCACGAAACCCATGGCGCCGTCCAGGGGGGCAAGCTTTCAAATCTTTTCAAAAATTTAAGAGATATAGTTTTAAATGCATATCCTATAACCAAAAGGTATCCTATATTGTTTCTGTTTTTCTTTATATGGAAGTCTTTAAAGTATATGCTGTTGGTTATAAAAAACAAAAGAGCTTCGCTTTTTGAAGCGGGCGCTTATGTTAAGGAGAGAAAAGCCATTTACGATCAATTTAAGCTTTTTGACCAATTAAACGAGAAAGAATAACATATAATCCGCAAATTTTAGTTTTTTAAAGGAGGGATTCAAGGTGGAAAATGAAATTTTTGCGCTAATTGAGGGAAAGGATTATATAAAACTGCGAAAACAGCTTTCTGAGATGAATCCCGCCGATATTGCGCAAATCCTTGATGAGATACCGGAAAAAGAGCTGCCGGTAGTCTTCAGAATTTTGCCAAAAGAGCTGGCGGCCGAAGCATTTGTTGAAATGGACAGTGATATGCAGCGCCTTTTAATTGAGGTTTTCAGTGATAAAGAACTTCGTGAGGTGCTGGATGAGCTTTTTATGGATGACACGGTCGATATTATTGACGAAATGCCGGCATCTGTAGCAAAACGAATTTTAAAGCAGACCGACTCGCAAACAAGAAAAATGATAAACAAGCTGTTGGCATATCCTGATGACAGCGCCGGAAGCATAATGACGACCGAGTATGTCGACCTTAAAAGGGATATGACGGTTGAAGAGGCTTTTGACCGGATACGCGAAATAGGGCTTGACACAGAAACGATATACACCTGCTATGTTACCGACAAAAGCCGCCATTTAAAAGGAATAGTCACGGTAAAAGAGCTGTTGCTTAATTCAAGGAGTGCAAAAATAATTGATATAATGGAGGAAAACATTATATTCGCAAATACCCTTGATGACAAAGAGCAGGTGGCAGGTCAGTTTGAGAAGTACGATTTATTCGCTCTGCCTATAGTTGACAATGATAACCGCCTAGTCGGTATTGTTACGGTTGATGATGCCATTGATGTTATTCAAGAGGAGGCCACCGAGGACATCGGTAAAATGGCGGCTATTATACCGTCAGACAAATCTTATTTTAAAACCGGAGTCTTTACCACATTCGGCACAAGAATACCGTGGCTTATGCTTTTGATGCTTTCTGCCACGATAACGGGTGCGATAATTTCCGGCTTTGAGTCAAGGCTGACTGTTTTCCCCGCGCTTATTGCTTTTATACCAATGCTGATGGGAACTGCGGGTAATTGCGGCAGCCAGTCGTCTGTAACTGTTATACGCGGTATTTCATTGGGTGAAATAGAGTTTCGCGATATTTTTAGAGTACTGTGGAAAGAGGTGCGGGTTGCTTTTGTATGTAGCGTGACCTTGGCGGTTGTGAATTTTTTTAAGCTTTTAGTTCTTGACCATTGGCTGCTCAACAGCTTTGACGGCGATTTCCAAATAGCCGAAATTTTGGTTGTGTGTATGACCCTATTTTTCACGGTTATCGTGTCAAAGATAGTGGGCTGTTTGTTGCCTGTGTTGGCAAAAAGAATAGGCTTTGACCCTGCGGTTATGGCAAGCCCGCTTATAACCACCCTTGTCGACGCAATAACTCTTATGATATATTTTGCTGTTGCGGCGGTGCTTTTGAATATATAATAAAAAAGAGCTACTTTTTAAAGTAGCTCTTAATATTTTGTTATCATAATAGTATTACAACTAACAGGACAAGCAATGCTATTTTAAAAATACTTAATATGATTTCGTAATTTGGGAAAGCTTCTGATATTTTATCAATTATTTCAATAGTTTCAGTTTCTTCGTCCTCGGAGAAAATGCTTATAATAGTATCGGCAATCTTTTCGCCTGATGATTCAGGCTTTTCACTTGGTTTTATATATCCCGGTTTGCTTTCGCTTAACTCCTCATTCGGGAACTGCTCCTTAAAGATATTTTCGGTGTAATCATTGATTTCTACCTCGCCGTTTACCTGATTATCGAAATTGCCTTCTTCGCTTTGCTCTGCAGTAAAGGTCATTCGGTCAACGAAATCGTCACAACGAATGCAGTAGCGGGACATTATACCGACCTCCTCCTTGGTGGCGGGTTGGTCAATAGTCCAAAACTCTGCATATTCATGTCCTATAGGATCGGTCGGCTTAAGTTCAACATGGCCGCATTTTTCGCATATACGCTGATTCATACCGCCTTTTTCACAAGAGGGCTCGGCCGCAACAGTCCAGTCACTGTATTTTTTATGAGAGCAGTTGCTGCCGTTATAGGCAACGTCAACTCCTCCCGAAACGATCTCGGGGGTCACATTGTTAAGGTCCCAGTCGCTGAAATCACCCTTGCTGTATTGAATGGTAATTTTATGAAAATCCCATTCGGCATTGTCCTTGATTTTGAATTGAAGGCTTAAAAGTGTGCCGTCAGCTGAGTTCTCTTTGGATTCGCAATTCACAAAACGGATTGTGCTTCTGTTGGTGAAATTCACTACGGTGTAGTCCTTAAAAACATCGCCTTTATAAAAATCTTCATATTCGAGTGCTGAGGTATTGTATGTGATAGAGATGGCGCAGGCCATTAGCGCAGGGTTGTTCTCTATCGTGATAGGCACTATCACCGAGTCGCCCGTTATGCCCGCAACTGTGCCCACGGTGATTAGGCAGTTGTCAGATTCTGCAGCGTAGGCTGTGATACCGGTGGCTGACATACCTAAAATAATACAAAAGCAGATTATTGAAGAAACGATTTTTTTAAACATTAGAATTCTCCCGAAATAAGTTTAACATTGTTATAATATCATTTATTAATTTCGCTGTCAATAAGAGCAGCTTTGCAAAATGCAAAGCTGCTCAAAAAATATCAATTGTTTGAAGCTTCTATAATCTTCTGAGCTATCATCTGCGGAACTTCCTCATATCTTGCAATTTCAAGGGTGAAGCTTGCCGTGCCCTGAGTTATAGAGCGCATCGCCGTTGAGAAGTCGGACATTTCGGCGATAGGAACTTCGCCTATTATTTCCTGCATCTTGTTTTCGGTCGGGTTCATACCGATGATGCGGCCGCGGCGTTTGTTGATATCACCGATAACATCTCCAAGCATTTCATCCGGAACTAAAACCTTCAAGGTGCCTATAGGCTCAAGCAAAACAGGGGCGGCCTGGGGGATGCCCTCCTTATAAGCAATGCCTGCCGCCATCTTGAATGACATTTCGGATGAGTCGACAGGGTGGTATGAACCGTCCACAAGGACTGCTTTAACTCCAACCATTGGATAGCCTGCGAGAACACCCTTTACAGTAGCCTCACGAAGCCCTTTTTCAACAGCAGGGAAGAAGTTTTTCGGAACAGCGCCGCCAAATACCTCATCTGCAAATACAAGCTCCTCGCTGTCACACGGCTCAAATCTGATCCAGACATCACCGAACTGACCGTGACCGCCTGATTGTTTTTTATGCCTGCCTTGAACCTTGACCGATTTGCGTATGGTTTCGCGGTAGGCAATTTTCGGCTTTTTAAGCTCAACCTCAGCGCCGAACTTTGTCTTAAGTTTTGAAACCACAACATCAATATGCTGCTCGCCCAAAGCTTCGAGGATTTGCTCGTGGGTCTCATTGTTCATATAAACCGAGATGGTGCGGTCCTCATCCATAATTCGGTTTAAGGCAGATGTGATTTTTTCTTCATCACCCTTAGCTTTAGGATAAATCGCTACCGTAAGAGACGGGGCAGGGAAGTCGATAGCGGCAGCGGTAACATCGCCTTTTAGAGAAAGTGTGTCACCTGTCAAAACATTGCCAAGCTTTGCAACGGCGCCGATATCGCCTGCAGATATGCTATCTGCATCCTCTTGCTTGCCGGCTTTGAGCCACATCACCTTTGAAATGCGCTCTTCCGAATCGGTTCTCGAGTTTATGAGGCGAATATCATTTTTAACCTTGCCCGATAAAACCTTAAAGTAGGAAAGTTTGCCGACAAACGGGTCGGCAATAGTTTTGAAAATCATAAGGGCAGTCTCACCATCGCTTGAGATGGCTTTTTCTTCGCCGTCAGCCGTGGTGAATTTGCCGTCAGCCGCGGTGGGCATTATTTTAAGCAGATTGTCAACCATCATCGGCACAGCGTCGCCGTTTTGCTGAACGCCGCAGTATACAGGGCAGATATCGCCGCTTTTAACACCGTTTGAAAGCCCTGCAAGCATTTCTTCCTCGGTGAATTCCTCGCCTGCAAAGTATTTTTCCATCAGCTCCTCGTCGGTCGAGGCGATGGCTTCAAGCAGCATACTGCGCATATCGTCAAGCTCGGTGCTGACGGGCATACGCATTTCTTTCATTTCAAGCCCTGAGCAGGAATATGCCTTGTTTTCGATAAGGTTTATGTAGCATTTGAGCTCATCGTTTTCGATGTAGGGAACAACTACCGGGCAAATAACTGCGCCATAGTTTCCGG
The DNA here is from genome assembly GCA_045656665.1 of Acutalibacteraceae bacterium. Taxonomy (GTDB): domain Bacteria; phylum Bacillota; class Clostridia; order Oscillospirales; family Acutalibacteraceae; genus UBA737. The sequence goes on along the minus strand of JAZORP010000029.1, from coordinate 29,770 downwards.
CTAAAGCGGATAAAACTCTGTAGAAGTGAGCGTGGGTAGAATCAAGCTTGCCTATAAAGAAAGCAACACTCTTTTTTAATTTGCGCGCTTTTTCAAAGGCTTGCTTAGCTCCTACTGTAAGGCCCGATTTACCCGAAACGGCTATAACCGCGCTGTCTGCAGCGGCGAGAGCCTCCTGCACACCGCCTGCAAAGTCAAAAAGGCCGGGGGCGTCTATAATATTTAGCTTTGAGTTTCCGATCTCCAAAGCATAAACAGAGGTAGAAATTGAAACCTTGCGCTTTTTCTCCTCCGGATCAAAATCCATAATTGTTGAACTGTCGCCGATTTTGCCGATACGATCGGTAATTCCTCCATAGAAAAGTATTGCCTCAGCAAGGGTGGTTTTTCCCGAGCCACCGTGGCCTAAAAGGGCAATGTTGAAGATTGAATTTTCAGGGTACTGTTTCAAAACGATACACTCCTTTTGGGGTTTAACTTTATGCTAACTATTATAGCATAGTTTATTAGCAAATACAAACAATTTTTTCACAAAATTTCAAATAAAATTATTAAAATGTCATAAAACATACTTTAAAGTCAAAAAGTGCGGTTTAAAGATTACAAAATGTAATTTTTCAAAAAACGAGGAGTTTCATTTATGACATTTTTGAAACAATTTGTAACCGATTTGTTTTTGCTATTTTAAAGGGTAGTAGTATATAATATACAAGAAGATTTTGAGATTTATTTGTAAGGAGGCGGTAGTGATGAAAAAGTTTCTTTTGTCGGTAGCTTGTGTGGCGCTTGCAGCAGCGGTCGGTTGCCTTTCTGCTTTTTCTCCTAATGCCGCCGCTGATACCACTGTTTTAAAGGCTGAGGTCTCAACTCCTGCCGCTATCACGGTATCAAATCCGGAAATTTCCGCGCCTGACCAAACGCAGGTTTTAAATTCGCGTTTTCTTAATATGCTTAACCACAGCTTTGTTTATGACACCGATTTTGATTCGGTTGAGGATATCGTCAATTCCTCAATGCCCGCCCTTCTTGATTTGAGGGACAGTGAGGATGATTCCTACATTTCACAAGCGCTGGTTTCTGACTATGTTTTCAATATGTACGGTATCGTGATCGACGATTACTCCGGCATAAACTCGGCTTTCCCACAGAGGGAGGGTTATGTATTTATCCTGCCGAGGGGTTATTCGGTATACACTCACGAAATCGTTTCGGCTGTGCAGAATGAAGACGGCAGCTACACCGTAGAGACTAATGTGACCGTCTCTACCCACGATTCGGCAAGTCTCACTCAAAAGTGCGAGACCCTCTTTGTTCCAAACGCCGATTCGCAGTTTGGATTTAACATTATTTACTCAGATATAATAAGCGGCACCGCTGCTTTATAATTTGCAAATTTATTTTAGGGAACGGTTTTAGTGCCGTTCCTTTTTTTGTGCCCAGAATATGGTTTTTAGGATATATGAAAATATAAAAGAACGGCTGGCTTTTACACCAACCGTTCCACTGCAAAAAAATAATACTAAACGGAGAATTCTAAAAAGAAAACTTTAATGATTTTGTCAAGATAGGGGACTGTCCGCCGTGTTGTCGGAGGAGACAAGAGAACCATCCCTCTGTCTCCCTCTTTTCTTAATCGAATGTACGCATTTTGCACACAATATTTCTAATACTAGTTGCAATTTGCTCATCAAATACGAAAGTATCAGCGAAGAAACAAATACAACAGGAACAATTATAAAATAGTATTCCAGTCTGTTTGTCACTAACGGAACTCTTTTTAACAATATAGGATAAAATATTGAATCAAATATCCACGAAAGCAAATATGCGCCAAGACAAAGTGCTGAAATTTTTTGAAGAAAGACAGATAATTTATGCGGAAATTTATCATAATTTATATTTATAATCAAGGCGAAAACAAGAACGGTTAAAACAACATTAAAAAGAGAAGAATAGTCACACCAAGAACCCCATATAAAATTAACTTTATACGAACGCCAATAGCAAAAACTTCCTGATAATACGGTCCATAAAATTATAAGTATTACATTTAAAACTTTATTTATCTTCAAGCTGTATTCGCTAATATAACAACCTATATAATAGTAGGTTATGGGATAAACAGACACCCACCAAGAGGGAATAAGTTTATTCGTAACAGTAGACGATGATGGCAAAATCCACCAATCAAGAGAAGTGAAATTATATATATTAAATATAGAAGGTAAGGATGTTAATATAATAAAAGTAACAATAAGCCAAATTTTGCATTTTTGTGAAGGCAGTGAATTATATACTATATTCAAAAATGGTATTAGTAAGAATAGCCCTAAATACATTTCAATATACCAAGAATATGGTGCGGCTGCAAAAGAGAATATGTTTAAAATTATACTTTTAACGGTTAAATCTTGTTTTAGAAAAATAACCGAATAAATCACACAGAATAAACTCGCCAAAACATATGTGATGATGATTTTGCTTATTCTCTTATAGTAGTTTTTTTCTAATTGCTTTCTTCGCAACAGATAGCCTGAAAGAGTTAAAAAAAGCGGAACACATATAATAAAAAACGACCGCATAAGTGTCATTATATACATTCTCTCTCCTTCAATAGTATACGAATAGAAACCGTTTTTCAGGAAAAAATGAATAGAAACAACTGAAAGAAAGGCTAAAACTCGAATTATATCCGCAGCAGGATTTCGTTTTGTCAAACTCATCTTCAACACCCTTGCAATAAAAATATTTTTTCTATTGTAGCATAGTTTTTTGTTTTATCAACCTTTTACTCTATGGTAAACCTACACACCCATCCCTTTTTAAAAGGGTCTGCAATATTGACAAGCAGTTGCATTGGGATTATAATTATATAGATATAGCCGAAGTGAAAAGGAAGTAGAATAATGGCAAAGATAGAAAATTTAAGAAATGTAGCAATAATAGCCCATGTTGACCACGGTAAAACCACCTTGGTAGACCAGCTGCTTAAACAAAGCGGCACTTTCAGGGAAAATGAAAATGTTAACGAAAGGGTTATGGACTCTAACGATCTTGAGCGCGAGCGCGGGATAACCATTCTTTCCAAAAATACAAGCGTTTTTTACGGCGATGTTAAAATAAATATTGTTGACACCCCCGGCCATGCTGATTTCGGCGGTGAGGTTGAGCGCATTTTGCAGATGGTGGACGGTGTCCTTTTGCTGGTGGATGCCTTTGAGGGCTGTATGCCGCAGACAAGGTTTGTGCTTAAAAAAGCCTTGGCTTTAGGCAAGAAGGCGGTTGTTGTCGTCAATAAGATCGACCGCCCGATGGCTCGCCCCCACGAGGTGGTGGATGAGGTGCTGGATTTGTTTATAGAGCTTGGCGCTGATGAAGACCAGATAGAATTCCCCGTGATATTCGCTTCCGGCAGAGACGGCTATGCCTCATATTCCCCCGATGTAAAGGGCAGTGATATGAAGCCCTTGTTTGATGCGATAGTAAATGAGATCGACCCACCCGAGGGGGATGCTCAGGGGCCGCTGCAGATTCTTTTCACCAATATTGAGTACGACGATTATCTCGGCAGAATCGGGGTCGGCCGAGTCATAAGAGGCTGTGTAAAAGCAGGGGAGAGTGTGGCTCTTTGCCGCAAGAACGGTTCGGTCTCCAATGTTAAGATAGCGAAGCTCTTTATGTACAAAGGGCTTAAAAGGGTTGAAGAGGGCTCTGCAAAAGTGGGCGATATCATTCAGGTTGCCGGCATTTCCGATTTGGAGATTGGGGAAACTGCCTGCTCGCCCGACAATATAGACCCGCTGCCCTTTGTAAAGATAGACGAGCCCACCCTCGCAATGAACTTTATGGTCAATAATTCTCCCTTTGCAGGGCGCGACGGCAAGTTTGTCACCTCCAGAAATCTTAGGGACAGGCTTTATAAAGAGGTTATGACCAATGTCAGCTTAAAGGTGGAGGAGACCGATTCTGCCGATACATTTAAGGTTTCGGGCAGGGGAGAGCTTCATCTTTCCATCCTTATAGAAACAATGCGCCGCCAGGGTTATGAATTTCAGGTGTCTCCCCCTGAGGTGATATACAAACGGGATGAGAACGGCAATCTTTTAGAGCCAATTGAGCTTTTGATGATAGAGGTGCCGGAGGAATATGTCGGCTCGGTTATGGAGAGGCTCGGCACAAGAAAGGCCGAAATTAAAAATATGGGCACGCGTGACGGCGGAACCTCACATCTCGAATTCACGATTCCCGCCCGCGGGCTTTTGGGCTACCGCTCGCAGTTTATGACCGATACCAACGGCAACGGCATTATGAACCATGTTTTTGACAGCTATCAGCCCTATAAAGGGGATATCGAGCAGCGTTCTACCGGCTCTATCATAGCTCACGAAACGGGTGAGGCCACGGGCTACGGCCTCTTTAATACCCAAAGCAGAGGCAGGCTCTTTATAGGCCCATCGACCCCCGTTTATGAGGGGATGATAGTGGGAGAAAATCCTAAGAGCGAGGATATCGTTTGCAATGTTTGCAAGAAAAAGCAGTTGACAAACACCAGAGCCTCCGGCTCGGACGATGCCTTGCGACTGGTGCCGCATTCAAAGCTTAGCCTTGAGCAGTCGCTTGAGTTTATCAGAAATGATGAGCTGGTTGAAATAACCCCTGAGAATATAAGACTTCGCAAACGAATTCTCAACAAGGAAGAACGAATGAAGGCAGAGTCAAGGAAAAAGTGATGGAGTATATAATTCTTGATCTTGAGTGGGACAGTGTGTATTTCCCCCCTGAGAAGCGCTTTATTAATCAGATATTGCAAATAGGGGCTGTAAAGCTTGACAAAAATTTTAACACGGTAGACACCTTCAGCGCAACTATACGCTCGGTCGTTTCAAACAGGGTTTCGGGCCGTTTTGCAAGGCTTACAGGAATCACTACCGAGAAAATGCGCGCAGGGGTGCCTTTCTGTGAGGCGGTAGAAGCCTACAACCGATTTGCAAAAGACGCTGATGTCACAATGACCTGGAGCACCTCCGACCTTTACACAATAATTGAAAATGAGGAGCATCTGCTCTCAGGCGGTCTTAAATTCGGGATGAAGTTTTATCTTGATTTGCAGAAGCTTGTGCAGTCCGATTTATATTTGCGAGGGTATGAAAGTAAAAATCAGATATCTCTTGAGGGCGCGGCAGAGCTTTTGGGTATCGAGACCGAGGCCTATTCTTTGCATACAGCTTTGGATGATTGCCGCGTTTGTGCGCTTATGCTTAAAGAGTGTTATAACAGGGATAAATTTGCTGCCTTACTCAAGGATACCGCCGCCCCCGATTTTTACGCGAGGCTGCGTTTTAGGCCCTACCCGATATCTGATATTAATGACAGCAATATCAAGCGCTCAGAGCTTGAATTTGCCTGTCCCGAATGCGGCAAAAAGGCGCGCAGGATTTCTCCTTGGAAATATCGCAACCGCTGGTTTACTGCCGATTTCAAATGCAGGGAATGCGGCTTTAAATTCAACGGCAGAGTAGCTTTCAAAAAGACCTATGATGACCTTCAGGTGAAGCATAAGGTTTGTGAGTTTAAACCGAAAAAGAGGAAAAACGATGATATGCAGTCTGTGTCCGAGGCAGTGCAAAGCAGAGCGAACTGAAACCGAAAATTTAACAGGAATATGCAAAATGCCTTTGTTACCGAAAGTAGCAAGGGCTGCTTTGCATTTTTGGGAAGAACCGCCCATCAGCGGCAAAAACGGCTCGGGCACGGTTTTTTTCAGCGGCTGTGCGCTTAAATGTGTCTACTGCCAGAATTATTCGCTGTCTCACGAGGGGCACGGCAAACCTGTGACCTACCAAAGGCTGGCTGAAATTTTCCGCGAGCTTGAAAGCAAGGGCGCTCATAATATTAACCTTGTTTCACCCTCGCATTATACAGAGGCGATAAAAAAAGCACTCGATATTTATAAGCCAAATATACCAATAGTTTATAATTCTTCCTCTTATGATCGCACAGAGACATTAAAATCGTTAGAGGGGTATATAGATATATATTTGATGGACTTAAAATACCTCTCATCCCAACGAGCAAAGCTTTATTCCAATGCCGAGGATTATCCCATCTTTGCACAAAAAGCTATTCTTGAAGCCTACCGTCAGCAGCCCGAATGTGTTTTGGAGAACGGGATTATGAAAAAGGGGGTCATAATAAGGCATCTTCTTTTACCTCAGGGTACTTTTGAGGCAATTTCAGTTTTCGATTGGGTGAGGATAAATGCCCCAAAAGCCACATTCAGCATTATGAGTCAATATGTTCCATTAGGGAGGGCTATGGATTTTCCGATTATTAATCGCAAGGTCACCCAGCGCGAGTATGAAAAGGTTGTAGATTATATTTGCGAGAGCGACTTTCAAAATGTTTTTATCCAAAATCTTAAAAGTGCTGATGAAAAGTTCACCCCGCAATTTGATTTTGAGGGTGTTTAAAGAAATATAGTTAATTTTGCCGGCATAGGGTTTCACACCTTGTCTTATTTCACATATTATGTAAGGAAATAAAAAGCTTTCTGATTATTTTGAAACAAGTCAGGCAAGAATATAATCAGAATATCGTAAGACGAGAGTGTGAAACAGCAATGAATATAAAACGAGGCGAAATATATTATGCAGACCTAAGCCCTGTTGTGGGCTCTGAACAAGGCGGAGTAAGGCCGGTGCTTATAATACAAAATGATATCGGCAACCGTTACAGCCCCACCGTGATAGCTGCGGCAATTACAAGCCAGCGTGACAAAAACAAATTACCCACGCACATTTCGGTTGAAGCTAACGACTGCGGCCTTGCAAAGGATTCCATAGTTTTGCTCGAACAGATAAGAACTATTGACAAGCAGCGCCTTAAAGAAAAAATGGGCAGCCTTGATATTACATCTATGGGTATGGTCGATAAAGCGCTTTCGGTAAGCTTCGGTCTTCCGTTTAAATGATAAGAAGGGTCATCTCCTTTTGGGGATGACCCTTCTTAAATTTATAAACTATGCTAAATATTGCCGTTTTTGAAAATACAAGTAAATACTGTCGAAACAAAAAATATTTTTCAAGTTTATTAGTAGCGGCACTCGGTAATAATGCTAATAGTATTTACGGAGGTGTCGGTATGTATAATAACAAGGTTATTATTTGCGGGGTGGATACCTCAAAGCTTCCGCTTTTGAAAGAAAGCGAGAAGGAAGAGCTTTTAAAGCGGGTTAAGGAAGGGAATACCGCCGCAAGGGAAGAGCTGATCAACGGCAATTTAAGGCTTGTTTTAAGCGTTATTCAGCGTTTTTCAGGCAGAGGGGAGAATCCCGACGACCTCTTTCAGGTGGGATGCATAGGGCTTATAAAGGCTATAGATAATTTTGATATTGGGCAAAATGTGCGCTTTTCTACCTATGCGGTGCCAATGATAATCGGTGAGATCCGCCGCTATCTCAGGGATAATAATTCTATAAGGATAAGCCGTTCAATAAAGGATACCGCTTATAAAGCAATGCAGGTCAAGGAAAGATTGATGCGCGAGAGGCAGTCGGAGCCCACGATTGAGGAAATTGCCAAGGAACTTGAAATGGAGGCCTGCGATGTTGTGATAGCGCTTGAGAGCATTGTCAACCCAATGTCGCTTTATGACCCTGTTTATTCCGATGGCGGCGATACGATATATGTGCTTGACCAAATAGGCGACAAGAATGATGACAATAATTGGTTGGATGAAATTTCTTTAAAGGAAGCCATTAAAAATTTGAGCGAGAGAGAAAAGCATATTTTATCCTTGCGGTTTATGCAGGGTAAAACTCAAATGGAGGTCTCAAAAGAAATAGGAATTTCTCAGGCACAGGTCTCTCGCCTTGAAAAAGGCGCTCTTGATAAAATTAAATCCTAAAAAACCGGGAGCTGCCGCTAAACGCGACAGCTCCTTTATATAAAGGGGTATTTATCGGTACTTTGAAGATAGGCAAATGTCTACCGCCGATATATGGGATATCCCGAATCGACCCCTGATGCATACTATGCACCGGGGGCCGCTTTTGTTACTTTATTATTCTATTGGGTTTTTGCGGATAAAGATAACACCTAATGTGTCTGCACCGCAGTGGGAAGAGATGGTGCAGCCGGCCCGTGTGAGGAATACCTCTTTAAAGGGAGCGAGGGCTTTTACCTTTTCCACAACACTTTCGACTATCTTCATATCACAGCCGGCGTGGGTTACAAACACGCGGTCAAGGTCGATATCGCTACCGTCGCCGATGCGCTCTTCTGTATAGGTCATAAGTACATCCGAGAATTTGCCGCGATATTTTTTGCCAACACCCATAGTTCCGTTTTTAACCTCGATGCAGGGCTTTAGTTTAAGGAGATTTGCTCCCAAAACCGCTAAAGCTGAGCAACGGCCGCCTTTGTGGAGATATTCGAGATTGTCGATAACAAAAGAAGCGTCAACACAAGGAACGAGTTTTTTTACCTCTTCTGCGATTTTTGCAGGTTCCATACCCTTAGCGGCCATTTCTGCAGCAGCTATAACCAACAAGCCGCCACCGGTGGAAAGGTTTTTAGTGTCTATAACATACACATTTTCGAATTCTTCTGCCGCCATACGGGAGTTGTTGTATGTGGAGGACATTTCCGAGCTGATTGTAAAATGAATTACAGTCTTGCCATTATCAGTAAACTGCTTAAAAAAGTCGATACAGTCGCTCAAATTCGCCGCAGTTGTCTTCGGAAGTTCACCGGTTTTGGCGTGGTGCTCGTATATATCGTCAGGAGCTATATCCACACCGTCCTGATAAGCCTTATCGCCAAGTGTTACGCCCAAGGGGAGAATAGTGACATTATACCGCTCGCGAAGCTCAGGGCTTAAATCGGTGGTGCTGTCGCTTGTTATAGCTATGTTGTATCCCATAAATGATACCTCCTAAAAAGTACAAAAACATTACATTTTATGAGGTTATTATATCATTAAAAGTTCTTAATATCAATAAAAATATTATGAGTTTGAATTTTAAATATCTTTATTTTCTTGACATAATATAAATATAATTGTAAAATCATTTATAAATATTTATCTGAGGTGAATTCTTTGAATCGGCGATATTGTTTTGGGATAGCGTCGGTGCTATATTTTATTTGCTTTCTATGCGCTATCGCAGTTTTGGCCGATGCTGCCGAATTGATAAATTCAACAAATACCGCCGATATTGTTTCGGGTAATATTTTAGTTTTGAGCGGATATGCCGCAACTTGCTTTTGTTGCTTGGGTCTTGGAAAAGAAAGGGCAAAAAAACAGATGCGGATATTTTTGACCGTTTTATCTGTTTTTTACTGTGCGGTGCTTCTGGATTTTACGCTAATAGACGATAATTTCGGGCGGGATATTTTTAATATTTTATCTTGGAACAAGGCCGCCTTTAAGCAATATATTTCTAATAGCACCAATATAATACCATTTGCCACGATAAGGCTTTTTATAAAAGGGTATTTAAACGATGATTTAACCCTTTATGCTACAGTTGTTAATCTTTTGGGAAATTTTATAGCCTTTATGCCGCTGCCGTTTTTTATCAAAATTTTAAGCCGCAGGGAATATACCTTTTTAAATGTTCTAGTTTCGGTTTTGGCGGCGGTTTTGGCGGTCGAGCTTTTGCAGTTTATATTTCTGACAGGAGCTTCCGACATTGATGACGTTATTTTAAATACAAGCGGCGCGATGCTGTTTTATTTTGTCAGTAGAACAGGGCCTGTGTTTAGAGGAATTTCAAAATTAACCTTTGGGGTGTGGGATGGCGTTGAAAAGAAAAGTTAATGTTCATTTTATCTTTGTTTTGTTGGCTGCTGCCCTTTGGGGAACAGCGGGGCTATTCGTCAGGGCAACCGAGAAAATGTATATTTCTCAAACCGAGCTTGTTTTTTGGCGCGCTTCGGTATCTGCTTTGGTTTTCGGTTTGATTATTCTGTTTAAAGACAAAAGGCTTTTCAAAGTAAATCTTGGTGATATTTGGCTTTTTGTGGCGGCCGGTATTTTCAGTATAGTTCTATTTAACTATTCCTACTATACTACAATGTCGCTAGCTTCTTTATCGGCGGCGGCAGTCCTGCTTTACACCGCACCTTTTTTTGTTGTTATTATTTCGGTATTCCTTTTCGGTGAGAGATTAACGGCAAATAAATGCATTGCCTGCATCACGGCATTCGTAGGATGTTGCCTTGTTTCGGGTTTGTTTGATTCTGCCCACAGAATCGGCGGAAAGGCAATTTTCTTTGGTCTGCTTACGGGCTTTGGCTATGCGTTGTACACCGTTTTCGGCGAGTTGCTTATCAAACGGGGGTATAAAACGCTGACAATAACCTTTTATGTATTTTTGACGGCAGCTGTATGCTGCTTGCCGCTTGTTAATGTGGCAAAAACCGTTTCTAATGTAATAGCCTCACCGAAAGCGGTTGTTACCATACTTTTAATGGCGGTTTTAAATACGGTGTTACCCTATATTTTTTACACCTTGGGGCTTACAGGCGTGGAGGCTTCGGTGGCACCTATTATTGCAACTATTGAGCCGGTGGTTGCAACCGTGATAGGCGCGGCGGTTTTCGGGGAAATCGTGACAATAGGCTCGGCGGCGGGAATTGTTCTTGTTTTAGCTTCGGTGGTTATACTTAATCTGCGGCCCATTACTGTGACAGCAAACGCAAAAATTAACCTCACACTTGATATAACAGGCAAAAGGGAAGACGGCTATCATCTTATCGACACCGTTATGCAGTCGGTTTCTCTTTGTGACACTATAAAGGTTGCGAGTTCGAAAAAACTGACAGTTGTTTGCAATGATAAATCTATAAACGAGCAAGAGAACCTCGCCTATAAAGCGGCCGAAATTTTCTTCTCAGAAACGGGCTGTGCGGGCGGATGCAGGATATATATTAAAAAACGCATTCCTAAAGCCGCGGGTCTCGGCGGCGGAAGCGCCGATGCGGCGGCTGTTTTAGTGGCTCTTGACAAGCTTTATAAAACAAATTTAACTAAAGAAAGGCTTTGCGAATTAGCTCTGCGCCTTGGCGCCGATGTGCCGTTTTTTATTGAGGGTGGTACGGTTAGAGCTGAGGGCATCGGAGAGAAGCTGACGCCGCTGACTCCTCTTAGAACGGGGTGTTTTGTGCTTGCAAGTGTTGATAAAAAGCCCTCTACGGCGCAAATGTATAAAGAGCTTGACAGTAAGCCTTTGCCCGCAGTTGATACCGAAGCAGCTATAGCGGCAATAGATGCCGGCGATATAAATTCGATTTGCAACGCTTTCGGCAATTCTTTCACTGCCGTTTGGCAGAACTCTCTGCTTCAAAAAAGACTTTATGAACTTGGAGCCGACGGAGTATTCCTTTCGGGCAGCGGTCCGACCTGGTGCGGTCTCTTTTCGAATAAAAGGAAGGCGATAGCTGCCAAAAAACAGCTAAAGAATGAGAATATTGAGGCTTATTTTGCTCTCCCTTGCGATTTTGCGCTGCGTTTTGAATAAATTTTAAGTTTCCAGTCAATATTCCTTTTATCAAATTAAAGAAAAGGGAATATCTATGAAACTTAAATTTAAAATTTCTAAAAAAGCCGCAAGGATGGCTCTGCTTTCAGGACTTATCTGCTCAATTTTTATGTCGGTGTCTCATTTTAATGCCGCGTGTGACGATCTGCGGACAAATGTGTTGCGATTACATATTATCGCTAACTCTGATTCAGTCGCTGATCAGGAATTGAAGCTTAAGATAAGGGACGCTATCTTAGAAAACAGCGCAGATTTGTTCTGCAATGCCGAGGGTATTGGTGAGGCTGTTTCGGTGGCGGAGGGCTCACTCGACAGGTTTGAGGAAATTGCCGAGCGAGTCATAGCTGAAAACGGATTTTCTTATTCGGCCAAAGCCAAAATCGGAGAAAGCTATTTTGAAACCCGTGAATACGAGGATTTCACCCTGCCTGCAGGAGAATACAACTCGGTTATAATTACTCTGGGCAAGGGTGAGGGCAGAAATTGGTGGTGTGTTATTTTTCCGGAGGTTTGCTTGCCGGCCGCTGCCGAGAGCGCCTCTCTTTCCGACACGGTTTGTAAAGAAAGTGCCCAAATTGCAGAGGATTCTAAGCGTTATATAATGAAGTTCAAGGTGGTCGAAATCTACGAGGATATTAAAAAAATGTTTAGATGATAAAAAATGCTTGCAATTTTCGTCAGGTTGTGATATCATCTATTTGTTATAGATTTAGAAAGGGGTGACAATGATGAAAGAAGGTATTCATCCGCAATATGAAAAGGTGACCGTTAAATGCGCTTGCGGTGCTGAATTCGAGACACGCTCTACTAAAAAGGATATCCGTTTGGATATATGCTCTAAATGTCATCCGTTCTTTACCGGCAAACAAAAGTTGGTTGACACCGGTGGCCGTGTTGACAGATTTAAGAAGCGTTTTAATATCGACGAATAACCTTTATCCGCAGCTGCCATTTATGGGTGGCTGCGATTTTTTTGAGGTGAAATTTGATGGAAAAGCATTTGACTGTGCTTGACGGCAGCGTTGCCGAATACACCGAAAAGCGTTCAAAGTTCATTGCTACATTAAAGCATTGTGAGACAGAGGAAGAGGCTTTGCAATTTATAGAGGAAATGCGTTCGAAATTTTGGGATGCAAGGCACAACTGCTTTGCCTATTCTGTCTGTGGAGGCTCTCTTTGCCGCTTTTCGGATGACGGTGAGCCACACGGCACTGCAGGAAAGCCGATACTTGATGTTATACTCGGAAGCTCACTTACGAATGTAGTTATTGTTGTGACACGATATTTTGGAGGGGTTTTGCTTGGAACGGGAGGCCTTGTCAGGGCCTATTCGAAATCGGCCAAGGATGCGGTAGGCAATGCTGAAATTGCCTGTGTGGAGCCCTGTTCTGTTTTTGAAACCGAGTGTGAATACACCGACCACACAAGACTCGTGAGCTTAATAGAATCGAGCGGGGGAAGGGTAGAGTCAACCGAATTTACCGATAAGATAAAGCTGATTTATTGCTTTAAGGATGAGGCGGTTTTAGATTATTTGCAAAAGCTGTCGGAAATTTTTTCGGCGAGAATAGAGGCATTTTTGGTCGAAAAAAAGCTTTATGCCTTTAAAATTTAAAAAAAAATTGCAAAAAATAAAGGGATTGGGCATTTTTTGTCTAATATAATTATTAAAGGGGGCGAAGAGCTTGAATGTTAGGGAACAAACAGAGCAAAATGAGCGGCTTGTGTTGTCCGGCAAGGCCTTTTTATCTGCAAACAGCGCGGGGCGCAGAGAGTCAGAGCAGGCCTGCAATTTAAGAACTGATTTTCAGCGAGACCGTGACCGCATAATTCACTGCAAGGCATTTCGCCGACTCAAGCATAAAACGCAGGTATTTCTCTCGCCCGAGCTTGATCACTACCGCACCCGACTGACCCATACATTGGAGGTCTCCCAAATAGCGCGAACCCTTGCCAGAGCACTGCGCCTTAACGAAGATTTAACCGAGGCCATCGCTTTAGGTCACGATTTGGGGCACACCCCCTTTGGCCATGCAGGGGAGAGGGCAATTAATGATTTGGTCTCTTTCGAGTTTGTGCATTATGAGCAGAGCGTTAGGGTCTGCGAAAGGCTTGAAAAGGGCGGCAAAGGTCTTAACCTGACCTATGAAGTGCTTGACGGTATTGACCGGCACACCTGCGGCGAGCAGGCTGTCACACTTGAGGGCAGGCTTGTTCGCTTAGCTGATAGGATAGCTTATATAAACCACGATATTGATGATGCCATAAGAGCTGGCGTGATTTCGTCGCAAGATATCCCAAAAGATATCACAGAGCATTTAGGCTCGACCAAAAGCGCCCGTATAACGACCCTTGTAAACTCGGTGGTTTCGGCGAGTGGTGACGATATCCTTATGGAACCGCTGACCGAAAAATACTACAATATGCTTCACGAATTCTTGTTCGACGCGGTTTACAGAAACCCCATCGCCAAGTCAGAGGAAGCAAAGGTTTTAGGGCTGGTTGAGGGCCTGTTTGACTATTATTTAAAGAATATTTCAAAGATGCCGCCCGAGTATATAACCATCTGTGAAAAGGAAGGTACCGAAAGGGCGGTTGCAGATTATATTTCCGGCATGACCGACCATTATGCCACAACGGTTTATTCAGATATTTTCATTCCGAAAGCTTGGTCAATATAAAACACTAAAGATAAGGGGGATGGGTTTATGGCAATACCTGAGGATGTTATAAGCGAGATAAAATATCGCAATGATATTGAAGCCACAATCTCGAAGTATGTCAACCTAAAGCGCCGCGGCAAGAATCTTGTCGGACTTTGCCCTTTCCACAGTGAAAAAACCCCCTCCTTTACAGTTTACCCAGAGTCATCCTCATTCTACTGCTTCGGCTGCGGAGTTGGGGGAGATGTATTCACCTTTACGGGGCTTATTGAAAATCTCGATTATATCGAATCGGTAAAGCTTTTAGCCGAGCGCTCGGGGGTCACTCTCCCGCAGGATGGGTATGACGATTCGATGACCCGTCTCAAAAACACGATTTATGATATTAACCGTGAAACGGCAAGGTTTTACCATAATTACCTTATGTCGGCTGATGGCAAATGGGCGCTTGACTACTTTTTGGGCAGAGGGCTGTCACTCTCCACAATCAGGCATTTCGGCTTAGGCGCCGCGCCCGACTCGTGGGATGCTTTGATAAAGCACCTAAAAACCAAGGGCTTTTCTATCGAAGATATGCTTGCAGCCAATGTCATTTCTAAAAGCCAAAGAGGAACATATTTTGACCGCTTCAGAAAACGGTATATGTTCCCAATAATTAATATAAGAGGAAATATCATTGCTTTCAGCGGCCGCGCCGTTCAGGGGGACGAAAAGATCGGCGGCAAGTATATAAACACCTCCGACACACCCGTTTTTAAAAAGAGCTTGAGCCTTTTCGGCATCAATTTCGCAAAAAATCATTGTTCCGAAAGGGTAATCTTAGTCGAGGGGAATATGGATGTTATCTCCCTGCATCAAGCGGGATTTAATAATGTTGTAGCCCCGCTTGGCACCTCTTTTACAAGCGAGCAGGTTAATTTGCTCGCTAGATACACTAAAGAGATAGTCCTTATGCTTGATGCTGATGCCGCCGGCCAAAAGGCCTTGATGCGAGCCTCACAAATGCTTGAAAACACAGGGCTTGCTGTCAGAGTGGTGGTTATCCCTGACGGCAAGGATCCGGACGAATATATAAAGAAAAACGGCCCCGAGCGCTTTAAAGCTTTGCTGGAGGGCGCAATAAGCGATATAGAGTACAAATTGCTTATGGCGGCAGAGGGTATAGATATTCACAGTGATGACGGCAGGCTCAAATATCTGGCGACCGCCGCAGAGATAATAGCTTCTGAGGACGATGTTATCACAAGGGATATTTACATTGGCAAGCTTTGCGAGAAGTACGGTGTTTCAAGAACGGCGCTGACCACAAAGATCGACCAATTAAGGAGCAAAAACAGCCGTTTTAAGCAAAAAAAGGAAATATCCGAGATAGTTCAGCCAAGGTTTTCAAGAAATGACATTAATCCTGACAAGCGGCGTTCTCCCAAAGCTGCCGCTGCGGAGGAAACCTTGATAGCGGTGCTTTTGCAGCATCCTGATTTTTGCTCTACAGCAGCCGAGCTTTTACCCGGCGAAAAGGTGGTCACCTCCCTCAACCGCAGGATTTATGAGACCCTGATTTCATTAGCTCAAAGCGGAAAAGCGCTCGACATTTCGGCTTTTGCAGAAAAGCTGCTGCCAGGAGAATTGGGCTATTTAGTGGCTTTGCAAAACAGCGATAAGGCTGATAAAAACGCCAAAACCGTATTAAAAGATTGTATTGAGGTAATATTAGAAGAAGGAATGATTCTTAATATGACCGAAAATAAAGATGCCTCGGTGGATGATTGGGCATCCAATCTTAAAAACATGATTGATAAAAAGTCAAAGGGGAATTAAATAGCTATGGAAAACAATGTAAAGGATATTAATAAAAAGATTAGGACAAAGGAATCTTCGGTTAACGATATGTACGACCGTGAGGAAGATAGAAGCATGTCTATTGATGATATAGAAAATGCTCCCGATGATCCTAAGGAGCTTGCATCCGAGCCTGAGGCGCTTGATTTCGATTATGAGGACGGCCCCACAGACGACGAATTAAAGCTTGAAGAAATGGATGTCGAACTGTTAAGCACAGAGGAGATGGCCTTTGATAATATTTCCCTTGATGACCCGGTTAAGGTCTATCTCAGAGAAATAGGCCGTGTGCCGCTGCTTTCTTCAGAAGAGGAAATAGAGCTTGCTGTAAAGATCGCAGAGGGCGACCAGATTGCAAAGCAACGCCTTACAGAAGCTAACTTGAGATTGGTTGTCAGCATTGCTAAAAAATATGTCGGCAGAGGGATGTACTTCCTCGACCTCATTCAAGAGGGCAATGTCGGCCTTATTAAAGCGGTTGACAAGTTTGACCACACAAAGGGATTTAAGTTTTCTACCTATGCTACTTGGTGGATAAGACAGGCTATAACCAGAGCTATTGCCGATCAGGCCAGAACTATCCGCATCCCCGTTCATATGGTTGAGACCATAAACCGCCTTAAAAAGGTTCAAAGCCAGCTTTTCCACGAAAACGGATTTGAACCGGGGGAAGAATCCATCGCGGAAAAGATGGATATGCCGGTAGAGCGCGTAAGAGAAATTATGCGGGTGGCTCAGGAGCCGGTTTCGATGGAAACTCCCATCGGTCCGGAGGAGGATTCCCGCTTGATGGATTTCATCCGTGACGAGGATGCTTTGGCTCCGGATGAGGCCGCCTTAAAGACCATAACCAACGAAGATATCGACGGTGTTTTAAAGACTCTCACCCCTAGAGAAGAAGCTGTAATAAGGCTTCGTTTCGGGCTTAAAGACGGCAGATGCCACACACTTGAAGAGGTTGGCAGTGAATTTAATGTAACGCGTGAGCGCATCAGGCAGATAGAGGCAAAGGCTTTGAGAAAGCTTCGCCATCCTGTGCGCAGCAACAGATTTAAGGACAGGTAGGTATATTTATTATGCAAATATCATATAAAACTAAGGGAGTATGCGCAAGAAACATACTTATTGATGTTGAGGATGACATTGTAAAAAATGTCTATTTTGAAGGCGGCTGCGGCGGCAATACACAGGGTGTTTCGATTTTGGCCCAAGGCATGGCTGTAGATGAAGTTATCCGCAAGCTTGAGAACATTAAATGCGGGTTTAAAAACACCTCTTGCCCTGCACAATTAGCACAAGCTTTAAAGGAGTATAAAGCTACAAAGGGTGATTGATTTGTATTCTGACAACGATATTAAAATCGCGAGTGACAAGCCCTCTAAGGATATTAAAAAAAGAGCTGAGTTTGATTTAAAAGACAATTCTGTTTACGATAAAAAAGCTCTTAAAAAAGCCCGAAATTGGGGCAAAATGGTTGCCGAGAGGTTCATTGAGGATGCCAACGATTCGGCCTCAGGCGGTGAGGTGGAATATTATGAGATGCTCATTCAGCGAAGGCTGCTGCTCTCTTTTACGGCGACGGTAGCTTTCGAAAATCTAAGCTCGGATGATACCTTAAGCGGTGTGGCTCAAAAGAGCTTTATTGATACTCTCAAAGCCGCCTCTGACGAGCTTTATAAAACCTCGTCGGACACGGGCGCATTCTCTTTTTATTATCTGGCTTTCAGGCGGGGCAGTGAGATAGACCGCCGTATAGGCCAAACATTCGCGATGCTCTGCTCTCACGATGGCGACCCTATTTATCAGGAGCTGGGTGAGGCGCTTTATTGCTGGTTCTCATCAGTGGTTAAAAAGGCAGCTGAGGAGTGCGGAGTGATTTCATAAAATATTTAACATAAGATATCCTTTCGGTTTCGTATAATGTTATAGAGTTAGCCTCTAACTTGACCGAAAGGATGTTTTTTTATGCCTATTATCTATTTAAGCCCATCTACTCAGGAGTTTAACCCTTATGTCGGGGGAGGAAATGAGGAATACTATATGAATCTGTTGGCCGATGCAATGGAGCCGTATCTTACAGCAAGCGGAATTCAGTTCACGCGCAACACTCCCGAAATGACCGCTGCGAGCTCTATCGCGGCTTCAAACAGCGGAAACTATGATTTGCATTTAGCCCTCCATTCAAATGCTTCAGGCGGCACGGCAGGCTCGGTGAGAGGAGCAGAAGTTTATTATTATCCCACAAGTGAGCAGGGAAAGAGATTTGCAGATATTGCGGCAAGAAATTTGCAGCTTATATATCCTTTGCCTGACAGGGTTAAAACTGTGCCCACAACCTCGCTTGGGGAGGTGGCGCGGGTGAGAGCGCCCGGAGTGCT
This sequence comes from Acutalibacteraceae bacterium, assembly GCA_045656665.1. Classification (GTDB taxonomy): domain Bacteria; phylum Bacillota; class Clostridia; order Oscillospirales; family Acutalibacteraceae; genus UBA737. The sequence continues at coordinate 11,345 of JAZORP010000029.1, read as the reverse complement.
TATTGAGGTGGCCTACCACGATAATGCCGAGGATGCGCAGTGGATAAGAGATAATATTGACGCGATAGCAGCAAATATCGTATATTCTTTGACCGAATTTTTCGGTATTCCGTTTAATACTCCGCAACAAATTTTCACAACAAATGTTGCAACAAGGGGCTCTAATCTTAATGTGCGTTACGGGCCGTCAACGAGCAGCAGCATCATCGGGAGAATACCCAACGGTTCTGAGGTTACGGTTTACGCTCAGATACCGGATTGGTCGCTTGTAGGGTATAACGGAATAGTGGGCTATGTAAGCTCACAATTTTTGCGGTAAAGAAAAAAGAAAGTCAGGCCTTTCACAAGGCCTGACTGTATAATTTTATCATTAAAATATATAATAAAAATGGTTAGAATTCTTTAAAGGGGATTTTATGGGTATAATACAATGCGCCGAAAGCTGCAAATTTCAGGTGGACGGATATTGCGTGCTGGATTCTTTAAGCGCGGTCAATTCAACTAAAAACTGCTGCCCTTATTATCTGCCTGCTTTACTTGATAAGCGAGATGGCCTGCCCGAGACTTTTAACACCGATAATCTCTAAAGAATCGGGGCAGGAGGAAATATTCTTAAGGCAGGACTTGGGCATAATACATTTTGTGAACCCGAGCCGCGCAGCCTCGTTAATTCTTGCCTGCGCTCTTGGAACAGATCTCAGTTCTCCCGAAAGCCCGATCTCGCCAAAAGCGATGATGTTTTCGTCTAAGGGGATATCTCTAAGGCCTGAAACAAGCGCCATTGCCACCGCTAAATCGGCGGCCGGCTCGTCCAGCCTCATACCGCCTATGATATTTACATAAGTGTCTAAATTGCCGAAATACAAGCCCAGCCTTTTTTCCAAAACCGCTAGCAGCAGATTAAGGCGATTATAATCAAAACCGTTTGCAGTTCTTCTGGGATTGCCGAAGCCTGTTGCGGTCACAAGCCCCTGAACCTCGGCAAGAATGGGGCGGGTGCCTTCTATGACACAGGTTATACATCCTCCCGAAACATCACTCATTCTGCCTGAGAGTAGCATAGCAGATGGGTTTTCGACCTCTGCAAGGCCTGCGTCGGTCATTTCAAAAACACCAATCTCGTTGGTTGAGCCAAAACGGTTTTTGATTGCTCTTAAAATTCTGTAGGACTGATTTCTCTCGCCCTCAAAGTATAGCACTGTATCAACAATATGCTCCATAACCTTAGGGCCTGCAATATCGCCGCCCTTATTAACATGGCCAACGATAAATATGGGTATAGAAAGACTTTTGCCTGCCCGCAGAAGCATATTTGTGCATTCCCTTACCTGAACAATACTGCCGGGAGAGGAAGAGAGCTCACCAAGCTGCATTGTTTGGATAGAATCTATCATTACAAGGTCGGGTTTTTCTAAAGAGATATATTCACAAATTGATCGCACATCGGTTTCTGTCATTATAGAAACATTGTCGCTTTCAACGCCTAGCCTTGCAGAGCGCATCTTTATCTGCATAGCCGATTCCTCACCTGAAACATACAGAATTTTAAGCTTGCTTTGAAGCGAATTGCAAATCTGCAGTAATATGGTGGATTTGCCGATACCGGGGTCGCCGCTGAGCAAAACCACAGAGCCTTTGACAATTCCGCCTCCGAGAACTCGGTCCAGCTCGGAAATTTTTGTAACAAAGCGAGGCTCGTCTGAAAAAGAGATTTGGGAAAGGGGTTTTGCGATTGCGGCAGATATCACACCGCCGGAATAGACAGGAGCGGATTTTGCTGCAGATATTACGGTTTCCTCCATAGAGTTCCAAGCGCCGCATCCTGCGCATTTACCTATCCATTTTGCTGATTCATAGCCACACTGATTGCAAATATAAATTGATTTGGTTTTGGCGGGCATATTTTAAATCTCCTTTTTGGCCGAAAAATATTCATTTATACCGCAGTAAATTGAAAAGGCCATTTTGTTTTGATAATCCGTGTCTTTAAGCATTTTTAGTTCTGCCGTGTTGCTCAAAAATCCGCATTCCACAAGAACGGCGGGCAATGTCGCATTATAAAGCAGATAGGTGCTGCTGGTGGCCTGCTTGTTAACCCTTGTGTTTTCGGGTTGCAAGCGGCCTATGATGGATGCTTGAATTTTATCCCCGAGGATTTTTGATTCCTTAGTTTTGCTGCTGTAAAAAACCTGAGAGCCGCGGGCTGCGGCGGTGGTAAATTTATTAAGATGAACACTCACAAAAACCGCATCGGGGTAGTCGTCCATTAATTCAAGGCGGGTTTTTAAATCACTTTTTTTGCGGGTGGCTATTTTATCTGTCTCGACATTATCGGTCGAAACATCAGCTTCCCTCGTCATAATTACATCATACCCGCTTTGCCTCAGCATTTGGCACAGAGTTATACAAATATTTAAGTTTATGTCCTTTTCAACCGTGCCGTCCTGAGCAACTGCACCGCCGTCAAACCCGCCGTGGCCGGCGTCAAGGATTATTTGTGGTCTCGAATCAATATTTGCCGAAGTGGCTTTTGAAAGAGGTAGTTGAAAGCTTATAGTAGCAATAACACAAATAAAAATCAAAGCCAAACTTATAACAATCGGTTTTCTTTTTAAAAGCATAAAATCACCCTAAAACATTCTGTTTTAGAATATGATTTAAGGCCGTATGGTAGAACACGGAAAATTTTATAAATATATTATATTCGAATTTGCAAAGTAATTCAACTCTATGTTTTTAATGTATTTAATTAAAACAAGCCCCAACAGTTCCTTTGTTCTGTTGGGACTTGTTTGTTTTTTAAGATTTAAGATCGTAAAATAACTCTATAATCATTTTTTGGAGGGCTTCTTCATCCGGATAAAATTCCATATGCGCTTCTCCTAAAACAGAGTCACCTTCTATTGTTCTGATATCCTCTAATTTATAAGAGGGTAGGGAGTCAAGTATATCACTTATCTTGGCCGCAGAATAATCGGTGTATATACTATCAACAAATGTGCTTGCGGTATCTGAAAAGAAATTCTCATCCTCATCTATGCGCTGCATTATCTTTTTGTATAAAGCGTTCATATATTGGCGTTGCCGTGCCATACGGCGGATGTTGGAACTATCTTCAAGCCCATATCTTGAACGGATATAGTTCAGCGCATGATCGCCCTTGAGGGTCACTTCGGAATCCTTCACCAAAGTGCTGTCAGCAGGGGTGAGGTCGTCGAGAACTGTGAGTGTGACGCCTCCTACTAAATCATTGATTGTTACCATACTGTCCATCGTGAGTGAGACATAATGGTCTATCCTTATATCATATAAAACCGAGGAAACGGCTTTTGCGGAATTTCTACAGCTATCGTCGCCACCGCTGCCGTATGTGTGGGATAAGGCAAGCTGGGCTGTGGTAGAACCTACAGATTGCCCCGTGACCCCGAGAATATCCATCTTAGCCATTGTGTCGCGGTTGATATGAATAGGAGTGCAGGTTTTAGCTTTATTATCCATTACCAAAAGCATGATAAAGTCGGCCTGCTTATCATTGTTATATGATGTTTCATCAATCGGAACGTCATATTTATCCAGACCTAATATAAGGACGGTTTCAATATGTTTTTTTTCAACATACCAATTACCGTCATAACGGATGGTGATTTCTTCGACATTATCTTCTTTAATTGATTTTTGATGTTTTTCCCACATATATAGCGCAAAAATAGCCATCGCGCTAACAAGCAGAAGCAAAATAGCGATTATAGAACGAGGAGTAATTTTATCCTTAAAAATCCTATTCTTGTTCATAATTTTAGTGTGATCTCTTTTTAGATTTTATAAAGAAATAAGTTGCCGAAGATCCGAAGACAAATATACCTGCCAAAAGGGCCCAAGCAAGAGCATCGCCTGTTTGAGGAGAAGAGGGCACCTGGGCATCAGTATCATTTATAACTATAGCAAAGGGGGCCATTACATCGGTTGTAAATGTAAGGCTTTTGCCGTCAGCTCCTACGGTAGCGTTTTTAATTACGAACCATTTGCCATCACGATAGCTCATTAATGCAACAAAGTTTTTTAGGCTGTCAGTGCTTAAAGTGATAGTAAATTCACCGTGCTCATTGTGAGTGTCGCAGGAATAATAACTGATATCAAACAGATCCTTGACTGCAAGATTAGCGGCAGGAACCTTTTTCTCTGCAACAATAGCTTTGAGGTCGGCGCTTAGGTCTGTTAAAAGAACAGAGTTTATAATTGAATTGTATGCCGCGTCCATATTCTTAGCTACAGCTTCCGGCAAGGTTTTGCGGTCCTTATAGGCAGTAACAACTAATTGCGCTTCACAATCGTGATCTGAATTATTAAAATCGGAAATGGTGGGCGCAGTGTTGGCTGATGGGCTGCCTATAAAGTTGGTGGATGCCGCAAATGCGGTTACAGATGCGGTGCAAAGAATAACAATAGCAAGGATAAGAGAAAATAATTTTTTCATAATATTTCTTCCTTTCCAAAAATGACTAAAATCATAGTTTTTTCAGTTTATCTCGTTAACCAGCTTTGCTAGCACAAGAAAGCGCTTTGAATCGTTACCCTTATAACATGTGGATAAGAATATCACGCGGTCGCCTACAGCGAGCTTAATATCTTCATTAAAATTTGTTCCGAAAGCTTTTGTGGAGTAGATTTCATCTATAAACTCAGAAAAAGCAGATTCGGTTCTGAAACGGTCATAGTAATAAAGAATATGGTTTTGGTTGTAAGGTACTGCTGCGAAAACCTCGTAGCGCAGCTCTTTGTCGGGACAATAAATGATTATAGACTTTAACTCTTCGAAGGTGGTTGTGTCGGAATAAAGCTCCTGAAGTTTACCGAACATTTTACCCGAGCGCATATCGTGCCCGTATATTGCTGTGACAGGGTCGGTGAAATCGGTTGTGTTGTATCTGTGCTCTGTGAAGAGGGAGCCTGCAGATGAATATTTACCGTCCTTCGAGTGGTTAAGATAAAAGGTATCGTCGGTAGGACTTTGAAGCAGAGGATAGCTTATTTCAGTCCCTGGAATATCAAGCCAAGCGTAAATGTCTGTATTCTCTTTTTTTAGTTTTTCAAAGTTTATCGGGCTTGTATAGGGCAGTTGCGTGCCCGAAGATTGAATCTGGCTTTCGGTAATATCATCAGAGGTGTTACCGAAAGGGCGGATATGAATAAATAAGAGAAGGACACAAATAATGCACAGAACAGCAGAAATAATTCCAAGGGCTAAAGATTTTTTGTTCACTTTTTCCTCCAAATATTCCAAAACGAGACGCGATATTTAGAAATAATTTTAAGAAGGTTTATTTCTGTTCGGATTGTTCAGGCTGAGTATCTTTATTTCCTGAACGATAGTAGTATTTTCCGTACTTACTGTATTTACTGTATTTACTGTATTTTCCGTAGCGGCGATATTTTGAATAGAACTTTCTGCCCGACTCGGAGAAGGTGAGTGTAATCCCTAAAATCTTTGAGTTGGAAAGCTTTAATTGCTTTAAGCAGGAGCTCATCGACTTTCTGTCAGTATAGTTTTGACGCACAACAACTATAACGCCGTCAAGCAGGTGAGAAACTGCCAAGGCATCGGTGACTATATTCACAGGGGGAAGGTCTATTACTATAAAATCGAAATTGTTTGAAAGGGTACCCAGCAGGTTTTCCATTTGGCTCGAGCCCAAAAGCTCTGACGGGTTGGGGGGTATATCGCCTGCGGGGAGGATATACCAATTGTCAAGTACTTTGGCTTGGTAAAGAGTGATTTGGAATTCACTTAAACCTACAAGAATGTTGCTAAGGCCGGGGGTCTCTTTCATTTCAAGCTTTTTTGCAATTGAGGGCAAGCGCATATCCCCGTCAATAAGCAGAACTTTTTTACCCGTTTCTGCCAAAGAGTAGGCTAAATTTATCGCTGTGGTACTTTTGCCTTCGCCTCTTACTGCGCTGGTGATTCCTACAGTTCGGCATTTCTTTTCATCCGGAAGGGAGAAAATCAGGTTTGTTCTAAGGAGCTTATATGCTTCAGACGCTGTAAAATTAAGATTTTTATGAAGCGTCTTGCGAAGCTTAATTGTTTCAGGAGTTTTTTGACTGTTGTTCATTTTTAATAATTCTCCTTGTATATATGCATTTTATATCTTGTAGTAACTGTTCTTATAATAGCTGCTCTTTGCCGAGCTGTCATTGAGAAGTTCGGGAATCTTTGAGAGAATCGGGATGTCATATAACAGGATTATATCATCCTCGTCGTGGATAGTATCGTCGATTATAGAAACAACTATCAAAATAGCCGCAACCGCAAAGGCGCCGAAAACAAATCCGAATGTGGTGTTTTTGGTTACATTGGGGGAAATTTTATTGTGTGAAACAACAGCTTTATCAACTATTCGAACCGAGCTTCCGTCAACAATTTCGGAAACCCTGAGGGGCAACACATCGCCAATGCCGTTAGCAATTTCGGCAGCATCGTAAGGGTCTGTGGCGGTTACCGTTATTCGGAAGACCTCAGTTTCATCAATAGCGTAAGCTGAGATCATACCCATAAGCTCGTAATATGTATAATCTATACCGGTTTCCTCTATGAGCTGTGTGAGGGTGGTTCGGTTTTTGAGGATGGTGATATATGTTTGAATAAGATTTCGCGCAACAACAAGGTCGGAAGACTCAAGCTTAATACTTGTTCCACCAACAGAAACTGATTTGTTGTTAACATAAAGCATAATAGAGGCCGAATATTTTGGGGTAATCATAAAGACGGTATATGTCATAGCTATGGCTGCCGACACAATTCCGGCGAGTATAATCAGCCAGAGTCTGCTCCACAGCATTTTAAATATACGCCTGGTATCAATTAGATCATTTTGATGATCAATCGATGTTTTTTCCTTTGTGTTATCCATTACCATCGTCTCCGTTTTATTTTTATAAATATGGTTTATGCGGATTATTAAAAGGCACAATCCACAAAAATTGCAAAATTACTTATTACATTTTAGCACAATTACTCACTAATTGCAAGCATAAAATCCACATAATTATGAAATTAAAAATAATATATATAATGGCAAAATAGTATATAAGAAGTTTTTGCTTGACATTTTTTGAGAAGTTATTTAAAATGTCTTTATGACATAAAAGGGCTTAAATCGACAAATAAAAACCCTTTGATAAGTTTTAGCTTACCAAAGGGTTTTATGGAGCTGAAGATGGGACTCGAACCCACGACCTGCTGATTACGAATCAGCTGCTCTACCAACTGAGCCACTCCAGCGAGCTTGTTTTTGATTATATCAACAAGCAGCTTTTAAGTCAAGCAAAAAATAGCTTATTTTCGTTTAAAATCCACTCTCGGAAAGGGGTTTACACAGGATGAGTAAACTAATCAACAAAAATGTAGCAAGTTACCGCAAATTGGCCGGATTAAGTCAGGCTCAGATGGCTGAGTTGCTGGGAATGAAGTGTAGTACATATTCTCAAATGGAGCGTATCGGCAACATCAGCGCAGAACGGCTTAGCAGGATAGCAAAGATTTTCGGTGTTGAGGTAGAGGTTTTTTACCGTGAAGATATGCTTTTTTCAAGGCCACTTAAAAAGTCCCATGTTATTGAACATTTTGTTGCAGAGCCGGAGCCGGTGTCTAATGGGATGGTGCTGTCTATGAGAGAGACAAATCGGGTTAAAATATTGCGCAATCTCTCTAAAGAAGCTCTTGCAAGGATTGATACTGCCATTGAGCTCGAATATAAAAATGCAAAAAATAAATGAGAATTATTAACCGCCGAAGCTTAACATACTAGCTTTGGCGGCTTACTTTTAATTGTTAACCTTTAAAATTGGCGGCGGAGCTTTTCCAGGGCGGATTTTTCTATTCGGGAAACATAGCTACGCGAGATACCGAGGCGTTTTGCTATATCTCTTTGAGTGAGCTCATCAAAACCTGAAAGACCGTACCGCATTTCTATAATTTTTTTCTCTCTTTCATCGAGGACACCAGGAAGGATAACCTTAAGTTTTTCAAGCTTGAGCTTTGTATCTATTTCTTCAACAATGTCTTTGTCATCTGCGATTATTTCAATAAGAGTCAAGGCATTTCCGTCCTTGTCGGTATCTATAGGGTCGCTTATGAAAACATCTCTTTCAACCTTTTTCTGGTTTCGGAAAAACATTAGTATCTCATTTTCTATGCATCTTGCAGCATAGGTTGCAAGGCGGATACCTTTATCTGCCTTAAAGGTGGAGACCGCTTTTATAAGCCCAATAGTGCCTATAGATATCAGGTCATCTTGGTCAACGCCGACGGTGTAATATTTCTTTACAATATGGGCCACAAGCCGTAGATTGTGTTCAATGAGAAGATTGCGCGCGTCAATATCGCCGTTTTGGCTTTTTTCCAAAAGCTCACTTTCCTTTGAGGCAGAAAGAGGCGGCGGAAACGCTCCTGCGCCTGTTACATGCAGAGCAAAATAATAAATTGAGGAAATAAGGTCCAATAAAAGCTTAAACAATTCTTTCATCTCCCGTTTTGGTGACTTTAAAAAAATTATATGAAATAACAGCTTGTCGCTTTACAAAGAGAAGAAAAATAAAATTCTCCCTTAATTTTGATTTAAGGGAGAATTGTCATAATACTTGAAAAATCATAGATTATGCAATATAATCATAAGAGTTAGCGGCAAAGGAAGTGAAAAAATGCAGAAAAATATTCACGATGGTCATAGGCAAAGAGTTCGCAAAGAGTTTATAAGCAACGGTTTTACCGAAAACACTCCGCCGCACAAAATTTTAGAAATGCTGTTATTTTACAGCATTCCAAGATGCGATACTAATGAGCTTGCGCATAGGCTTATCAATCATTTCGGAAGCTTTTCTGCAGTTTTGGACGCTTCGCCTAAAGAGCTTATGAAGATAAAGGGCGTGGGGGAAAAGACGGCCGCCCTCATAAAATTGATAATGCCGATTGCGAGGCTTTATATTAATGAAAAGAAGCTTAAACCGCCAAAGTTCTATAATTATGAGGAGGTTTGCAAGTATATAATAGATAAATACTGCGGCTATACCGAGGAAATTGTGGCTGTGACCAGCTTCAACAGCAGCGGAACCATCGTCGGTTTTGATATAATAGGCAAGGGTGATATTGCAGCGGTGGCCATTTCTATCAGAAAATTGTTTGAAACTGTGCTTAACAGAAATGCAACCTCGGTAATAATTTCCCACAACCACCCTGACGGAAGCGCTGTTCCAAGTCCGGAGGATATTGAAACCACAAAGAAGCTTCGGGACGCGCTGTTTAACATAAATGTCAGACTAAGCGATCACATCATCGTTTCAAGTGATGATTGTGTCTCAATGCGCCAAACTGCAGCTTTCAAAAGCATTTTTAACTGGTCGGACGATTAAATAAGATTCTTATAGCCTTCTCCAAAAAGCTGCTCGGCAAACCAGACATTGTCGACCGTGAATTTTTTGCCAGAGAGATAGTTTAGTATGCCGGCATCTGATTTAAAATCAAATTTAAGACTGTATGAGTAAAGAGCCTGCTTGTCAAAGCCGGCTTTTTTGTCGTTTGATTTGCTGTATTTGCCCTCGCCCAAAAGCGGGTGGCCGATGGCAGACATGTGGGCTCTGATTTGATGAGTTCGGCCGGTCAGCAGTTCTATTTCAAGGAGAGAAAGCCCATTTTTTGAGCCTAAAACGCGGTATTTTGTTTTCACCGATTTTGCACCTTCTTTATGGGTTTTGCACATATAAACTCGGTTCTCCAATTCGTTTTTCTCCAAATACCCCTCAAGCAGGGCGCTTTTTTGTTTGGGCACTCCGTGTACCACCGCCAGATAGCGTTTATCAAGCTCTCGGCTTTTGATTTTATTACAAAGGATTCTTAGAGCCTCAGCATTTTTGGCGGCTATAACAATACCGCCGGTGTTGCGGTCTATGCGGTTGGCAAGGGCAGGGGTGAAGCTGTTTTTATCATCGGGGTTAAATTCACCTTTTTTGTAAAGATAATGCTGTATTCGGGCAATAAGAGTATTTGTGTACTCATTTTTATCGGGGTGTACAAGAAGCCCTTGCTTTTTATCTGCAAGAAGTATATTTTTGTCTTCATACACAATATCAAAAACAGCCGGCGCGGATAAAAAGTCATAATTAGGCTTTGCGGGCACTAAAAATTCATCATTTATGTATGCCGAAACAATATCACCCTCGTTAAGCCTTGTGCTTATTTCGGCCCTTTTGCCGTTGACCTTTATTCGCTTGGTGCGTATGTATTTAAACATAAGCGAGGAGGGGAGAGACGGGCACTTTTTTGTTATGAATTTATCAAGCCTCAGTGATGCATCATTTTTTGTAACGGTAAATTCTTTCATATTTTCACTCTAATCTGCTGTGTTTTCATTAACCCTGTATCCAACGCCGTTTTCGGTAAATATGTATTTGGGTTTTAAAGGGTCGGTCTCTATTTTTTTGCGAAGATTTGTGATATTCACCCGCAAAATTCCGGTGTTGCTGCCGCTTTTTGGTCCCCAAATAGATTTGAGGATAAAGTCGTAGGTCAGAACTTTTCCGGAATACTTGCAGAGAAGTTCAAGTATACGGAATTCATTTTTGGTAAGATGGATGCGGTTACCCTTGATAAACAAGGAACGGGAATCGAACTCCAGCCGCATATCACCGCTTAAATAGCAGGGAGTTTTGCTCATTCCCTTTGCGGATTCTATTAATGAAATATGCCGCGCACAGGTAGCTATGCGGGCTAAAAATTCTTCCGAGAAAAAGGGCTTTCTCAAGAAATCATCCGCGCCCGCCGATAGAATGTTTACGGCCGCATGCCCACTGCCGTTGGATGAGAGGGCTATTATTGGGCAATCGCTCCATTTGCGGATAGCTTTTATTAAGTCTATACCATCCTTTTCGGGGTATTGAGGGTCAATTATGATAATATCAGGATTGCAGGTGGTTATAAGAGGATAGCCAGCGCTGATTTTTTTTGCATAAATAAGCTCATAATTATCATGAAGCAGGGAAGCGATAAGCCGATAAGAACGGCGATCAGGCTCAATAAGAGCAATTTTGAGTTTCATAAATCTTCTCCAAAAATTTTATCTGTGAACAGTATAAGCTCTTGTTAAGAAACTGTCAAGAAATTTTAAAAGCCGCAAATTTCTTTTTCAAATTTTACAGGCTTTGCTTTGCGTTTGATTAATAAATAAAAACGCAGTGCATAATATATTCAAAATCTCATTAAATTTTCTTGACAAGTGGCGGTAAATAAAGTTAAAATATAAAAGAATCCCATACGAACACTCAAATATAGATTTGGATTATCAAGAAATACA
>JAZORP010000028.1:0-4356 GCA_045656665.1 Acutalibacteraceae bacterium | reverse complement strand
CTGAGCCATAGCAGCAAATATTTGCGACTTAGTTATTATACCTAAAGCCGCAAATAATGTCAAGGAAAATTTACAATAATTTTAGTTTCCGCATTCAATGCTTATTTCATTAAATAACTCAAGTATATCATCAACGGTTGTGTTTTGCTTTTCCTGCCCTGCTCTATCGAGAATTATCTGCCCTTTATCCATCATAACAAGGCGTGTGCCGTACTCAACAGCATAGCGAAGATTATGAGTGACCATTATAGTTGTAATATTTTTATCTTTAACTATCTTATCAGTAAGTTCCATAATTACTTCTGCCGTTTTAGGATCGAGAGCGGCGGTATGCTCATCAAGAATAAGAAAATCAATAGGTGTCATAGTAGCCATCAAAAGTGAGATTGCTTGCCGCTGGCCACCTGATAAAAGCCCTACGGGAATATCCATTTTGTCTTCAAGACCAAGACCTAAGCTCTTTACAAGCTCTCTGAATTCCTCGCGTTTTTTACCCTTGATAAGAAAGTTTAAATGATATGGCTTTCCCTTATTCTGCGCAAGGCAGAGATTCTCTAAAATGGTCATATTCGGCACTGTGCCTACCGCAGGGTCCTGAAATACTCGGCCTATCCTTCGGGAACGCTTATATTCAGGCAGACCGGTGATATCCTTTTCTTCGAGCAAAACCCTGCCAGATTCGACGGCTAAGCTGCCGCCGATGATATTAAGCATAGTCGTCTTACCTGATCCGTTTGAACCCACGACCGAGACAAACTCGCCCTTTTTGACCTCAAAATCAAAGGAAGAAAAAAGCTGTGATTCATTGACCGTGCCACGGTTGAATATTTTATCAATACCTGCAAGTTTAATCATTCTTCACAGCCCCTTTCTTTAATTTCCCTCTGAAGAGGAATGATGTTTTTTCGTTAAGGATGAGTATAAGCGCAAACATCACCGCGTTAAGAAGCTTAAGATAAATACCGTTTGTGTCTATGAGAACGAGATAGTTTAAGCAAAGCGAATAAATAATAGCCCCGAAGATAACGGCAGTTGTATCCTTGATAAAACGGATACGGGAGAAAACCGCCGTGCCTATTATGACCGATGCCAAGGCCAAAACGACCTTACCGCTGCCGGAGGTGTTATCATACTGCATATAAAGGTTTGAATAAAGCCCTCCCGAAACGGCAACAAAGCCGTTTGCAAGAGCAAGACCCAAAACCTTGTAAAACCCGACATCCTTGCCGAGAGATACAACCAGCTTTTCATTACTGCCGGTAGCCTTAAGCATATATCCCATTTTAGTTTTAAGGAAAATATCGATAATAAGCTTAACGGCAACTACAAAGGCCAGCAAAATTGCAAGAATAATATAGTCCTTTGCCTGAGCGCTTAATTTAGCAACCAGATCTCCGCCAAAGATCCCTTCGAGATTTTCGCTTCTGTAAGAAAAGATGGTCGTGGTCTGGCCGGTTTTTGTGAGCAACTTTGTAAGAGCAAGGGTTACAGATAACAGACCCGTCATCACAATGATACCCGAAAGCAGCTTAGAAATATTGAATTTCACATGTAAAAGGCTGGTACAGGCTCCGGCCGCCATCCCAACAATAAATGTGAGCATCAGAGCTAAAAGCGGATTAAGGCCTAATTTAAGCATAAATATCGTGCAGCAAACTCCGCCTAAGGGGAATGTGCCGTCCACCGAGAGGTCGGCAAAATCCAAAATCGAATAGGAAATATAAACGCCCAAAGCCAACACAGCAAAGCAAAGTCCCATCTGCAGGCCGTCTATAGTAGTAGCAAAAAACAGCATAAACTCTTTTTCCTTTAAAATTTATTTTGCAACATCAGTTGCGGCAATTTCGGTCGGAACTTCGATACCAAGTAGCTCGCAAACCGATGAGTTGTAGTACATCGTGGGGTCTGTGATGTATGCAACATTGATAGAATCGGCAGATTTGCCGCCCAAAATTTCTGCAGCAGACTTGCCTGCAGATTTACCGACATCAACATAGTCAATCGATGAACTTGCAACACAGCCAACCTTTACCTGCTCGATTTCAGAGCCGAAAATCGGTATCTTCTTCTCGTTGGTTATGGGGAGAATGTTGCTTTCGAGCTTGCCTACGACTGTGTTATCAAGCAGGTTCACAAAGCAATCAACCCCGCGGTCGATAAGCTCGTTAGTTTTAGTGTCAATAGTGGTGATATCAGCCACGGCGCTGTCAAAAATCTGCATACCCTCATACTTTTCAGCCGCCTTTTTAAGGTCGCTCACCTGAACGGGAGAACTCGACTCCTCAGTTGAATAGAGAACGCCTATTTTAAGGTCTTTTTTACCCATCACAGCAGTAACAAGCTCAAGCTGCTTTTCAAAGTTTGGAATATCGGAGGAGCCGGTGATGTTTTTGTAGTTTTCCATTACAGTCGCGTCGGTTACTGCGCAGTAAACAACCGGAATTTCCGTATCCGACACGGCATTTGCCGCAGCCACTGCAGAGGGTGTTGCTATAGCGATAATCACCTTAGCGCCCTTGTTTACAAGGTTGTTTGCCTGAGTTTGAGAAACACTGGCATCAAAATTGCTGTTGAGATATTCAACATTATATTTTTCAAGAGCTATCCCTGCTTCTTCAAGACCTGCAACAATACCGTCATAACAATTGTTCAAGGACTCGTGCGAGCCGAACTGGATAATACCGATAGTGGGCTTGCTTTCGCCGCAACCCGCAAAGCACAAAGCCACAATTGAAACCGCCATAATAACTGCTAAAAATTTAATTACTTTTTTCATTTTTATTACCTCTTTCAAAATTAAGAATTAAAGCTCTAAATATTTTTAAATCTATTTGAAAGAGCGCCATCGTTTGACCATTAAAAACATCTTAATTTCCCCCGAAATTTGAAATAAAAAAAACGCCTTGCCCCAAATTGGGACAAGACGATAATCCTGCGGTACCACCCAAGTTGCCGAAAATTCAGCCGCTCAATTCTCACACTGATATGTAAGCCGCTTTGATAACGGACGCGGATCCCGTCGGCTGCTACTCACAAAATGCTTTCGGCCGCCCTCATAAGTCCATTCACTCTATCGTCCGCCACAGTATTCTCACCGGCAACTGCTCTCTTAAGACCTCTCAATAAAGCTACTACTCTTAATCATAGGTTTAACTTCTATGTAGGTATATTAGCACCATTTTATAAATTTGTCAAGCCCTTTTTAGTTATCTCACACGCTTCAATCAATTTTATTCTATGCTAAAAAAGCAACACTGTGAAAAAACTGATACAAATACCGTCTTGAACAGCACAAAATAAAAAACAAGCGGTGCAGAAAACACCGCTTGCATATTATTTAGTTATTATCCGCGATTAGTCCTTCTTGAAGAAGCTCATAACATCGCCGTAGGTCTCATCGTCATCAGAAGAGCTGTTAAGGAAGGATGCGAGATCACCCGCGGTGTCCTTCTTATCATCACCAAGGCCTGTAGCAACAACTGTAACACGGATGGTATCCTCAATAGTGTCATCAAGCTGAGCGCCCCAAATGATGGTTGCATCCGGATGAGCCATATCCGAGATGATAGAAGATGCAAGCTCTACTTCCTCGAGGCCGATATCTGCAGAACCGGTGATGCTGATGATCACGCCGCGCGCATTATCCATAGAGGTTTCGATGAGGGGGCTGTTGATAGCGGCTCTGGCAGCCATTTCTGCCTTGTCGCGGCCGGTAGCAACGCCAACACCCATATGAGCGTAGCCCGCATTAGCCATAATAGACTTAACATCTGCAAAGTCAAGGTTAACAAGAGCTGTAACATTGATAAGCTCAGAAATGCTCTGAACGCCCTGACGAAGAACATCATCGGCAATATCAAATGCATTTTTAAATGTGATTTTCTGCTCAGAAACGAACTTAAGCCTCTCATTGGGGATTACAACAAGGCTGTCAACCTGCTCACGAAGAGCGGCAATGCCGGCCTCAGCCTGAGTCATACGCTTTTTGCCTTCAAAAGCGAAAGGCTTTGTAACGATACCAACAGTGAGAACGCCAAGCTCACGAGCAATGGCGGCAACGATCGGAGCAGCGCCTGTGCCGGTTCCGCCGCCCATACCTGCGGTGATGAAGATCATATCAGCGTCGCGAATTGCGGCAGCAATCTCATCTCTGGACTCCTCAGCAGCAGCACGGCCGTTATCGGGATTTCCGCCTGCGCCCATACCGGAGGTGGTTTTATCACCTATCTGAATTTTCTGACTTGCTTTAGACTTTATAAGGGCAGCTTTATCGGTATTAACTGCGATAAATTCAACACCCTTTACGCCGGCGTCCACCATGCGGTTGATAGCATTTCCGCCGCCGCCGCCGACACC
>JAZORP010000027.1:0-8386 GCA_045656665.1 Acutalibacteraceae bacterium | reverse complement strand
GATAAGCTCTTTAGCTCTTCTTACTTAATGCTGACGCATTTTCTTTGTCCTTGATTTATAAGATTTCTCTTAAGAATCGTCGGGTCCTTATTTCTTCGTTGTTTAATTTTCAAGGTCCGTTTTTCGCGCCCCTTTTTCAAGGCGCCTGATTATATTACCACATCAATCCTCCTTTGTCAACACTTTTTTTGTGTTTTTTTAGAAGTTTTTTTAAAGTTGATTTTTAACACAATATATTGAGTTCTAAAGCCTGCTGAAAACATATTTTTGATTTAAAAGAACTGCCCGAAAACGCGCCTGGGCCCAAATTCGGACAGTTTTTAACATACATTTGCATATTATATAATGTATAACCCCGACACAAGCACCGCAAATCTATTTTTCCCGACCTTGGCATACTGGTAAATCGGTTCTTCAAAACTTTCATATTCAAAGACGCTGTAGGAATCAAAATTGAACTGCAACAGTTTTTTTGAGCCCTGATTGCATATCATAGCCGTATCGCCCTCAATAAATATATCCCTCGGTTTATCAAAAGGAGACTTTTTTCCACCGATGCGCAATTCCTCCCGCATAGTGGCAAGATTATATTTAAGCAAAGCGTTGCAATCGGAATAAGCTACCCAAAGCCCATGATTGTAAAGCGTTATATCAGACGGTACGCATCCACGGTAGGTCAGGTCGCCAGACCAGATAACCGACGCGTCATTATCGAGTAGCTTTGCAGTGCCGTCACGAGACAGCAAAAAGACCTTCCCGTTAGGCAAAACTATTGATTTGACGGTAATGTAGTTATCGCAAAGTGCAGAAACTGCTTTATAGTTGTTGCCAAACTTGGACAAAAGATAAATATTTTTGGCCACATCTGTAAATCTGCTGTTATCAAACGAAAGCATTTTATATGCCACAACAACATTATCATCGACAATATCTTTACGGTACGAAAATATTATTCCGTTAGAAAGCGGCAAAAGCTCATATATCTCGCCTGAAAAAATCTGTTGCATTTTTAAACTCCTATATTTTAATTGCTCCGCAGCTAAGCATTTTTTGCGCAGCAAGCAGCACTCCCGCTTTTGCGCTGTGAAAATTAAGACCACCCTGCATCCAGGCAGCATAGGGCTCGCGTAAAGGGCCATCGGCAGAAAGCTCGATCGAAGCGCCTAGCGTGAAGGCACCTGCCGCCATTATCACAGGGTCGCTATACCCCGGCATATCCCACGGTTCGGGCACCACAAATGAATCGACCGGTGCGCCGCTTTGCATACCCTGACAAAAGGCTATCAAACCTTCGGCTGTGCCAAGGGTCACACATTGGATTATATCGCCGCGTTTTTCGTCACTTGACGGGGTGACCTCAAATCCTAAAAGCTCAAATAAAGTTGCTGTGTAAATAGCGGTTTTGAGGGCCTCTCCAACAACATGCGGAGCCGAAAACAACCCCAAATAAAGCTCGCGACTGTGCCCTAAAGTGGCGCCGACCTCTTTGCCCACACCTGGGCAGGTGAGCCTCATAGCGCATTTTTCTATCAAATCGCGCCTGCCCGCTATATAACCGCCGGTGGGAGCAATGCCACCGCCCGGATTTTTAATGAGCGAGCCTGCAATTATATCTGCGCCCACATCGCACGGCTCCTGCTTTTCGACAAACTCACCGTAACAATTATCAACCATAATAATGCTGTCGGGAGAAACTTCTCTCACAGCCGAAACCAGCTTCTCGATATCGCAAATGCGAAGGCTGGGTCTTGTGCTATAGCCGCGCGAACGCTGAATATAAGCCATTTTCGGCTTTTCAATCTTAAGGCGGCGCTTTATTTCTTCAATGTCGGGAATGCCGTCAGGCAGAAGTTCTACCTGACTGTACTTAACGCCAAAATCCGCCAAAGAACCATCGGCCACTGAGTCGATGCCAAAAACACCGGTAATGGTATCATACGGTCTGCCGGTCAGGCAGATGACGGTATCCCCAGGGCGAAGTATGCCAAAAAGAGCAACCGTCAAAGTGTGCGTGCCGGAAACGAAGTTGTGCCGCATCAGCGCATCCTCTGCTCCCATACAGTCGGCCATAACCTTTTCCAAAACCTCTCTGCCGCGGTCATCATAACCGTACCCGGTGGAACCTGAAAAAGAAGCCTCGCTAACACCGTTTTTGATAAAAGCGGAAAGCACCTTTAACTGATTATATTCGGTAATACCATCTATAGAAGCGAACTGGCGGCTCACCTTTGCTAAAGCTTTGCTGTCAAGCCCAAGCAACCTCTGATCTATATCAAAAAAATTTGTTATGTTCAATTTTCCCTCACCCAATATCCTGCATAATAAAGCTGTTTGAAACCGTGCTTTTGGTAAAAGCCTTTCACCTTGTCCCTGCAGCAGACAAACAGCCGTCGTCCTTTATTTATTTGCAATGCGGCTGTCAAGGCCCTGCCGCCGTAGCCCTTTTCCTTACTTGCGATCCCGTTGATTATTGCTTTGCTCTGCGAATGAAAGGTTATAACGGCACATTTTCCCTTTAAGCCAAAATAATCTGCGCCGCCGTGATTTAACCGCCGACAGTAGTCAACTGCAAAATAGGGATACTCCGGCAAAGAAAGCCCCTCCACATCAAGCAGATCGTAAATCTCTTTGCTTGAAAGGCTGTCTGATCTGGTTTCCCCATCAATCTCCGCGTCACAGCTCATCACATTGATGCGCTCTTGCGGCTTTTTGCCTATACGGCAAAGAGTTTCGTAATCGCTATATACACACGCCGGTGACATCATATTTACAAAGCCACACAGCTCATCGGTATCGGCGCCGTTATTAAATATTATCATATTGCCGTCGGTCATAGAAATGACGGCCCTTTCCCCGTCCTGACACCAGAACAAGACCTTGTCATCTCCCTTATAGCAATCATAAAGGCAGTTGATTTTAATCATTTCGGCGCTGTCGGAATCCATTCTCGGCAGACTGCTCACAAGTGATATCATTCGATGTCTCCCGAGCAGATGCCGCAGAGCATAAATTCTGCAAGGTGCAACGCGTTTTGGAAATCAGTTTTATTTGCCACACAGGAGGCTGTGTGAATATATCTGCAAGGAACAGAAATCGCAATAGTTCTAACCCCTTCGCGGGACAAATGAACAGCACCTGAGTTGTTTCCTCCCGCTACCGCTCTTTTAGGCTGACAGGGTATGTCACTTCTAAGCGCCGCTGTGTAAAATTTTCTGTCATAAACAGTAGCTTTATCCATAAATGAAACGGCCGGACCGTCTCCTAAAACACAAACCTCATTGTCGCTTGCCACATCAGCAATGTCTGCAGCGGTGGTGGCTTCCAGCACTATAGCGCATTCAGGGTCTATGCCGAATGCGGCAGTCTTAGCTCCCCTTAGTCCTATCTCCTCTTGAACCGAGAAGGACGCGTAGAAATCATACTCGCTCTCTTTTCGTATTAGTTCTATAAGAATCGCACAGCCTGCGCGGTCGTCAATAGCTTTGGAAATTATATTCTCGCCCTGCAAAGCGAACTCTCCGCAGATGACAGCTCTATCTCCAATCAAGACTTTATTTTCGGCATCTTCCATAGACTCGGCGCCGATGTCTATATACAATGTGTCGCATTTAGGCAGCTTTTTTCGGTCGCTATCTCCTATAAGATGGATGGGCTTTCCGCTTATGACTCCCGCAATGTCGCCGTTTATCATCACCCTGCGGAACATAAGCGCCGCAGTATCAATACCGCCCACCGTTTTAAACTTTAAAAACCCATCTGAGGTGATATCGGTTATTATAAGACCTACCTCGTCCATATGGGCGTCAAGCATAACCTTTCTAAAAGGTCGCTTCTGTCCTTTTTTGAAAACGATTATATTTCCTAAATTATCGATTCTCCACTCGCAAAAACCGTCTATTTGAGATATTATAAAATCCCTGACCGCTGTTTCGTCACCCGAAGTGCCGTCAATACTGCATAAAGCTTTGAGCAGTTCAGTCATTCATAACACCCCCTGAAAGGATATACTCACAAAGCAACTCGCAGACCCTTTCCAGATCTCTCAAATCGAGCAACTCAACATCGGTATGCATATTGCGCAGAGGAATGGAAAGTGTGCCCGTGCGGACACCCTCCCGACTTATGGCGATCTTATCAGCATTAGTGCCACTGCTCGCACCCATAGCTTCTATCTGATACGGGATGCCTTTTTCTTTAGCAAGCCTTATAAGGCGGTTTGAGATTTTGCGGTCAAGCGCAGGGGAAATTCCTATCATTCCGCCTTCGCCCAATTTGCCGCACTCATAAGGCGAAATACCGATACCGTCACCAAAGCTGACATCTATGGCAATAGCCTCATCGGGCGCAACCTTAAAGGTTGCGGTGGTGGAGCCGCGCATTCCGAGTTCTTCGCCGTCACTCAAAACAAAGGCAACATTAAAGGGAAGCCTTTTGCCGCTTAATCTTTTTGCAGTCTCTATAAGACACGCCACCGCCGCGCGGTCATCAAAAGATTTTCCGGTTGCACGGTGTTCTCCTACAGAGCATGGCTCTGTGTCGAATGTTACATAATCGCCTGTCGACACTATATCTTTAGCCTTCTCGCCTAAGCAAGTGTCAAGCTTTATTTTTGAAATATCGGTATATTCCGTCTCACCTGTTGAAAGGTGTGGTGGTGTAGAGCAGAACACAGCTGTGATTTTTTCTTTTCCGTAAACCTTGACCCGTCTCGAAGGCAGAGCCCTTATATCTATTCCGCCCGATTTTGCAACGGTCAAAAAGCCCTTATCATCCACATCAGTTACGATCATTGCAATTTGATCGATATGCGCGTCAAGCATAAGGGTGTAGTCCAACTCGCCCTTCAAAAACCCGAAAACATTCAAAGAATCTGACCTTTCGGCCTGTGTATACTTTGAAAGCATTGAAAAAGCCAAATCAGCCGCATCTTTTATATGCCCCACAGCATCGGCAGATGAAAGGGCAAAAAGTGTTTCTTTGATACTCATTACAGTTTATTTACCAATTCCTTAAAGTAATTTCCGCGTGCTGCGAAGTTGGGAAAAGCATCAAAGCTGGCGCAAGCAGGGCTCAAGGTTACAATATCCCCTGCCTTTGCGTCTTCGCTCGCCGCCTTTACTGCTTCTGCAATATCAGCAACCATAACAATTTCGGGGTTGCCCTTATAATTCGCGTCGGCAAGCACGACCGCTTTTATTTTTTCAGCAGTATGGCCGCAAAGATAAAGCTTTTCAACCTTTTCTAAAATATATGGCACCATCGGTTCAAATGGTATGTGTTTATCATAGCCCCCTGCGATGAGATGGACCTTGCGGTCAAAAGCTTTAAGCCCTGCAATAGTTCTTGTGGGGCTTGATGCGATAGAGTCGTTATAATATTTAACTCCATCGACCTCTCGCACGAATTCAATGCGGTGTTCAACTCCACCGAAATCGTGAGCAACCTTTTTTATGGAATCGACCCCTACATATCCCCACACAGCAGCTATAGCAGTTAAATAATTCGCCACATTATGGTCTCCTAAAATGGTGATCTCACTTTTGTACATTATCGGAACATCAATTCCGCGGTATGCCATATGAAGATAACCCTCATCATCCAACCAGGCGCCGTTCTTTAGCTGACGCTCCATACTGAAGCCTAACGACTGCCCTCTGACAAATTTGCGGAAGCCTTCAGTGATATCGTTATCACGATTCAAAACCGTGCGCGAAAATGCGTTTTGATGAAGAATGACATTCTTCTTGGCCTCGACATATTCATCCATGTCCTTGTGAACGTCAAGATGATTTGGAGCAACGTTTGTCACAACCGCAACATCAGGACTCTTGCGCATTGAAATAAGCTGAAATGACGATAACTCAGCCACAACAAAATCTTCTGCAGAGATGTTCTCTATTTCAGGAAGCAAAGGTTTGCCTATATTTCCGCCCACAAATACCTTTTTTCCCTCAGCCTCAAGCATTTTAGCAATAAGGGTAGTAGTGGTTGTCTTTCCGTCAGATCCTGTAACAGCAAAAATTGTGGCTGGGCAAAGATCAAAAAAGACCTCCATCTCGCTAGTGACCGCTATTCCCTTCTTGCGGGCAGCTTCAAGCTCGGGCAAATTGAAATTCATCCCCGGAGTACGGAAGATAATATCTACCTCTAAATTATCAAGATAACCGTCGCCTAGGCGCAGCTCTGCTCCGGCGGCTTCTAATTTATCTGCCAAATCTCCTATCAGTTCGCGGCTTCTGCGGTCGCAGGCATAAACATGCGCACCCTTACTGAGAAATTCTAAAATAAGCGGCGTGTTGCTTATTCCAACCCCGCACATAGCGATTTTTTTGCCTTTAATTTGTTTGAAAAATTTTTTGCAATCCAATTTTACTGCCTCCTTACAGGGCATCTTCATACATATTATATTATACTGAAAGGCTCGCAAAATATCAATAGCTTAATAAATTAGTTTTTCTGAGGTCTGATAAAACAAAAAATCAAGCCCTTGCGCAAATCAATCACGCAGGGGCTTGATTTTATTTTAAAAAGGTTTTTAGTGCACACATTATCAGCGCAAACCAAACAGTTGACTCATAGTTTGATTAATCGTAAGTCTTATCGCGCTGTCACAATGTGAGCACTAAATCAGAACTATATTAACTCGATAATTGCCATTTCAGCAGCATCGCCGCGACGGGGACCTGTCTTAGTTATGCGACAGTAACCGCCGTTCACTTCCATATACTTGGGAGCGATATCATTGAAAAGCTTTGCAACGACATCTTCCTTAGTAATGAAAGCCAAAGCCTGGCGCTTATTGCTGAGAGTGTTATTTTTAGCGAGTGTAATATACTTCTCCGCCATTGCTCTAACCTCTTTAGCGCGGGTTACAGTGGTCTCTATTTTGCGGTTTTCAAGCAAAAATGTTACCATAGCTCTGAGGATAGCGGTTCTGTGATCGCTGGTTCTTCCGAGTTTACGGGTACCTGGCATTTGTATTCACTCCTTAAACAGTGGTTTTGCTTTATTCGGTTTCCTTTTTGAGGGTAAAGCCGAAGGAATTCAGCTTTGCAATAACCTCTTCCAGGGATTTACGGCCTAAGTTTCTTACCTTCATCATATCCTCTTCGGTCTTGCCGATAAGATCTTCAACCGTATTAATTCCTGCGCGCTTCAAGCAGTTGAAGCTACGAACAGACAAATCAAGTTCGTCGATAGTAAGATCGAGAACCTTTTCCTTTTCGCTGTCACATTTTTCTGCCATAATGCTCTCAACCTCGCTAACACCTTCGGTCAGGTCGAGGAAAAGCTCGAAATGTTCAATCAAAACCTTTGCAGACATCGAAATAGCTTCATTTGCTCTGATGGAACCGTCGGTCCAAACCTCAAGGGTTAGCTTGCCCTTATCGGTAACATTTCCTACGCGGGTATTGTCAACCGAGAAGTTGGCTTTAAGCACAGGCGTGTAAATAGAGTCAACCGGAATAACGCCGATTACATTCTGTGAGAGCTTATTCTGATCAGCCGGAACATAGCCTCTGCCGCGATCGAGTGTCATCTCCATATTAAGAGTTGCGCCCTCTGCGAGAGTTGCAATATACATATCCGGATTAAGAATTTCTACCTCTGAATCAGATTTTATTGAAGCGGCGGTAACCACACAAGGGCCTTCTGCTTCAACATAAATTTTCTTTGCCGTATCTGCATGGAGCTTAGCTATCAAACCCTTGATGTTGAGAATGATCTCTGTGACATCCTCTTTAACACCGGGTATGGTAGAAAACTCATGCACTACACCGTCGATCTTAACGGATGTAACAGCCACGCCGGGGAGTATGGAAAGGAGAACCCTTCTCATGCTGTTGCCAAGAGTTGTTGCATATCCGCGCTCAAGCGGCTCCATAACGAACTTACCGTAGGTGCCGTCAGCAGCCATTTCAACAGTGTCAATTCTGGGCTTTTCAATTTCTATCATTTAAAAGCTCCGTTTCTCCGTGCAATAAATTTTATTTTAAGGCTCTGCACGGTGAGCACAGCAAATATTCTAATATTACTTAGAATAGAACTCGACTATAAGCTGCTCTTCAACAGGAGCCTCAATCTGGTCTCTGTTGGGGAGATTGATAACCTTAGCCGAAAGAGCCTCACGGTCAACATCTATCCACTGCGGAACCGGTCTTGCACCGTTAGCCTCTACAACAGCCTTAATCTTCTCGCTGCCGCGGCTCTTTTCACAGATAGATACAACGTCGCCTGCTTTAAGGAGATAGGAAGCGATATCAACGCGCTTGCCGTTAACCTCAAAGTGGCCGTGACCGACGAGCTGTCTTGCTTCTGCGCGAGAAGAAGCAAAGCCTACTCTGTAAACTACATTGTCGAGACGGCTTTCAAGAATTCTGAGCAG
>JAZORP010000026.1:0-2920 GCA_045656665.1 Acutalibacteraceae bacterium | reverse complement strand
ATATCCTTTCAAATGTGTTAAACTCTTTGAGTACGATAAATTTGCGAGTGTGCTGGAATAGGCAGACAGGCACGTTTGAGGGGCGTGTGTCCACGACGTACGGGTTCAAGTCCCGTCACTCGCACCAAAATCGAGTCAGACCTAATGGGTTTGGCTCGATATTTTTATGTATGTTTGACGGGGCTTGAACCCTAAGAGGGCTGCGAATGTTAAGAAAAACAGTCCGGTGGACTGTTTTTTAATGAGCATGTGCGCAGACGGGTACCGAATGCGTTTGTATTGGGTCGTCAAGCAGGGAAAACGCTAAAGGCGGTTTCGTCCCGTCACTTGCACCATCTAAAAAATACCTGAAATCCTTTGTTATAAGGACTTCAGGTATTTTCTATTTTCCTAAAATGCAGGCTTGAACTTATTGGATTTGGTAATAATTCAACCGATTAGAACATAGCTTGTTATCTATATATATGAAAACCATTACCCATTATTTGCTGTGATTCGGAATATACAATAAATGCGTTTTTATCGATACTTAATATTTTATTTTGTCTAAACCTCGGGGTGTACTTCATAGAGGTCAGCTTTTGTTTACAAGTTTACTTAAAAATTATTTTACCAAATCGCCCACACCGGAGAGAATGTATTTTGGACGGTAGGGGAATTTGTCAATATCGCTTTCTGAAGTCACGCCCGAAAGCACCAGCACGGTATCAACATTGGATTCAACGCCTGCGACGATATCTGTATCCATTCTGTCACCTATAAAGGCTATTTCGTCGCTGTGACAGCCGAGCTTTTTGAGCCCGTGGCGCAGCATAAGAGGATTGGGTTTGCCTACAAAATAGGCTTTTTTGCCGGTGGCTATTTCGATGGGAGATATCAGCGCACCGGTGGCCGGCATAATTCCCTTTTCGGTTGGACCGGTGATGTCGGGGTTGGTGCCGATAAGCTTGGCGCCTTTGTTTACAAGCTCGATAGCTTTTTCGATTTTTTCAAAGTTATATGTTCTGGTCTCGCCCACGACAACATAGTCGGGGTTGATATCATTCATATATATCTTTTGGTCGTAAAGCGCTTTTGTAAGCGCGGCTTCACCTATGACATAGGCGGTGCATCCGGGCTTTTGGGTGTGTAAAAATTCTGCAGTTGCCATTGCGCTCGTATAGAAATGGTCTGCCGAGACCGAAAGCCCCATTCGTTCAAGCTTCATCATAAGCTCGTGAGGGGTTTTTTCGGAGCTGTTAGTCAAGAAAACGAATTTCCTTTGATTTTTAATAAGCCAGTTTATAAAATCAGACACCCCGTCTAAAATTCTGTTGCCGTGATATATCACACCGTCCATATCACAAATAAAACCGCATTTGTTCAAGATTTCGTGCATTCTTTTTTCCTCCTTGATATATGACATTTTATTTTAGTTAGAAATTTTGCTCAAATCAAGCTAATTTTATCAGCTTTGAAGTGTATTCAAGACCACACTCTGCCGGTGTGGGTAGGGAAAGGGCAAAAAGGTCGGTGGCAGTGTTTTCCACCTCGAAAACCTTTTTAACAGCAGTTGAGCAGTTACTAAAGTCTGACACCTTTGTTATAAACGGAACAGGTGAATTTGATAAATGACTTTTTAAAAGCCTTTCACCGGTTTTGTTAAAGCCTAACACTCTTAGATACGGCACCGGTTTCATAAAAAAGTCGGCGTCAGCACCCAAAAAGGCCGAAAGCACAAGGCGGCGGATGCGGGCTAAAGTGTAGCGCTTGGTTTTAAGTGTGGAATACAGCTCTTCTAAACTGCCGGCAAGCCGTAAGGCCGAATAGAGCTTGTTTTCCAAGCCCTCGCTAAGATCGGGCAGGGAGGATAATTGCTCGCGGGTCTTGGTGCGCAATACGCCGAGGATGGCACCTTCAATTCGGGAAATGTCCGAAATGCAATCAGGCTCTAAAAGCTCCAGGGAAGCGGATGGCATATATTTTTCGCAGAAAGCATAGTTGTTTCGGCGAAGCTTTTCTCTGAGTAGTGAGGCCGAGACAAATTCCGCCTCTTGCAAAGAGTCGTGCGCCGCTCCGCGACGGGCGATAGTTTCAAAAGATATATCAAAGCCCATAAGCTTCGCGGCCGAGATATATTCAATAGCGAGATTATTGTTGGCGCCGGATAAAATTTCACCGTCAAGTCCGCATTTTTCTGCGGCCGACTGCCGCGCTTTGGCAAAGGTGACACCGCCGTTAAGACTGCGGGAGAGGTTTTCGCGAAAATCGGAGGATGAGAGAATATCTGCGGCGGCGGTAAGCTTAGATATATCCCCGCATTCACTACCGAACATTATTTTGTCACAACCGGCATATTTTAAGACCGACACCCCTCCAAGGGCAAAGTTTTGGGCGGTAGACATTGACCATAAAACAGGAAGCTCAACCACTAAATCTGCGCCGCATTTTAAAGCTGCTGTGGCGCGGATGCGTTTTTCTGCGATGGCTGTGTCGCCCCGCTGAACAAAGTTGCCGCTCAAAGCGCAAATGACCGGTCCGCTTCGGCCGGCTTCTTTAAATAGATATTCGTGCCCTTTGTGCAAAGGGTTGAGCTCTGCTATGATTCCTGTTACTGCCAAAAAATCAACTTCCTGTTAAAAAACTTGCAAAATGGTGCTTTTAGGAGTATTATTAAGTATAATTTAACACATTATCACAAAATTTACAATAATGATTATAGAATATTGAAACACTTTTAAGCGTTTCGACAAGCCGATTTTATCGGCTTTGGCAAAATTAAATTTTTACAAATTTAATTTTGCCTATATTCATTGCGATGGGTATAGACAAATTTTCTGAGAAAATTTGTGACAAAATCATAGATTTGGTGTCGGAATAGTGGGGAACCAAACTATTTTGACTTACTATAAACATTTAATTTGTTTTGGGAGGAAGTTAA
>JAZORP010000025.1:0-59562 GCA_045656665.1 Acutalibacteraceae bacterium | reverse complement strand
ATTTCGAGAATAAATATGAGTCGCCTTTCGGGCGACTCTTTATTTTTACAAAAAAATGTATTAAAAGCTTAAAAAATGTTTGACATATTTGAAACGCTGTGGTAAACTGTTATAGCATGCCGAATTATGCTTAATTCGGTGTCGGCATTAAAATTTAAGGGAGGTGTAATAGTGCCTACGTTTAACCAGTTAGTTCGCAGTGGCCGTGAAACTGTTGAGAAAAAAGCCAAGGCTCCGGCTCTTCTTAAGGGTTATAACTCTATGAAGCGTCAGACAACCGATAATGATTCTCCCCAGAAGCGCGGTGTTTGCACAGCCGTTAAGACTTCCACCCCTAAGAAGCCTAACTCAGCTCTCCGTAAAATTGCAAGAGTGCGTCTTTCCAACGGAATCGAAGTTTCGGCTTATATTCCCGGAATCGGTCACAATCTGCAGGAGCATAGTGTGGTTCTTATTCGTGGCGGCCGTGTTAAGGATCTTCCCGGTGTGCGTTATCACATCGTAAGAGGAACTCTTGATACTCAGGGCGTCGACAAGAGGATGCAGAGCCGTCCTAAGTACGGTGCAAAGCGTCCGAAATCAGGTGCAAAGTAATTAAGAAGTAGTAATCTCTGCTGCAAAACCGGCAGCGGCATTTATATATTATGTGTAAGCCGCAGCTTGGTGCCACGGGGGAATTACTCGAGTACCTATGATATCATCATTATGAAGGAGGGAAGCAAAGTGCCAAGAAGAGGCTTTATTGCTAAACGAGATGTATTGCCGGATCCTATGTACAATTCTAAGATAGTTACCCGTCTCATCAACAACATTATGCTTGACGGTAAGAAGGGTGTAGCTCAGAAGATCGTGTACGGCGCATTCGACATCATCAGTGAAAAAACAGGTAAGGACCCGATTGAGGTATTTGAACAGGCTATGGAAAATGTTATGCCTCAGTTGGAGGTTAAGGCTGTCCGCAAGGGCGGCGCAACCTATCAGGTGCCTTTTGAGGTTCGTCCTGAAAGAAAGCAGACCTTAGGTTTGCGTTGGTTAACAGCTTACAGCCGCAACCGTTCCGAAAGAACTATGAAGGAGCGTCTCGCAGGCGAGATTTTGGATGCTGTTAACGGCATGGGCGGCGCTGCTAAGAAGCGCGAAGACACCCACAAGATGGCAGAAGCAAACAGAGCTTTTGCTCATTACAGATGGTAGTTTAAAACAACAAATTATTTTGTTTTCCGCTTGATGCGGATTGGAGGTTTATATGCCAAGAAAAGTATCTCTTGAAATGACAAGAAATATTGGTATTATGGCACATATTGACGCCGGTAAAACTACCACCACCGAGCGTATCCTTTTTTACACCGGTATCAACCGTAAATTAGGTGAAACTCATGACGGCGCGTCAACTATGGACTGGATGGAGCAGGAGCAGGAGAGAGGTATTACAATCACCTCTGCTGCTACCACATGCTTCTGGAAAGACCATCGTATCAATATTATCGACACTCCCGGACACGTTGACTTCACCGTTGAGGTTCAGCGTTCTCTCCGCGTGTTGGACGGTTCTGTAACCGTTCTCTGCGCTAAAGGCGGTGTTGAGCCTCAGTCTGAAACCGTATGGCGTCAGGCTGACGAATATCGCGTTCCCAGAATGATCTATGTAAATAAGATGGACATTATGGGCGCCGATTTCTATCGCGTTCTTGATATGATCAAGGAGCGTTTCAACTGCAATGCAGTTCCGATTCAGTTGCCTATCGGCGCTGAAGACACCTTCAGGGGCATCGTTGACCTGCTTAATATGAAAGCTATCGTTTATTATGATGACCTTGGTAAGGATGTAAGAGAAGAGGATATCCCTGAGGATATGCTTGAGCTCGCTAACAAGTATCGCACTCAGCTTATCGAACACATCGTTGAGCAGGATGAGGAGCTTATGGAAAAATACTTCGAGGGTGAAGAACCCTCCGTCGAGCAGATGAAGGTTATTATCCGTAAGTCGACAATCGCTAACGAGATGGTTCCGATCTGCTGCGGAACCTCATACAGAAACAAGGGTGTTCAGCCGTTGCTTGACGCTGTTGTTGACTTTATGCCGGCTCCGACAGATATCGAAGCTATCAAGGGTGTAAACCCTGATACAGATGAGGAGGAGGAGAGACATTCTTCCGATGCAGAGCCCTTTGCAGCTCTCGCATTCAAGATTGCTACCGACCCGTTTGTCGGTAAGATCTGCTTCTTCCGTGTTTACTCAGGCAGCATTGATTCAGGCTCCGGCGTTTACAACTCTGTTAAGCAAAACAGAGAGAGAATCGGCCGTATTCTTCAGATGCATGCTAACCACCGTGAAGATATTGAAACCTGCTATTCGGGCGATATCGCTGCGGCTGTAGGTCTCAAAAACACCACTACAGGTGACACACTTTGCGACGAAAAGCATCCGATCATTCTTGGGTCGATGAACTTCCCTGAGCCGGTTATCCGTGTTGCTATCGAGCCTAAAACAAAGGCCGGTCAGGTAAAAATGGGTCTTGCTCTTGCAAAGCTTGCAGAAGAAGATCCGACCTTTAAGGCATACACCGATGAAGAAACCGGACAAACTATTATTGCAGGTATGGGTGAGTTGCACCTTGAAATCATTGTTGACCGTTTGCTTCGCGAATTTAAGGTTGAGGCAAATGTAGGCGCTCCGCAGGTTGCTTACAAAGAGAGCGTTCGTCAGAAGGTTGACCATGAAACTAAATACAAGCGTCAGTCCGGTGGTTCCGGTCAGTACGGTCACGTTAAGATCATTCTTGAGCCTAACGAGTCCGGCAAGGGTTATGAGTTTATCAACTCTGTAACCGGCGGTACCGTTCCGAAGGAATATATCCCTGCGGTTGACACAGGTATCCGTGGCGCTCTGCAGGCCGGTGTGCTTGCAGGCTACCCTGTAGTTGATGTAAAGGTCACTCTTTACGATGGTTCTTATCACGAGGTTGACTCTTCGGAAATGGCGTTTAAGATTGCCGGTTCTATGGCATTCAAAGAGGCCTGCCGTAAGGCTGATCCCGTATTGCTCGAGCCCATCATGAAGGTTACCGTAATCGTTCCCGAGGAATATATGGGCGATGTTATCGGCGACCTCAACTCTCGCCGCGGTGAGATTCAAGGCTTTGAGGATCGCTCGGGCGTTAAGCAAATCAATGCAAGAGTTCCGCTCGGTGATATGTTCGGTTACGCTACCGACCTTCGCTCTAAAACTCAGGGCCGCGGTCAGTATGTAATGGAACCCGACGGCTACAAGGAAGTGCCCAAGAGCATTTCTGAAAAAATTATTTCCGCAAGATCAAAGAAAGATTGATTTTGAGAAATAAATGCTTGAAATTCACAGCATAATTTGGTAAACTATATTTAAACTTATACTATTAAGTATTCAAGGAGGAAAAACACAATGGCAAAGGCAAAATTTGAACGCAGTAAGCCCCATGTAAACATTGGTACCATTGGCCACGTTGACCATGGTAAAACCACTTTAACCGCAGCTATCACTAAGTACCTTTCTCTTAAAGGTCAGGCAGCTTTCGAGGATTATGCAAACATCGATAAGGCTCCTGAAGAGAGAGAGCGTGGTATTACAATCAACACCGCTCACGTTGAGTACGAGACCGACACCCGTCACTATGCTCACGTTGACTGCCCCGGACACGCTGACTATGTTAAGAACATGATCACCGGTGCTGCTCAGATGGACGGTGCTATCCTCGTTATCGCTTCTACCGACGGCCCGATGGCTCAGACCAAGGAGCACCTTCTCCTTGCTCGTCAGGTTGGCGTTCCCTACATTGTTGTATTTATGAACAAGGTAGATCAGGTTGACGATCCCGAGCTTCTCGAGCTCGTTGAGATGGAAATCCGTGAGACTCTCGACAAGTACGAGTTCCCCGGCGATGATACTCCTATCATCAAGGGCTCTGCTCTTAAGGCTCTTGAGGCTCCCGATAATGCTGACGATGCAGCTTATGCTCCTATTAAGGAACTTATGGATGCTGTTGACAGCTACATCCCCACTCCCGAGCGTAAGGCTGACCTTCCCTTCCTTATGCCTATCGAGGATGTTATGACCATCTCCGGCCGTGGTACTGTTGTTACCGGCCGTGTTGAGCGTGGTCAGCTCAATGCAGGTGACGAAGTTGAGATCATCGGTCTTACCGACGAGCGCAAGAAGACTGTTGTTACCTCTATGGAAATGTTCCGCAAGACTCTTGATTACTGTGAGGCTGGCGACAACGTTGGCGCACTTCTCCGCGGCGTAGGCCGTGAAGAGGTTGAGCGTGGTCAGGTTCTCTGCAAACCCGGCTCCATCAACCCCCACACCAAGTTCCATGGTCAGGTTTATATCCTTACTAAGGAAGAGGGCGGCCGTCATACTCCGTTCTTCAACAACTATCGTCCTCAGTTCTATTTCAGAACTACTGACGTTACCGGTGTTATCTCTCTGCCCGCCGGCACCGAGATGTGCATGCCTGGCGATAACGTAGAGATGGATGTTGAACTCATCACTCCTATCGCTATTGAAGAGGGTCTCCGTTTCGCTATCCGTGAGGGTGGCCGTACCGTAGGCTCAGGCGTTGTTACTAAGGTTAACGAATAATCTTAACATTTTAAAAAGAGAACTCGCAAGAGTTCTCTTTTTTTACACAAAAATATGCGCCTCAAAAGTGTTCTGCTTTTGGGGCGCATATATATGGAAAGTATTTTTATTTGTGTCCTTAATCGGTTATAACGATAGATTCTATTATCGGTTGCCTAGATTTATCTACAAGGCCTGAGTAGGGGTTGGCGATAGGGGTGTCATCAACTATTTCATCAATTATATCCATGCCTTCTGTCACTTTTCCGAAAGCGGCATACAGGCCGTCGAGCGAGGATTTGGCATCATCGTCAAGCACAATAAAAAATTGGGAGGTGGCTGAGTTATAATCGTTACCGAGCCTTGCCATTGAGATAACTCCGCGCTCGTGAGTGATGTTGTTTTCAATACCGTTTGCTGAAAACTCACCGGTGATCGCTTTGCCGCTCCCACCTGAGCCGTTGCCATCAGGGTCGCCTCCCTGAACAACAAAATCTTCAACTATGCGATGAATGGTCAGCCCGTCATAAAAACCTTCCTTTGCAAGTTCCACAAAGTTTTTGACCGTTATGGGAGCAGTGTCACCGTCAAGCTCTAAATGCACCTGACCGTAATTTTTTATAGTTATCACCGCGTGATGCGTGCCATAGGGCTTGGAGGAGCTGTTCGTCTTTCCGCAGCCCGCAAGGCAGGCTAATAAGCAAACACAGCTTAATATAATGCATAATAATTTATTTTTCATGATGGTTTTTTTCCTCTTCCTTGTATGGGATATAGCGAACTCTTCTTTTTTTGAGGCGCGCCATATTTAAGCGGATGCAAAGTATAACAAAAATAACAACACCGATTATTACAACTGTTAGCAATATTTTCATATAAACCGAGGTGAAAATATTTTTAATATATCGGCCTACCACAAGCAATCCGTTAGCGGCAATATCGGTACCTGCGACAAGCTCGGCGGTGCCGATAACCTGCTCGGCATATATAATATCCGCCTTGCCTAAAACATCACCCTTTTTTATAGGGGCATCTGCGCTGTCACCTGAAAGCTTTGGTTTAACAACAATGGTCGATTCGTCGGCCTCATTGGGCAAAACAGTCACAAAAGGCTCCTTAAAATAAAGGGGGACAAAATCCGTATCAAACGAGAGCTCGACCGGCATTTCGCAAACAGGCTCGGAGGAATTGGCAACCTCCTTGAAGGAAAAGTTCAGAAATGCCCAGCGGTAAAGCTCGGCGCTTTCAATGAATTCGTAGCGCTTATCCCCGCCTGAGGGACAGCCCATAAGGATGCACATATAGTTGTACCCATTGTAGGATGCGGTGCTTACTACACATCGGCCGGCCTCGTCGGTGTATCCGGTTTTTATACCTGAGGCGTATTGATAGTAGTAATTAGTGGTTGTATCAAGCAAAAAGTTGGTTGTTGAAACGGTGCGAGCTTCCGACAAATTTGTAGCAGCCATAGCGTAACGATTCGTTCCGCAAACCTCTTTAAATAGGCTGTTTTGGAGAGCGTAGGCACTTAAAGTGTATATATCACGCACGGTGGTATAATGCCCGTCATCGTGAAGGCCGATGGGATTTTTAAAACGGGTGCCCGAAAGACCTAACTCCTGCGCCTTGTCGTTCATCATATCAACAAAGCTTTCCACACTGCCACCATAGAACTCAGCGGCTAAGTATATGGCGTCACCGTAGGCTGCCAAGAGCACAAAATGCAATAGGTCAAGTTGGGTGAACTCTTCACCCGCTTTTGTGTGAGAAACGGCACAGCCGGTGCCTAAAACCATATCGAGGATATCCTCTGTCATCGTGACCTTGCCGGCAGGGTTGAATTTCTCGCTCTCAAGCATTATGATAGCAGTCATAACGGCAGTTACAGAAGCGGGATAGACCCTATCGTCGATATTGTTTTGGTAGAGCATTTCGCCCGTGTCTAAAGACACAAGCATACCTGCTTTGGCGGTTATGTCAAAGCTTGTTACCTCATAAGCCGATGCGCTCATAGGCGATAAAATACCCACCGCACAAATAAAAAATGCAAAAATAATGGAAAATATCTTTTTTAGCATAGAAATCTCCCTACAATTATGTTATTATATATAATAACATAGTTTTATCAAAAATCAAAGAGTTATTTGCAAGCGAGAGGTGATAATTATGGTGTACATAACGGGCGATATGCACGGCTGTCTGGAAAGGCTGTACGATAAAAGCTTCAGGAAGCTGAAAAGCGGCGATGTGCTTATAGTGTGTGGAGATTTCGGCTATATATTTAACGGCGACAGAACTGAAAAGCAGGTTATAGATTTTCTTGCAACCCGAAGATTTGTTACGGCCTTTGTTGACGGCACTCACGATAATATGGATACCATAAATCGCTCAAGAGTGACCTATTGGCGCGGCGGTATGGTCCACCGCATAAAGGGGAATCTTATTCACTTGATGCGCGGCCAGATTTTTGAGATAGAGGGCAACAGCTTTTTTACCTTCGGCGGAGGAGAGAGCACCGACAAGGATATGCGTCTTGAACAGGGTAAATGGTGGCGCGAGGAGGAGCCCACCCCTGTTGAAATGGCTGAGGGCGCAAGTAAACTTGATGAGAGAGGCTGCAAGGTCGACTACATAATCACTCACGAGCCGCCCTCGCTGGTTAAAAGCGCGATCTTATTAAGGCGCGGCAGTAGTGACAGGGTTAACAAGCTCAACGGTTTTTTTGAAGAAATAGCCCGCGCTTGCGACTTTAAGCAGTGGTACTTCGGATCTCTTCACGAAGATAGAGTCATAACCCCAAGGCATATCTGCGTTTTTAAAAAAATGCTGCCGATAAAGCCGGCTGCCCGTTCAAAAAAGCCCGAGGCGCAGAGTGTAAAGTTTGAGGTTTCCGAAGCCGAGCTTCAAAAGCAAAATTGATTTTGCGGTTTTTGCCGAGACTTTAAATAAAAATTGACAAAATTGGTAATAGAGATTATAATTAATGTGTTTAAGTTTATTCTTTTAAGTTCGGGTATAATATAAAAGTGCATTAAATATTATTGACGGGAGTGCCTTTTTTGGAAAAATTCGTAATAAACGGCAATAACCCTCTCAAAGGTGAGGTTAAAATAAGCGGCGCTAAAAATGCGGCGGTAGCTATTCTGCCCGCAGTTTTGCTGTCGGATAGCCCCTGTATTATCGAGAATTTGCCCGGCATATCAGATGTGGCTGCGATTTTAAAGGTTATGAAAGCCCTCGGTGCCGAAATTCGCCCAATTAATAAATCCAGTGTTGAGATAGATCCTTCACATGTTAATTCCTTTGTTGTTTCAAAGCAGATGGCCGAGAGTATGCGCGCTTCGAGTTATTTTTTAGGCGCATTATTAGGCAGAATGAACCGCGCAAGGGTAGCCCCTCCGGGCGGTTGCAATTTCGGAGTCAGGCCCATTGACCAGCACATAAAGGGTTTTGAAGCCCTCGGTGCTAAAATGACCATCGAAAACGGAATGGTCGACGCCAGAGCCGACCGCCTTTTAGGCGCTTCGATATATCTTGATGTGGTTTCGGTGGGAGCCACTATAAATATTATGCTGGCTGCTGTAAAAGCAAAAGGGTTAACGGTCATCGAAAATGCAGCTCGCGAGCCGCATATAGTTGACCTTGCAAACTTTCTCAATTCTATGGGCGCTGACATTATGGGCGCCGGAACGGGAATGATAAAAATAAAGGGTGTCGACCGCCTCGCAGGCACTTCCTACAGCATAATTCCTGACCAGATCGAGGCCGGAACATATATGGCTGCTGCCGTTGCGACCAAGGGCGATATCCTTGTCACTAATGTGACGCCGAAGCACTTAGAGTCAATAATAGCAAAGCTTAAAGAGACCGGCGCAGATATTTATTCTTATGACGAATCGGTTCGTGTTACAATGAATCAGCGCCCCCGCAAATGCAATGTTAAAACCATGCCCCATCCCGGTTTCCCTACAGATATGCAGCCCCAGATAGCCACACTTTTGACTATGGCAGAAGGCACAAGCATCGTGACAGAGGGTGTTTGGGACAGTCGTTTCCGTTATGTTGACCAGTTGACATTGATGGGCGCAGATATTCAGGTAGACGGTAAATCCGCCATTATAACCGGCGTTGATTGTTTGAACGCGGCTCCGGTAGAGGCGGTTGACCTTAGGGCAGGAGCGGCAATGATAATCGCAGGCCTTATGGCGCACGGCACCACTGAAGTTGAAAATATTGTTTATATAGACCGCGGATACGAGGATATAGTCGAGAAATTTACTGCCTTGGGCGCTGATATTAAGCGAGTTCCTGTTTTGGATAATGTTGCGGTTTATAAGCAGGCATAAATCTGTGTGACAGGCTGTTTGTCTGTCACATTTTTGATTTAAAGGAGGAGAAAATGTCAAGAATTTGTCCGCTTTTCAGCGGTTCAACCGGAAATAGTACATATATCGGGACAGAGCGCTGCGGAATTCTTGTAGACGCCGGTGCTTCAGCGAAAGGTCTGCTTGACGGTGTCGAGCGCTCGGGAGGCTCTTTTGATAGAATTAAGGCTGTGGCGATAACCCACGAGCACATTGACCATATAAAAGGCCTTAAAGCTTTATTAAAAAAGACAAATGCCAAGCTTTTGGCATCTGCACAAACGCTTGAAGCTTTGGCCAAGGCTGATAAGATACCAAACGGCATAAAAACAATCCTAGCTGATGACGGCGGAATAGAGATAGACGGAATAGTATTAAACAGATTTGCCACCAGCCACGATTGTGAGGGTTCAAGCGGGTATACCCTTACTCTGCCTGACCGTAAAAGGGTTGCAGTTTGCACAGACCTTGGTGTTGTGACCGATAGTGTCAGAGAAGCCATAAAAGGCTGTGACCTTGTGCTTTTGGAGTCTAATCACGATATCGAAATGCTAAAGAACGGGCCTTATCCGCCCGCGCTAAAGGTTAGGATAATGTCGGACAGAGGGCATATTTCAAACGCCGCTTGCGCGGCCGAGCTTGAGGCTCTTATTAAAAGCGGAACCACAAGGCTCATCCTCTCCCATCTCAGCCAAAAAAATAACACCCCATTAATTGCCCGCTCTTGCGCCGAGGCCGCGCTTATGGATATGGGCGCAGAAAACGGGAAGGACTATTTGCTTTATGTTGCGGCGCCTACCGGAAACGGGGTGACGGTGATTTGATAAAGATAACCTTAATAGCATTAGGTAAACTTAAGGAGAAATATCTTGTTGATGCCGCCGCGGAATACAAAAAAAGACTTTCAAGATATTGCAGCCTTGAAATTTGCGAAATCGAGCCGATTCGCCTTGCAGAAAAGCCTTCAAAGGCAGAAATTGACGCCGCCTTAGATAAAGAGGCAAAGCTTATCCTCAAAAAAATACCGCAGGGCAATATGGTTATTTCGCTTTGCGTTGAGGGAACTCAAATGCAAAGCCCGCATTTTGCGAAAACGCTTAAAAATTCCGTCGATACGGGAAAAAATATAACCTTTATAATCGGCAGTTCCTACGGTCTTTGCGACGAGGTAAAAAAAATTAGCGATATAAGGCTTTCTCTTTCACAAATGACATTTCCACATCAGCTTTTCAGGGTAATGCTTTTAGAGCAGATATATCGCGGGTTTAAAATTAACGAAGGTTCAACATATCATAAATAAAATGCAGAGGTCTCTAAAACGGAGCCTCTGCATTTTATTTGTCATTATAATGACTATAGAATGTCGAAACACTTTTAAGCGTTTCGACAAGCCGATTTTATCGGCTTTAGCAAAATTAAATTTTTACAAATTTAATTTTGCCTATATTCATTGCAATGGGTACAGACAAATTTTCCAAGAAAATTTGTGACCAAATCATAGATTTGGTGTCGAAATAGTGTAAATCCTCACTATTTCGACTTACTATAACCATTATAATTCGGAAAGGGGGGCAGCATCCAAGATGGCAAATAATTTTTTAATTAAAACCCAACGGACCGTTCGGAGGCCGGTCCCTATAATTGTTTTTTGAGAATAATGCAAATTTTGCGGGTCAAGGATGAAACCCTTGTCGTTTAGGGGGATGGCGGCGTCGGAGCCCTTTGTCCGCGTTGCGGCATTTCCCTACAAAATGAAATTCTGCCTCACATTGTATTGTCTGAAATAAGAATAACAAGGGAGCGATTATTCTATCTGGTTGTTTAATCCGACGGTGAGGGAAGTCGAGTAATATCTTCCGCTGCGGTAAATCTTCACATTAACGGTATCATTCGGTTTGCTTTGGGCGACGAGGTGTTCGAGGTCTTTATATTCGGTTATCTTGTTGCTGTCAAACTCGGTGATAATATCTCCGCGCTCGATGCCTGCTTCATAAGCAGGGCTGCCTTCGGCTACGCTGGAGACAACGGCGCCGTTGGGGTAACCGTAATATTCGAGCACGCTTGAAGTGTATTTTTCGCTGATGGTGATACCGATATAAGGCTCAGGCGAGCTCTCATTTTTGATTATATTATCGCAAATTTCTTTAACTGTGTTTGACGGTATGGCAAAGCCCATTCCCTCATATTCTTCCGAAACGATTTTAGAACTGTTTATCCCGACGAGCTGCCCCTTAGTATTAACCAGCGCACCGCCTGAGTTGCCCGGATTTATGGCAGCATCAGTTTGGATAAGAGACAAGTCGGAATCGGAGGAGACCACGCGGTCAAGCCCGCTTATGACACCGTATGTCACACTGTCCATAAACTCAAGACCGCCCGGATTTCCTACGGTTATTACATATTGGCCGACTTGGAGCCTATCTGAATCGGCAAACTCCGCCGCAGTAAGGCCTGATGCATTAATTTTAATGATGGCAAGGTCGGCTGAAATGTTGTAGCCTACTACTGAGGCGGTGTAGGAATTATCGCTTGTGGCGTCTAAAAAAACCTCTATTTTAGAGCCTATTTTATTAGCTATTGCATCGGATATGACATGGTAGTTAGTGATGATGTATCCGTCAGATGAGTATATAACACCGCTGCCCTCGCCCGAAGCTTCGCTTGCACCGCCGAAAAAGCTTATAACAGAGGTGGTGGTGCGTATGCCGATGACGCTTGGTGTTACCTTCTGCGCTACAGCCTCAACGACCGATTCGGCCGTTTCGTCAACATTTATATTTATATTAGCGCCTTCAATTTTGGAGGTAGAAGAGGTTGAGGTGTTGCCTTTATTTATGAAATGAGTCGCACCTGCACCGCTCAAAGCGCCGATGAGGGTTGCGAGAACGCAGGCCAATGCCACTACACCCCCGCCCGAGCGTTTGCGGGGTTTTATATTATCAAAGCTATCCATTTAACTTCACTCCGTTTGTCCTTGATTTTAGGGATGGGTGCTTTTTACCTAATTCTTTCTTGAAAGGTTAGATTTATTTTATTACATCGACTATTAAAATATGTGAATTTTCGGTAAACAAAATTATAAAAATGCTTATTTTATTAAGGCGCCGAGTGATCCGACAAAGGCTCAAGCTTAATTATAATACATAATCCATAAATTTCCGCCAATAATAAGGGAAAGCTTTTTGAATATTTAACGGAAAGAAACGGTGAGTTTTATGAAAAGACGGAATGCTGTGCGGATGGCCTCATTTTTATCAGCGGCGGTTATAGTGGCGATAGGGTTTATTATAAAAGCTGAGATACGAACAGCCCGATACCGCTTGCAGCTTGAGAATAGCTATTCGAGAAATTTCGACGATTTCAGCGCGGCCTTAAATAACATTGCCACCACCCTTAACAAGGCCCGTTTCGTTACAACTGCCGAACATATGGGGAATATGGCGTCGCAGCTTCTGACTGAGGCCGAAATATCTAAAGCGGCGCTTTCCCAACTGCCGGCAGGCGAAGAATTAACCATGCTTAACCGTTTTTTATCTCAGGTGGGCAATTATGCTGCTGCGGTCTCTAAGACAATAGCAAGCGAGGGCGCAGTCTCAAAAAGTGACAGTGAAAATATAGAAATTTTAAGTAACACTGCTCGAAAAATCGCCACCCTTGTAGGGGATGCTCATATATCCTATAACAACTCGGATTATTGGGCCAAAGAGCTTGACCAAAAAATAGAAGCAAGTGTTGACAGCGGCAGTCTAAACGCGTCTTTGGGTCAGCTTGAAGAAGAGTTGGCCGATTTCCCGACCTTGGTTTATGACGGGCCATATTCTGATCACATACTCGAAAAAGAACCCGCGATGCTTCAAAATGCCCACAGCGTAACCCAAAACGAGGCTCACGAAATCGCTGTAAAATATGCAGAACGCAAACAAGGTGACCTCAAGTTTGACGGAGAGATTGAGGGTGGCATACCCTCTTACCGATTTGTGGGTGAGGGTCTGACTGTCGGCGTAAGCAAGACAGGAGGATACACGGTTTATATGCGCAAGGAGAGTGTGGTAGAGGAGTCGCTTCTGAGTTTTGAGCAGGCGGTTGAAAAGGCGAGAAGATATCTTGAAAGAATAGGCCACACTTCATTTATCGAAACTTATTATAATACAACTGAGGGGGTTTGTGTTGTAAACTTCGCATATCTCGACGGCGAGACGATATGCTATACTGACCTTGTAAAGGTGGGGGTTGCTATGGACGATGGAGAGATTGTACTTTATGAAGCGAGCGGATATATTTCAAACCACCGCGACCGCGCTTTTGAAACTCCAGTGTATACGCCTGAGCAGGCTGAGGAAAAGCTAAGCTCAGATCTTGTCTTGAACAGCACGGCAATGGCGCTCATACCTACTTTCGGCACAGAGGAGGTGAGGTGTTATGAATTTGCATGCACCTCCTCTGACGGGCAGGATGTGCTTGTGTATATTAATGCCACAACCCTTAAAGAGGAGGATATTTTAATACTGTTAAAAAGCGACGGCGGAACTTTGGTAAAATAATACTTGATTTTTTAAAACACTTGTGATAAAATATATGAGCATTTGATTTCACTTAGGCCTCACTAAGTGGGTTCAGTGCCGAAAATTCGACATTGAAGCGGATGGTCCTCTGCATTTTATGGCATGAACATCTGGTGAAAAAGTAAGGAGGAAAAAAGATGGACGTAATTAAGGAATTAACCAACGACATGCTTAAGAACGACCTTCCCGAGATTCTTATCGGTAGCACCGTTAAGGTTCACGTTAGAATCAAGGAGGGCGAAAAAGAGAGAATTCAGGTTTTCGAAGGCACGGTTATCGCTAAGAACAACAGCGGCATTTCTGAAACATTCACCGTTCGCCGCGTATCCTACGGTGTAGGTGTTGAGCGTGTATTCCCGGTTCATTCACCGAGCGTTGCAAAGATCGAGCTTATCCGCAAGGGTAAAGTTCGCAGAGCAAAGCTTTATTATCTGCGTGACAGAGTCGGCAAAGCGGCAAAGGTTAAAGAGCTTATTTAATCTATCAGTTCGCATAAGGGGAGACAGGGCGGTTGCCGGTCTCCCCTTTGTTCACTTTTTAAAAAGCTGTTTTTGAGGGGGCTTTACAATGAAGATTTCAGACCTTTTTAAATCAAAACAGAATAAAAGCTTCCATGCAGACGGATTTAATGTGGATATATCATTTGCTGAGAGTATGCCCGAAGAGGAGCCCTGCGAGGAGAAAAGCGCGCCGATTCAAGAGGTGTTTGAGTGGATGGATGTTCTGACTGCTTCGATAATTGCGGTGGTGATAATTTTCAGCCTCTTGTTCCGCGTTGCCACGATAGAGGGAGACTCTATGGAAAAGACGCTATCAAGCGGTGACCGCATAATAATAACCGACCTTGCCTACGAGCCGCAGCAGGGGGACATTGTGGTTATTTCCCGCAATGCTGACAATTCGGCTGAAACTCAAGAAAAAAGCAATTCGCCTATTATAAAGCGTGTTATTGCCGTCGGCGGGCAGATGGTTGATATCGATTTTATTAAAGGCATTGTTTATGTTGACGGCGTCGCATTGGAGGAGGA
Source organism: Acutalibacteraceae bacterium (assembly GCA_045656665.1). Classification (GTDB taxonomy): domain Bacteria; phylum Bacillota; class Clostridia; order Oscillospirales; family Acutalibacteraceae; genus UBA737. Next base: position 45,011 of record JAZORP010000025.1, on the reverse strand, counting down.
TTATATCAACAATCCTACTGATGACCAGTATGATGTGGAGTTTCCGGTGTATATTCCGGAAGGTTATATTTTTGTTTTGGGTGACAACAGAGGGTATTCGCTTGACAGCCGCACCTCTAGTATAGGCGATAACGGGCTTATTGATTCGCGTTATGTTTTAGGGCATGCGGTTTTGAGATTTTACCCATTTGAAAGCTTTGGGAGGCTTGACTCAAAATGATTGATTCTTCACAGAGTATTCAATGGTTTCCGGGGCATATGGCCAAAACCCGCCGCAAGATAAAGGAGATACTGCCGCTTATTGACGCCGTGGCAGAGGTGGTCGACGCTCGCATACCGCAAAGCAGCCGCAACCCCGAGCTCGAAGAGCTTATCGGCAACAAGCCTCATATAATCCTGCTCAACAAATGCGATATGGCCGATAAGGCCGTGACTGAGGATTGGATAAAGTATTATAAGAAACAGGGCATTATGGCGATCGCGGTCGACTGCAAATCGGGAAAGGGCCTTTCAACTTTTAAGGACACGGTGAAAACCGCCTTGGCCGACAAGCTTGAGGCATATGCCCAAAAAGGTATGGTTGGGAAACCCTTGCGAGTTATGGTTGTGGGGATACCGAATGTCGGGAAATCCTCTTTTATAAATCGAATCGCGGGCAAAACCCGAGCAAAGGTTGAAAACCGCCCCGGCGTGACAAGGGGCAACCAATGGTTCACTATCGACAAGCAGCTCGAGCTTTTAGACACGCCGGGTGTTTTGTGGCCCAAATTTGAGGATAAGACTGTTGGAGAGCATCTCGCATTTACCGGAGCGGTGAAGGACAGGATTCTTGACACCGAGCTTTTAGCAATGCGGCTTTTGGAAATACTTAGTGAAAATTACTCCGACCTGCTTATAAAGCGCTACGGTGAGCTTTGCTTTGAGTGTGACAGCTATGACCTGCTTTGCCAGATAGGCAAAAAGCGAGGCATGGTTATCCGAGGCGGCGAAACCGATACTGAAAGGGCGGCAAATATGCTGCTGGAGGAATACCGAAGCTGCAAAATAGGGTTTATAACACTTGAAAGGGCCGAGGGAAATGCCTGATTTTGAAATAGAAAAAGCCGCGAAGAAAAGTGGCTTTAAATATATATGCGGTGTCGATGAAGCCGGCCGAGGCCCTTTGGCGGGGCCGGTTTGCGCGGCGGCGGTAATACTGCCTGAGGACACTATAATCGAGGGGCTAAATGACTCAAAAAAATTGAGCGAGAAGAAAAGAGAGGCCCTCTTTGATGAAATATGCCAAAAAGCAGTTTCCTACTGTGTAGGCTATGGCAGTTTGGAGGAAATCGAGAAGTTTAATATCCTTGAGGCCACATTTCTTGCTATGAAAAGAGCGGTCGAGGGGCTGTCTACAAAGGCGGATTTTGCTTTGATAGACGGTAACCGCGCACCCGTGGGATTGGATATCCCTTGCGAGACGGTGGTCAAGGGGGATGCTAAATCCTGCTCTATTGCGGCGGCATCTATTCTTGCAAAGGTTAGCCGAGACCGTCTGCTTTTGGAATATGATAAAAAATATCCTCAGTATAACTTCAAGAAGCACAAGGGCTACGGTACAAAGGAGCACACTGAGCTTATCTTAAAGCACGGTCCTTGCGAAATACATAGGCTTTCCTTTCTCAAAAAGCTTTTGGGTGATGAAAAATGAATTTAGGGCAAACCGGAAAAAGCGGAGAGGACAAGGTAGCCTCTTTTTTAAGAAAAAGAGGATGGACTCTCATAAAGCGCAACTATTCCTGTCGTTTTGGTGAGATAGACATAATCGCTCAAAACAGCGAGTATATTATCTTTGTTGAGGTTAAAACGAGGGGAGAAAACAGCCTGTTCTCTCCCGCAGAAGCAGTTGACGCCAGAAAGCAACAAAGAATTATGTTAACCGCACAAGATTTTCTTTCAAAGCGCTTTACTGAGCTGCAACCCCGCTTTGATGTGGCTGAGGTGACGGTGGGCCAAAAGCCGGACGGGCAACAGAGCTATAACCTCAAATATATTGAAAATGCGTTTTGAGGGTTTTTATGGATTATTTTGATCTGCATTGTGACACGGCCTATGAGTGCTATTCCAAAAAACAAGAATTTTATGTAAACCAACTTGCGGTTTCAGGTGAGAGTGGCCGCTGTTTTAAACGCTGGGCGCAGACCTTTGCCGTATGGATAAGGGATGATGAGCCTGAGCCTTGGGGGCTTTACTGCGATATAATGGCCGACTTTAGGGCGAAAATAGAGACAAGACCCCCTAATCTCACACCTGTTTTCAGCGTGGAGGGTGGATCTTTACTCGAAGATGATGCCGACAGAATATATGCTTTAAAAAACGATGGTGTTAAATTTTTGAGTCTTACCTGGAACGGCGAAAACCGTCTTGCGGGAGGCACCGCCACCGAAAAAGGGCTGACCGATTTCGGCAAAAGGGTTATAGACAAAATGAATTCGCTTAGTATTGCTTGTGACCTGTCGCACCTTAATGATAAGAGCTTTTATGAGGTGATGGCAAGGGCGAGATTCCCCCTTGCTACCCATTCGAATTGCAGGGCTTTGTGTAATAATCCGAGGAATCTGACCGACAACCAGATTAAGCTTTTAGCAGAAAAGGGCGGAGTTATAGGGCTTTGTTTTTATCCTGAGTTTTTGGGTAAAGACCCCTTTTGCGGGATATATGAAAACATTTTTCATCTTTGCGAAATGGGGTTTGAAAACAGCATCGCGATAGGCTCAGATTTCGACGGCGGAGAAATGGATAAGAGCCTTGACAGGGTTGAAAAAGTGCCCGATTTGTATTCTTATCTTAAATGCAGGGGGCTTAAAGATAGCTTGCTTTATAAAATTTTTTATAAAAACGCGGAAAATTATATTGCAAAGCTTGGATAAAACAAGTAATATTATATGGAAGTCAAAATAAGGAGTTATAATATGAACTATATCAGCACAAGGGATAAATCTGTAAAGGTTACTGCCGCAAAGGCAATTGCTCAGGGTATTTCGGCCGAGGGCGGCCTTTTTGTGCCTGACACATTCCCGACGCTCACACAAGACGATTTTAAGGCTTTGATAAAGCTTGACTATAAAGGCAGAGCAAAGGCGGTGCTTAAATTCTTTTTGAATGATTTCACCGAAGAGGAGATCGAGTACTGCGTAAACGGAGCCTACACCGGCAGCTTCCAGAATGAGCAACCTGCACCTATCGCGCTGATAGGCGAGAATGCAAACATTCTTGAGCTTTGGCACGGCCCGACCTGCGCATTTAAGGATCTTGCTCTACAGCTGCTGCCCTACTTGCTGACTACATCCGCTAAAAAGGTTAATGACGGCAAAAAAACTGTTATATTGGTTGCTACCTCGGGAGATACAGGTAAAGCAGCCCTTGAGGGATTTAAGGATGTGCCGGACACTGAGATACTTGTTTTCTACCCGAGCGAGGGTGTAAGCCCGATGCAGAAATTGCAGATGGATTCTCAGGCCGGAGAAAATGTTCATGTTTGCGCTATTAAGGGCAATTTTGATGATGCTCAGACCGGCGTTAAGAAGATCTTCACCGACAGCGCCGTAAAAGAAAAGCTGGCTGATAATAATATGCTCTTCTCATCAGCAAATTCCATCAACTGGGGAAGACTTGCCCCGCAGATAGTTTATTATGTATCGGCCTACTGCGATATGCTCGAAAGAAATCCCGAGTCCTTGAAGGAAGGCTTTAACATAGTTGTTCCCACCGGCAACTTCGGCAATATTCTTGCGGCATATTATGCCAAGAAAATGGGAGTTCCGGTAGGAAAACTTATTTGCGCTTCCAACGCTAATAATGTTTTGACCGATTTTATCAAAACCGGCACTTATGACCGCAATCGCAATTTCTACACCACCATTTCCCCGTCTATGGATATTTTGATTTCCAGCAATTTGGAAAGAATGCTTTTCGAGCTTTCGGGGAATGATGATAAAGCGGTTGCAAAGCTTCAAAACGAGCTTAGCGCTACCGGAAAATTCACGGTTGACGGTGAGATAAAGAAGGGCCTTGAAGAGCTTTTCTGGGGAGGCTGCTGCGACGATGAGCAGACCCTTGTTACTATCGGCAAGTATTTTAAGGAGTACGGCTATCTGTGTGATACACACACAGCTGTCGCGATGAATGTTTACGAGCAGTATTTAAAGGCAGAAAATGATGACCGCCCGACCGTTATTGCTTCGACCGCTTCTCCCTACAAGTTTGCAAAGAGTGTGCTTTCGGCTGTATCCGAGAAAGAGGGCACTACAGAATTTGACACAGTTAGGGTTTTAAGCGACGAAACAGGCACCGAGATACCCGAACCTATTAAGGCGCTGGAGAATGCAACTGTCAGATTTAAAGATATATGCGAAAAGGACGATATGCTGACAGCTGTATATAATGCTTTAGGCATATAGTAAAAGCAACAAATATCCGGCGGAAACCGCCGGATATTTGTTTTTCCACCTTATCTTGCTTTGAAGGTGTCGCAGCAGGTATCGCTGCAGCTTTTTGCCGAGCCATTACCGACTTGAATTTTTCCGGCGTTGCAAACATCGTTTTCAGCGTGATAAACGCAGTTTTTAACATTGCAGGCTACGCAGGATTTTGTTTCGCAGGTATGATCTGTCAACCTAAATCAAGTCCTTTCCGACCTTTAAAGGTCAGTTTTATTATCTGCGCGAATTTAGGAATTATACAAACAGAAAGGAGGAAAATTGTGAGCATTTTTGCGATTTCGGATCTGCATTTGTCATTCTCGTCCGACAAGCCGATGAATATTTTCAAAGGTTGGGACAATCATGTCGAAAGGCTGACGGCTAATTGGAAAAGGATGATAAAAGATTCTGACACAATAGTTTTGCCGGGGGATTTTTCTTGGGGGCTTAAAGTTGAAGAAACAATCGAGGATTTTAGATTTCTTGAGTCGTTGCCCGGCAAGAAGATACTGCTCAAGGGCAATCATGACCTTTGGTGGAGCACAGCCAAAAAGCTCAAAGAGTTTTGGGAGCAAAACGGTTTTTCCTCTGTGGATATAGTTTTTAACAACTGTGCTGTGGCAGAGGGGTATGCCATTGCAGGCACAAAAGGCTGGTTTTTCGATGACAAATCAACAAAAAAGGTCTTGCTGAGAGAGGCGGGCCGATTGGAGGCATCTCTTAAAGAGGCTAAGGCAACCGGCCTACCGATACTGACCTTTCTTCATTATCCGCCGGTATATGCCGACACTGTTTGCGAGGAAATCTTCTCGGTTTTGAAGCGGTACGGTGTTGAAACGGTTTACTACGGGCATATTCACGGGGCTGGATTCAACAATGCTGTGAGCGAATATGATGGGGTGAAACTTAAATTGATATCGTGCGATTGTATTGATTTTACGCCCTATTTTATAGCCTGATATATTTAATTTTCATAAATTTACAGAATCTTAAAAAAATAGCTGGAAAAAAATATTATACTGTGGTATAATAACTTGAATTATTGTGAATGGGTGCGGTTCGATGAAAGCGGCCCGTTTATGCGGAGGTTTAAATCAAATGAGTTTAAAAGAAACAAAAAAGGTTGATACTAACAGATATCAGCTCGAAATCACTGTCGACGGGGAGAGATTCCGTGAAGCTATTAAGGAGGCTTACAAGCAGAATGCCGATAAAATAAGCGTTCCCGGTTTCAGAAAGGGTAAAGCGCCGCTTCACTTTGTTGAGACATATTATGGAAGTGAGGTCTTCTTCGAGGATGCGCTCAACCTTATCTACTCAGATGTTGTTGAGGAGGCTATTGCAGAATCCGGCCTTAAGGTTATAAACGATAAGATGGATTTTGATATGGTTTCGATCTCTAAGGAGGAGGGTGTTGATTTCAAGGTGACACTCACTACCTACCCCGAAATCGAGCTTGGAAAATACAAAGGCCTTAAAGCTGAAAAGCTTATAGCTAAGGTTGAGGATGCTGAGATCGATGCTCAGATCAACTCAATGGCTGATCGCAATGCAAGAATGATCTCTGTGGAAGACCGCGCAGCGCAGCTCGGTGACACAGCTGTTATCGATTTTGAAGGCTTTATGGATGACAAGGCTTTTGACGGCGGCAAGGCAGAGGGCCACTCTTTAGAGTTAGGTTCAGGTCAGTTTATTCCCGGTTTTGAGGACCAGATAGTGGGCCACAACATCGGTGATGATTTCGATGTTAACGTAACCTTCCCTGAGGAGTACGGCGCTGAGGAGCTTGCAGGCAAGCCCGCTGTATTCAAGGTTAAGCTCCACGAGATAAAGGTTCGCGAGCTGCCTGAGATCGATGATGAATTCGCAAAGGATGTTAGCGAATTTGACACACTTGATGCTTTAAAGGCCGATCTTAAAGAGAAGGCTCTTGAGCGCAAGACAAAGGCCTGTGAAGAAGAGGTTGAAAATGACCTTGTGAGCCAGATTGTTGACAGCATAAAGGGCGATATTCCCGAGGCTATGTTTGAAAACCGCCTTAACCAGAGCGTTGAGGAGTTTGCATACCGTTTGCAGTCGCAAGGGCTTGATCTTCAGACATATCTTAAGTACACAAACTCATCTATTGATGATTTTAAGAAGTCTTTCCGCCCGCAGGCTGAGGCTCAGGTCAAGTTTAGACTTGCTCTTGAGAAGATAGTTGAGCTTGAAAATATCGTAGCTTCCGAGGAAGATATAAACGAGCAGTTTGAAAAAATGGCCAAGGACTATGGTATGGAGGTTGATAAGGTCAAGGCTGCTGTTCCCGCTGAGGAGATCGCAAAGGATCTGGCGGTAGGCAAGGCTATTGATTTTATCAAGGAAAATGCCGTTATCACAGAGGTTCAGGCTAAGACTGAGAAGGCCGAAAAGAAGTCTGCAGCTAAAAAGCCCGCAGCAAAGAAACCGGCCGCCAAGAAAACAACCGCCAAAAAGGAAACTGAGGAAAAGAAAGACGCTGAATAATTGATTACAATCATTAATATGCGTTAATAATAAAATGCCGGCATAACCGTGCCGGCGTTTTTTGAAATATGCGGTAAAAATTTGGTGTTCGCTGCCATAAAAGCGAAGTGCAGTTTTGCAGTAAGGAGTTAATTATGAGTATTGATATGACTATGATACCTTATGTTATCGAGCAAACGGGCAGGGGCGAGCGCTCTTACGACATTTTTTCCAGGTTACTTAATGACCGCATAATAATGCTTAACGATCAGGTTGATAATGCTTCAGCCAGCGTGATTATAGCCCAGCTGCTTTATCTTGAGGGTCAGGACCCCGAGAAGGACATCAGCTTTTACATTAACAGCCCCGGAGGCTCGGTTTCTGCAGGCATGGCAATTTACGATACTATGCAGTATATAAAATGCGATGTGAGCACTATTTGTATGGGTATGGCGGCAAGTATGGGCGCATTTTTGCTGGCCGCCGGCGCAAAGGGCAAGCGCCTGGCTTTGCCCAACAGCGAGATTATGATTCACCAGCCTTTGGGTCAGGCTCAGGGTCAGGCGACAGATATTCTTATCCACGCAAGCCATATTGAAAAGACCAGAGCCAACCTCAACCGTATTCTTGCTGAAAATACCGGAAAACCGCTTGATGTTATAGCAAGGGACACCGAGAGGGATAACTTCATGTCCGCGGCAGAGGCTGCGGAGTATGGCCTTATTGATAAGGTAATTACTAAGAGATAAGGGGAAACCTTATGCCAAACAACCGTAACAATGAAATTTGTTGTTCATTCTGCGGAAAAACGCAGGATGAGGTAAACCGCCTTGTAGAGGGCAGAGGGGCTTATATTTGTGACGGCTGCATAGAGTTTTGCAACTCCCTGCTTTTTGAGGATGAGGCAATCGCTAAAACCCGTTCTAAGAAGAAAAAGGCTGAGGAATTTGTTTTGCCGAAGCCTCAGGAGATAAAGGCTGAGCTTGACCGCTATGTTATCGGTCAGGATGATGCAAAGAAGACCCTTTCGGTTGCGGTTTACAATCATTATAAGCGTATTTTCAAGAATACCGATACCGATGTGGAGCTTAATAAGAGCAATGTTTTAATGCTCGGCCCGACCGGTGTCGGCAAGACTCTTTTGGCACAAACCTTGGCCAAAGTTCTTGACGTGCCGATCGCTATAACCGACGCCACCACCTTGACAGAGGCGGGATATGTCGGTGAGGATGTTGAAAACATTTTACTCAGGCTTATTCAGGCGGCCGATTATGATATCGAAAAGGCTGAGCGGGGTATTATCTATGTTGACGAGATCGACAAGATCGCCCGCAAGTCGGAAAATGCCTCTATAACCCGCGATGTCAGCGGAGAGGGAGTTCAGCAGGCGCTTCTTAAGATTCTCGAAGGCACAGTTTCGAATGTTCCGCCTCAGGGCGGCAGAAAGCATCCCCAGCAGGAGTTCATACAGATTGACACCACCAACATTCTCTTTATTTGCGCGGGTGCTTTTGACGGGATTGAGAAGGTCATCGAAAAGCGAATGGGCGGCTCAAGCCTTGGATTTGGCGCGGATGTAAAGTCGCCTAAAAGTGTTGAGGCGCAGGCGCTCAGCATCACAGCCACCCATCAGGATTTAGTGAAATTCGGGCTCATACCGGAGCTTGTTGGGCGTCTTCCGGTTATAACTGCCCTTAAAGGGATGGATAAGGAAACCCTTATCCGCATTATGACCGAGCCGAAGAACTCGATTATCAAGCAGTATGAAGCGTTATTCAAGATGGATAATATTGAGCTTGTATTTGAGGGTGAGGCTTTGGAGAAAATCGCAGACCTTACTATTGAACGCAAGACGGGCGCGCGAGGCCTTCGCTCTATAATTGAGGGCGTTTTGCAAAAGTTTATGTTTGAAGCGCCGTCCGACAGCGAGATAAAAAAAATAACCATAACTGCATCGACTGTAGACGGAAAAGATGCTGTTATTGAAAAGTAGACCAAATAAGGCGCCGAATGGAGACACTTCATAAAGAAGTGTTCTCCCTACTTTCTTTTTTATATAAAAATTGACACTTTCTGCTTGAAAGTGTCATAGTGGGTTACATACCTTGAAATTATACCTATCTCAAAGATGAAATAATTAGTGATATTGTGAGACAGGTCTCACAGTGATATTTTGCCTTTCGGCAAAGTGATATTGAAACCTAACGGTTTCAGTTATATTATATTCGCCTTTAAAACTGTCCAAAGGACAATATCACGATGCGTAGCATCATATAACTGCGAAGCAATATAACTCGCCTTTAGGCGAATATAACTGTGGCACCTTCCTTACGGAGGGTGCCACAATGGCACCTTGTTTTTTTCCATTTTTTCACTTTTAAAAGCAGTACTTTAGAAGGCATACTAATTATGAGGTGAAAATAATGAAAAAATCAAAAAAAGATGAAAAGGCACAGGTTTTGGATAATTCTTGCGAGCCGATAAGCGGTCTGCCTGAGACGGCATTTGATATGGTCAACCGATACGGCACCTACGAAATTCAAGCCACAGCGCACACACAAAATCAATACCCCTGTATAGCGCAGGGCTATAACCCGAAGATACGCCAAAAAGACGGAGAAAACCGCCATCCTAACCGCTGATTTTAATTTGTTTGCAAATTAAGGCTTAGTACCGCTACAAAAACTTGACAAATCTTTCCCGTGGCCGTATAATAATGATTGTAAAAATGACTGTAAATGCAGTTTTGGAGGAATATAAAAGTATGATTAGTGCAGGCGATTTCAGAAACGGCGTAACCTTTGAGGAGGACGGCAATGTTCTTCAGGTTGTTGAGTTCCAACACGTAAAACCCGGAAAGGGAGCCGCTTTTGTAAGAACAAAAATTAAGAATGTTATCACAGGTTCGGTTGTAGAGAAGAGCTACAACCCCACCGCTAAATTCCCCACCGCATATGTTGAGAGAAAGGATATGGAATATTCCTACAACGACGGGGACCTTTACTACTTTATGGATCAGGAAACCTATGATATGGTTCCGATCAACGGCAGCGAGCTGGGGGACAATTTCAAGTTCGTAAAAGAAAATATGGTTTGCAAGATCTTGTCCTACAAGGGTAAGGTTTTCGGTGTTGAACCGCCCACATTCGTCGAGCTTGCTGTAACAGCCACCGACCCCGGCTTTAAGGGCGACACAGCCACAAACGCAACCAAGCCCGCCACCATCGAGACCGGCGCTGAGATCCGCGTTCCCCTCTTCATCAACGAGGGTGATGTTATAAGGATAGACACCCGCACCGGCGAATATATGGAACGCGCATAAGGAGGATTTAATATGGATATTTGTGAAAAGATTGCTTATATTAAAGGTCTTGCGGAGGGCCTCGCTCTTGATGAGAGTACAAAAGAGGGCAAGATCCTTGCCGCAATAATCGATCTGCTCGGTGATATCACCGAGGAAATTTGCGATATCGAAGATGGCTGCGATGAGCTTATGGAGCAGATCGACGCTGTTGACGAAGACCTCTCTGCTTTAGAGGAGATAATCTATGATGACGAGTGCGGTTGCGATTGTGACGATTGCGACGATGATTGCGATTGTGATGATGAAATCTATGAGATTGAATGTCCCGCTTGCAATGATGTCATCTATCTTGATGCTGATATGCTTGCTGAGGAGGGTATGACCTGCCCCAATTGCGGCACCGACCTTGAGTTCGATTTTGACGGCGACTGCTGCTGTGACTGCGGTTGTGAGGAAGATCCTCAAGAGGAATAATCATTTTTAGTGTTTAAGGGGCTGTCTTTTGACAGCCCTGTTTTAATAACAGGGAGGTTGTTTTTTTTGAATAAGACCCAGCTTAAGCTCGAGTATCAGGTCTGTAACGGAGAAAACAAGGGTATACCCGTGATTATAGTTGCGGCCGGCTCCTCTACCCGCATGCAGGGAGTAAATAAGCAGCTGTTGCAGATAGGGGGCATTCCCGTGATAGCGAGAACCCTTATGACATTTGAAAGCTGCGAAGCGGTAAAAAACATAATTTTGGTTGTCAGAGATGAGGATTTGTTTGAGCTTCAGCTTTTGGCCGAAAAATATATGATAACAAAGCTTTCGGACATAGTTTGCGGGGGTAAAACCCGTCAGGAGTCGGTTTTGAAGGGCTTTTCAAGGCTGGCCGAGGGTGAAAGGGCGGTTCTTATTCATGACGGCGCGCGCCCATTTGTAGGAAGAGATATCATCTGCTCGGTGGCACAGGCTTTAAATGAATATACTGCAGTCACCTGCGCGGTGAAGGTCAAAGATACCGTAAAGCAGGTCGATAAGGACGGCAAGGTGATAAAAACACTTGACCGCGAAAGCCTTGTTTCGGTGCAAACTCCGCAAGGTGTGAGGGTGGAGGAATATCTCGCCGCTGTTGCTAAAGTGGGGAATATAGTGCCCTTTACCGATGACACCTCGATAATGGAAAGTGCGGGCTATGAAGTTTATACGGTGGAAGGCAGCTACAGGAATATTAAAATCACAACCCCTGAAGACAGCGCTATGGCCGAGAGTCTTATCAGCGAGGAGGAAGACGGATGAGAATAGGGCATGGATACGATGTTCACAAATTAGTTAGAGGCAGAAAGCTTGTTTTGGGTGGCGTTACGATACCTTTTGAGCTGGGTTTATTAGGTCACTCTGACGCCGATGTGCTGCTTCACGCGGTTTGCGATGCGCTTCTGGGAGCTGCAGCTCTTGAAGATATCGGCAAGCATTTTCCGGATAGCGACCCTAGCCTTAAGGGGATTGACAGCCGAATTTTGCTCAAAAAAACGGCTGAGCTTATAAAATCAAAGGGATATCATATAGTGAATATAGACGCCACTATTATCGCGCAAAAGCCTAAGCTTGCGGCATATATTCCGGCTATGAAAGAAAATGTTGCTAAGGATTGCGGAATAGAGAGTGACTGTGTGAATATTAAGGCAACGACCGAGGAGGGTCTCGGCTTTACGGGCGAGCTTTTAGGATTGGCCGCCCATGCGGTATGTCTTATAGAAAAGTAATATCATTTCCTGATTGCCCATATTAATATGGGGAGGGGATGGAATATGTTTATTACTTTATCTAAAAGACATTTAGCGTGTATCTTGGCTGCTGTGACGGTAGTTCTTATAGCGGCGGGATGGTTTGCTTCACTTGGCGGGGGCTCTATTGACGGCTCGACCAACGCTGCAAGGACTAAATACCTTGAGGGTCTCGGTTATATAGCAGAGCAATCGGGCATTACCTCGAAAAACATAATAATTCCCAAAGAATTTGGTGAGGTTTATGATGAATATAATAAACTTCAGAAAAAGGCCGGATTCAATTTATCTCACCATAAGGGGGAGGAAGCGACCGTTTTTACATATAGACTGTCGGGTGAAAACGGTAAGGAGGCCCACCTTATAGTGGAAGACGGTTGCATAATAGGCGGAGACATAGCCTCTATAAAGCTTGACGGGGAAATGATACCGCTTATTAAAAGATAATTTAACTCACGCTATGGATGAATGAATATGCAAAGACTTGATAAAATAATATCATTACAATTTAATATTTCCCGCAGCATAGCCAGAAGAGATATTCGCAGAGGATGTGTGTCGGTGAGCGGCGATATAGTGCGTGACCCTGCTTTTCAGGTTGAGCCGCAGAACGCTCAAATTGAGTATAAAGGACAGGCTATGCAGTACAGAAAGCATATTTATATTATTATGAATAAGCCGAGCGGGATACTTTCTGCATCTAATGATAAAAAAAGACAAACTGTGGTTGATTTAGTTCCTCTTGAATTAAGACGGGCAGGGCTTTTCCCTGTTGGCAGACTAGATAAAGATACTACAGGTCTTTTGCTTATAACAGACGATGGACAGTTTGCGCACGATATTATCTCTCCTAACAAAAAGATTTTCAAAACCTATGAAGCGGCTCTTGATGGAGAGATTACCGACGGAATGATAGAACTTTTTGCAAAAGGCGTCACTTTGGCGGATGGAACAGTTTGCCGACCGGCAAAGCTCAAAGCACTTGGCAACTGTCAGGCCGAAATAGAAATAAGCGAGGGCAAATATCATCAGATAAAGCGTATGTTCGGCGCGGTTGGACTCGGAGTAAACTCACTCAACAGGACGGCTTTGGGCGGCCTGCATCTGCCCGAGGACCTAAGCCTTGGTGACTGCCGCGAGATAACAAAGGAAGAGTTGGTAAGTATAGTTGATATTTAATATGCATATTATACAAAACATTATTTGCAACATTGGGTATAATTAGTATGGTAATTTTTATTTGGGTTTGTTATAATACTAACGATGAATTAATATCGCTATAATATTAGGAGGTCCCAGAATGGCAAGTCTATCTTTGCGCAACGTTTACAAGAAGTACCCCGGCGGTGTAACAGCCGTTTCTGATTTCAATCTTGAAATCAAGGATAAAGAATTTATAATTTTTGTTGGCCCTTCAGGATGCGGCAAGTCTACCACATTGAGAATGGTTGCAGGCCTTGAAGAAATCTCAGATGGTGAGGTTTACATCGGCGATCGTCTCGTTAACGATGTTTCCCCTAAAGACCGCGACATCGCAATGGTTTTCCAGAACTATGCGCTTTATCCGCATATGACAGTTTTTGACAATATGGCATTTGGTCTTAAGCTACGCAAGACTCCGAAGGAGGAGATTAAGCGTCGCGTTGAAGAGGCTGCCCGTATCCTCGATATTGAGCATCTTCTCGAGCGCAAGCCGAAGGCTTTGTCAGGTGGTCAGCGTCAGCGTGTGGCTTTGGGCCGCGCAATCGTTCGTGAGCCTAAGGTATTCCTTCTTGATGAGCCGCTTTCCAACTTGGATGCTAAGCTTCGCGCACAGATGCGCACCGAGATTTCTAAGCTCCATCAGAGACTTGGAACCACATTTATCTATGTTACCCATGACCAGACCGAGGCTATGACAATGGGTACTCGCATTGTTGTTATGAAGAGCGGCTACATTCAGCAGGTAGACACTCCTCAAAATCTCTACCTCCATCCCTGCAATCTCTTTGTTGCCGGATTTATCGGTTCTCCCCAGATGAACTTCGTTGAGTCTAAGCTCATCAAAAAGGGTGATGATTTCTATGTTGAGTTCGGCTCTGAAGATACTAAGACAAGAGCCGGTAAGAAATATCAGATCAAGCTTCCGGCTGACAAGAATAAGGATGATTGCCTTGTTCCTTACATTGATAAGGAAGTTATCATGGGCATTCGTCCCGAGAATATTCACAACGAGGCCGACCTTGTTGCCGCTTATAAAGACGGTGTTGTTGAAGCCGACGTTGAAGTTACCGAGCTTATGGGTGCTGAGACCTACCTGTATATGAACTGTGAAGGGCACAACATCAACGCTCGAGTTGCTCCCACGAACACCGCTCGCCCCGGCGACAAGATCGATATCACTATCGAGCCGAGCAAGATTCACCTGTTCGACAAGGATACCGAGCTTACCATTTGCAACTAAGTTGAAGTATAAAGGACAGATAAGCGTTAGCTTATCTGTCCTTTTATATCAAGAAAACCACTCAAGGGTAGGGTGGGTTTTATGTCCCTACCAGCTTTATCACAAGGCTGTGTGGGAGAAGTTTTGCTAAAATACGGTAGAATTTATAAAACAAAAGGTTGGTATAGACCGCCTTTTTGCGTTTTGAGGCAATTAGAGATTTTTTTGCCATAACGGCAGCGTTAACTCTCGGCAGAGTGTCAAATGTGCGGCTTTTACCCTTGGATATACCGGCTATGGATAAAAATTCAGTATCCATAGGGCCGGGGCAGGCGGCTAAAACATTGATTTTTTCAGGTTTTAGTTCTTCTCTTAATGCGCGGGAAAGGCTCATAACATAGGCCTTTGTCGATGAATAGACCGCCATTCGGCTGTTAGGCGCAAAGGATGCAATTGAGCAGGAGTTGATAATTTCGGCATCCTCTTTCATAAAGGGGAGGGTTGCGGCAGTCATAGCCGTGAGCGCCTCGCAGTTGAGAGATACCATATCGGTATTGTCCTTAAGAGAGAGCGAGTCAAAATTCCCGAGTTTGCCAAAACCGGCGTTGTTTATCAGTAATCCCACATCGGCATCACTTGTTTTTAGGAGAGAAGAGTATTCTTGAAGGGATTTCTTTTTGGTAATATCAAGAGGAATTACCTTGACGTTTTTTGACAGCCTTTTTGACAGCTCAATAAGCTTGTCCTCACGCCTTGCAATAAGCCAGATTTGTTCTATTTCGGGCCTAGATTTGTCTGTTTCCAACGCGAACTGTTCGCCAAGCCCTGAGGAGGCGCCGGTTATAACAGCGATTTTCATAGTTTTTCACATCCTAAACGATTAGTTTAGTATAATTATATAACTTTTAAAAATAAAATCAAGAAGCAGTCATAATATTGACAACTGCCCACTGAGTTTGATATAATAGTTTAAATAATATGGAGTATTAGCGGAAAAATTCCCGATGCTCGTTTGGAAGTGAAGTTTGATGCTTAAAAGTATGACCGGTTTTGGCAGGGCAAACGCCGTGATAGACGGTCTTGACATCACAGTTGAGATAAGGGCAGTTAATCACAGATATTTTGAATTTGCCTGCCGTATGCCGAGGACTTATCAGTTTATTGAAGAGCCCCTGAAAAGCCTTTGTCAGCAGAGCGTTTCAAGAGGCAAGATTGAAATGTCGGTATTTATTGAGGATAATTCCGAGCAGAGCATAGATATGGCCATAAACCGCCCTTATGTGAAGGCTTATATTGAAGCTATAAAAAAACTTTCTAAGGAATTTGGAATAAAGAATGACATAAAGGCTTCTTCCTTAGCGCGCAACCCTGAAATTTTCAAAACAGCCCGCAAGGAGCAGCCCGACGAAACGGCCGCAGAGGCAGTTTTGAGCGTGGCAGCTAAGGCGGTGGAAAGCTTTGTTATGATGAGGCAGACCGAGGGGGAAAAGCTTTGCCACGATATTTCCTCAAGAGCGAAGCTCATTATCGATAAGGTGGCTTTTATTGAGCAGCGTTCTCCCGAAACGGTAAAGGCCTATCGCGAGAGATTAGAGCAGCGGATAAAGGAGCTTATAGACGATGCTAATGTTGATGAGCAAAGGCTTATTACCGAAACCGCCATTTTTGCTGACAAGGTAGCTGTAGCAGAAGAAACGGTAAGGCTGAGAAGCCATATAAAACAGCTTGAGGCGCTTATGGAAGCTGACGGTCCCGTGGGCAAGAAGCTTGACTTTATCGTTCAGGAGATGAACCGAGAGACTAACACCATCGGCTCTAAGGCGCAGGATATTGATATTGCCCATACGGTGGTTGACATAAAATCTGAAATAGAGAAAATAAGAGAACAGGTTCAAAATATAGAATAACATGATTTTATCTCTTTTTAATACGGTTTACATAAGCTTTTATATCTAAGGAAGATGAACTTTATGAAATTAGTTAACATAGGTTTTGGGAATATGGTTTCGGCCAATAGGATGGTGGCAATAGTTAGCCCTGAGTCGGCCCCTATAAAGCGAATAATTCAGGATGCTAAGGAGAGGGGAATACTCATTGATGCAACCCATGGGCGCCGCACGAGAGCTGTTATTATAACCGACAGCGGCCACATAATTCTCACCTATCTTCAAGCCGAAACACTTTCTAACAGAATGATAAGCGACGGAATTACCGATGAGGAGGATGAGGATGAGTAAAGGCGGAATTTTTGTTGTGTCAGGGCCTTCAGGGTCGGGGAAGGACACTATTTTGAGAGAGCTTTTTAAAAAACGCCCTGAGGTCACCTTTTCTATTTCCTCCACGACCCGTGCTATGCGAGAAGAAGACAAAAAGGAAAAAAAGTATGATTTCATTTCAAAATCCGAGTTTGAGGCTATGATTGCCGAAGACCAGCTTTTGGAATACAACATTTATGTTGACAACTACTACGGTACCCCTAAGGCGCCGGTTATGCAGGCGGCAGAGGATGGAAAAGACATTATTATCGAAGTGGATGTTAACGGAGCTGAAAATATTAGAAAAAAGCTACCCGAGGCGGTGAGCATATTTATTATGCCGCCCTCCTTTGAGGAGCTCGAAAGGCGCCTTTGCGCGAGAGGCACAGATTCTCGCGAGGTGATAGAAGCCAGACTCAAAGCAGCGCTCGGCGAAATGAAGAGGGCCGTTGAATACGATTACATTGTTGTGAACAGCGAGGTAACACAAGCTGTTGATGATATTATTTCAATTCTTGCCGCAGTCCGCTTTAAGACGGATAGGCAGATGCATATTATTGAAGAGGTGTTAGAAAAATGTTAAATCCCAATATCGGAAAACTTATTCAAAACTACAACAACAGATACCGACTGGTTATCGATGTGGCTCACACAGCGCGCGAAATTTCGACCAAGTCGGAAGAAAACGGCGAAATTACACTCGAAAAGCCGGTAAGCGTTGCTATAGATAAGTTGGCTTCGGAAATTTAATTTTAAAGCTTCTGTTTCGGGAGGGGAGTATATGAAAGGACCGGTTGCAGAAATTGCGCTTGAGGGCGCAACCTTTGCATTTGATAAGCTGTATACCTATGCGATACCTCCCGAGTTACATTCTGCCGCAAAGGCGGGCTGCAGAGCCTTTGTGCCATTTGGCAGAGGTAACACAAAAAGACAAGGTATGATATTCCGCATTAAGACCGATGAGATAGCGGGTCTTAAAAAGCTTGTATCTGTGATAGACGAGAAACCTTTGCTGACTGAGGAATGCTTGAGTATGTGCGAATATATGAGCGAGAGTGTTTTTTGCACATATTATGACGCGGTTCATACCATGCTTCCGGCAGGGTTTAGTTACAAGCTTGTAAACCGATACTCAGCAAATGAGGATTTTTCTGGCATTTCCCTTTTGAGCGAATCTGAAAAAGAGGTTTATACCTACCTTTCAAATTCGGGTGAAAAGAGCGAAAAGGCAATTAAATCCGCTATCGGGGTCACCTCGCAGTTGCTCGAAGAAATGGCCGAAAAGCAGGCGCTTATAAAAATCAGCGATGCCAAGCGCAAAATCAGCGATGCCACCCAAAAGTGGGTAAGGCTGGCTTATGAGGATATTGGAGGAATCATGCTCACTCCCAAGCAAAAAGAGGTTGTTGACCTTTTGCAAGATGCAGGGGCGGCGGCTGTTAAAGAAATATGCTATTTCACAGGGGTGTCGGTTTCTGTTATAGAAGGCCTTATAAAGAAAGGGTTGCTTATTCCTTTTGAAAAAAAGGTTGCAAGGAGCCGTTATCACGGTGATGTTGAGGCTAAAAGAGCGGACATTGTTCTCACTCAGCAGCAGAGTGAAGCCTTTGAGGGGATGATGAAAGAGTATAAAAGCGAGAAAGCGGCGGTTTCACTCCTCTACGGCATAACCGGCTCAGGCAAAACACAGGTCTATCTTAAAATGGTGGACGCTGTGACAGATGAGGGCCGCGGGGTTATCGTGATGGTGCCCGAAATAGCGCTTACCTCACAGCTTATATCTATTTTCACCGCTCGCTACGGCAATAAAGTGGCAGTTTTCCATAGTGCGATGTCCTTAGGGCAGAGGATGGATGAATGGCAGCGTGTGCGAGACGGGCGGGTCACCATAGCTATTGGCACAAGGAGCGCGGTTTTTGCCCCATTTGAAGATTTAGGTCTCATAATTATTGATGAGGAGCAGGAGCACACCTATAAATCTGAAAAATCCCCCCGTTTTCATACGAGTCAAATAGCAAAGTTCAGAACAGCCTATCACAAAGGCTTGCTCTGCCTTGCCTCGGCGACTCCGTCGGTTGAAAGCTACACTTTGGCCAAATCAGGGAAATATTCCCTCTTTAAGCTGACCGAGAGGTACGGCAACGCCGTTCTCCCCACAGTTGAAACGGTCGATATGAGAAAAGAGCTTTTAGGCGGCAATTCGGGGATTTTCAGCAATACCCTTTATGAGGGGATAAGGGATGCTATATCCCAAAGAAAGCAGGCAATAATTCTGCTCAACCGCCGAGGGCATAATACCTATATCTCCTGCCCCAGCTGCGGTTATGTGGCGGTTTGTCCGAATTGCAGTGTGTCACTGACATATCATTCTGCTAACGATAGGCTAATGTGCCATTATTGCGGATATTCTAAAAGCGCTCACAGAAAATGCCCACAGTGCGGCGGTGAGCATATGAAGTTTATGGGTATAGGCACGCAAAAGGCAGAGGAGGAGCTAAAAGCCCTCTTTCCCGAGGCACGGGTGCTTAGGGTGGACGCTGACAGCACGACGGCGAGGGATTCTTACTCAACCTATTTGAGCGATTTTGCCGATGGCAAATATGATATACTTCTCGGCACACAGATGGTGGCAAAAGGGCTCGATTTCCCGAATGTTACACTTGTGGGTGTGTTGGGAGCAGACAGCGCGATGTATAGCGAGGATTACCGCAGCTTCGAGCGCTCTTTCTCATTACTAACACAGGTGGTTGGCAGAGCCGGCCGCGGCGATGCGCCCGGAAAGGCTGTGATTCAAACACTCAGTGATGACAACAATCTTATACAGCTGGCGCAAAATCAGGATTATGACAGCTTTTATAACGAGGAGATACTCACCCGTCAGCTTATGATATATCCACCATACTGCGATATCTGTATGGTGAGCGCTCAGTCGGTGGTAAAAGACAGGGCGCAGGGTGCGATAAACTCTGTTTTTGGAAATATAAAAGAGCTTTTAAAGGGCGAGTTTAAGGACACAAAGCTTATAATTTTGGGTCCGGCGCCTGCATCGGTGAGCAAGGTGAACAACCGCTACCGCTACCGTATGATAATAAAATGCAAGAACAATCAACAGTTTAGAAGTATGCTAAGGAGAGCTATCGCTGTAAAGCTTCAAGGCGATGCTTCGGTTTCGGTGGATATAAATCCGGAGACGATTATATAGATAGGAGACTATAATGGCTATTAGGAACATAGTTAAAATAGGGGACGATATTTTACGAAAAAAGTGCCGCACACAGCTAACATTTGACGATAAGCTCGCTATGATACTTGACGATATGGCAGAGACCATGTATAAAGCCGAGGGGGTTGGCTTAGCTGCTCCTCAAATAGGGATTTTAAGGCGGTTTTGTGTCGTTGATGTGGGAGACGGGCTTATTGAGCTTATCAATCCTGTAATAACCGAAGCGAGCGGCTTGCAGACAGGCTCTGAGGGTTGCCTTTCGGTGCCTGACAGATTTGAAGATGTAGAGCGGCCGATGACCGTGACCGTCTGCGCTCAGGACAGGCACGGAAATAATATAACCATTACCGCCGAGGGCTTCAAAGCAAGGGCCTTTTGCCACGAGATAGACCATCTCGACGGAACGCTTTTTATAGACAAAATTAAAAATAAGTTAAAACGGTGATTTATGAAGATAGTTTTTATGGGCACCCCTGATTATGCGGTGAAAACCCTAGAAGCATTGGTAGAAGCAGGGCATGAGGTTGCAGCAGTTTTTGCACAGCCGGATAAACCGGTGGGAAGAAAGCATATTTTAACAGCTCCGCCCGTTAAAGTGTGTGCCGAAAAATTAGGTATTCCGGTTTTTCAACCAAATACTTTAAGGGATACGGCTGTAGCAAAACAGCTTAAAGAAATTAACCCCGATGTAATAGTAGTTGTGGCTTACGGCAAGCTTTTGCCCAAAGAAATTTTAGATATACCGAGGCTCGGCTGTGTTAACGGTCACGCTTCCCTTTTGCCGAAATACAGAGGCGCCTCGCCGATACAGTGGTGCATTGTTTGCGGGGAAAAGGTAACCGGAGTTTCCACCATGCTTATGGATGAGGGCATGGATACAGGCGACATTCTTATGACAAAAACTGTAGAAATAGGGGAAACAGAAACTGCCGAGCAGCTTTTTGAAAGGCTTTCCGGCCATAGCGCAGAGCTTATGGTAGAAACCCTTGCGGGACTTGAAAAGGGAACTGTGACTCCTACAAGGCAGGATCACAGCAAGGCTACCTACGCTCCGATAATAAAAAAAGAGATGGCCTTGATAGATTTCGAAAAAACTGCCGACGAAATAGTCTGCGCGGTGAGGGGTTATTATTCTTGGCCGTGCGCATATTTTTATTTAGGCGGCAAGCGAATAAAGGTTATAGCCGCTCAAAAATGCGACAAAACGAATCAAAAGAGCGGCATTGTGATAGGAAACACGGATGAGCTGATAATTTCCTGCAAGGAGGGCTCGGTTAAAATCATTACCTTGCAGCCTGAGGGCTCCAAACCGATGACGGCAAAGCAATTTTTATGCGGCAACCGTGTAGAAATAGGCGCCTGCGCAGGAGAAAATAATGGCTAATCCAAGATATGTTGCGGTGTCGATACTGTTTAAGATAGAAAAGGAAAAGGCTTATTCCAACCTTGCAGTTTCGAAGTTTTTAAAAGAAACCGATTTAAACAATATGGACAAGGCCTTGGTCTCGGCGCTGGTTTACGGAGTGCTTGACCGAAAGATAACGCTGGATTTCGTACTATCGAAATTTATGAAAACTCCTCTTAAAAAGACTGCCCCTTTCACACTTTTTGTTCTCAGAACAGCGCTTTATCAGATTATGTTTATGGATAAAGTTCCGCAGAGCGCCGCCGTGAATGAAGCGGTAAAGCTTATAAGAAGCTCTAAAGAGAATCGAAATGCAGGCTTTGTCAACGCGGTGCTGAGAAATATTATAAGAAGTGAAAATCTTTTGCCCGAGGGGGACACCCCAGAAGAGCTTAGCGTCAGGTTTTCCTGCCCCGAATGGATAGTGAACAGTTTTCTCTCGGACTATGGCGCAGAGCGCACAAAGGAAATTTTAAAGGCAAGTCTGGAAGCTCCACCCTTTACTATAAGGGTTAATACGGTAAAAACCGATACAGAGGTCCTTAAAACCGAGCTTGAGGATTCAGGCATCACCTGCAAGGCGGGTAGGAATGAAAATTCCCTTATAATAGAAAAAGGGCTTGATATTTCGGCCTGTAATGCCTATAAAAAAGGGCTTTTCCATGTTCAGGATGAAGCCTCGCAAAAGGCGGTTTCCATACTTGCTCCAAAGCCTGGAGAGAGGTTGCTTGATATATGCGCGGCTCCGGGAGGAAAAAGCTTTACGGCGGCATATTTAATGGAAAACAAGGGCGAGATAATCGCCTGTGATATCTATGAGCAAAGGACAGGCCTTATATCAGCTTCTGCAAAAAGACTGGGGCTAAGTGTTATTGATACCCGTGTGGCCGATGCTCAAAACTTTAACCCTCAGCTTGGCAAATTCGATTGCATTATATGTGATGTGCCCTGTTCGGGACTTGGTGTTATACGGCGCAAGCCTGATATAAAATATAAACCCGAGTGCGATTTCAAGGAGTTGGAGGATATCCAATACAAGATATTCTCAAATGCCGTAAGGTATCTGAAACCCGGCGGCAGAATACTTTATTCCACCTGCACTCTAAGGCGGGCAGAAAATGAAAATCTTGTAATTCGGGTACAAAAGGAGTATAATGTACTGAACAAAGTGTATGAACACACCTTTATGCCGCATATTGATAAAACGGACGGTTTTTATTGTGCCTTGTTCGAATACAGTAAAGATAATTAAAGGAGGGAATGCCTTTTTTGGGCAAGACCGATGTAAGATCCATGACCGAGGCTGAGCTTTGCGAGTTGCTTACGGTCTGGGATCAGCCTAAGTTCCGTGCAAAGCAGCTTTTTAAATGGCTGCAGTCGGGCGTTACGGATTTTGACGATATGACAAATCTGCCCCTAAAGCTTCGGGAGCTTTTAAAGGAAAACTGTTATATTGCTGATGTTAAAGTGGCCCGCCGCCTGCAGTCTGAGCTTGACGGCACGGTCAAATATGTTTACGAGCTGTTTGACGGCGAGTATATAGAATCGGTGCTTATGAAATATGAGCACGGATACACGGTTTGCATTTCCACGCAGGTAGGTTGCAGGATGGGGTGCAGGTTTTGTGCGTCGGGCATTAACGGACTGTGTCGCAACCTTACCGCTTCTGAGATGTTGGCCCAGATAACCGCCGCTCAAAATGACAATAACATCCGCATCTCAAATGTGGTGATGATGGGGATGGGCGAACCGCTGGATAACTTCGAAAACTCGGTGAAATT
Source organism: Acutalibacteraceae bacterium (assembly GCA_045656665.1). Classification (GTDB taxonomy): domain Bacteria; phylum Bacillota; class Clostridia; order Oscillospirales; family Acutalibacteraceae; genus UBA737. The sequence goes on along the minus strand of JAZORP010000025.1, from coordinate 21,911 downwards.
TTTAAGGCTTGTTTCAAATGAAAACGGCCTTAATATAGGGCTGAGGCATATTTCGCTTTCAACCTCGGGTGTAGTAAGCGGGATAGAGAGGCTTAAGGAATATAATTTCCCGATAACACTTTCGGTTTCACTGCATGCCCCGATTGACAGTATCAGAAGCGGCATGATGCCGGTCAACAAAAGATGGGATATTTCACAGCTATTGGCGGCCTGCAAAGATTATCAGGCTGTGACAGGCAGGCGAATTTCCTTTGAATATGCGCTTATAGAGGGCGTTAATGACGGCGTGGAATGTGCCGACCGTTTGGCCCGAATACTAAAGGGCATTATGTGTCACATCAATCTTATACCAGCCAATCCGGTAAAGGAAAATGATTTCAAAAAACCGGATAGAAATAGAATCCTTGCATTTAAGAAACAGCTTGAGGACAGGGGGCTTAATGCAACTGTCAGGCGCACCTTGGGGGCCGATATTGATGCCTCCTGCGGCCAGCTGAGGCGGAAAATAAAGGAGGGAAAAAGCATTGGAAATTTACGGTAAGACAGACATCGGCATAAAAAGACATTCAAATCAGGATGCCTTTTTGACCAAGAGGCTAAATTCAGATACGGCCTTAGCTATTGTTTGTGACGGAATGGGCGGCGCTAATGCCGGAAATGTCGCAAGCGAGTCTGCAGTAAAAATAATTTCGGAATATGTAGAGCGCTCTTACAGGGAGGATATGTCTGATTCTGAGATTGAGAAAATGCTTAAAAATGCCATAGTAAGCGCCAATATATCGGTATACGATATGTCTCTTAAGAACTCTGCTCTTGAGGGTATGGGGACTACGGCCGCGGTGGCGATTGTTAGAGGTGATTCGGCAATCATAGCCCATGTCGGTGATAGCAGAGCTTATATTGCGGGAGAAGCTCTCACTCAGCTCACCCGTGACCATTCGGTGGTGCAGTCGCTTTTGGAAAGCGGCAAGATAACCGCTGAGGATGCCAAGGTCCACCCCAGAAAAAATGTTATTACCAGAGCTTTGGGGGTTGAAGAAAACATAGTAGTGGACAGCTGCCAAACCGATTTTGCAGAGGGAAATGGTCTGCTGCTGTGTACCGACGGATTGACAAACTATGCAGAAGAAGCAGATATTTTGAATATACTTAATAACACACAAGACAGTTTGGTTCCCGAAGAGCTTATAAAGCTTGCAAATGCAAACGGCGGCGGCGATAATATAACGGTCGTCACAGTGACTAGATAGGAAGGATAACGGTTATGGATAAGTTTGTAGGAAAGCGTCTTGACGGACGGTATGAAATTCAGGGGATAATCGGTGTAGGCGGTATGTCGGTCGTTTATAAGGCGCACGACAATCAGGAAAACCGCACCGTTGCTATTAAAATCCTCAAAGAAGAGTTCATCTCAAATGAGGAGTTTTTGCGCAGATTCAAGAATGAGTCTAAAGCAATCGCTATGCTTTCGCATCAGAATATCGTGAAGGTATATGATGTGAGCTTCGGAGATCTTATTCAATATATCGTTATGGAGCATATTGAGGGTATAACCCTTAAGGAGTATATTGAGAGGGAGGGCAGCCTTCGTTGGAAGGATGCTGTTTACTTCACAATTCAGATATTAAAGGGCTTGCAGCATGCTCACGACAAAGGTATAGTGCACAGAGATGTTAAGCCGCAAAATATTATGGTTTTGCCCGACGGCACCATAAAGGTTGCAGATTTCGGTATTGCACGTTTTGCCCGCAGTGACCAGAGAACCATCACTGACAAGGCGATTGGATCGGTTCACTATATTAGCCCTGAGCAGGCCAGAGGCGAAAAGACAGACGAGAAAGCAGACATCTATTCAGTTGGCGTTATGCTTTATGAAATGCTGACAGGCAAGCTGCCTTTTCAGGCCGAGAGCGCAGTGTCGGTTGCTATTATGCAGCTTCAGCGCGAGCCGCAGCTGCCAACCGAGATAAACGGCTCTATTCCGCAGGGTCTTGAACAAATAACCATTCACGCTATGCAGAAAACCCCCGAAAGGCGTTATCAGTCTGCAGCGGAAATGCTCTGTGATTTGGATGCATTCAGGAAAGATCCGTCCCTCACTTTTGAGCATACCTGCTTTGTGGACAATTCGCCCACAAAGTTTGTCGGCAAAATAGGGGTTAACGAAGCCGAGTCAGAAACCGAGGCCGAAGAGGATGTAAAAGAGAAAAACAACATAATCCCCATTCTTGCAGGTATAGCTGCAGCATTGGTGATAGCTATCATCGTGCTGGCGGTGATGTTTATACCAAAACTTTTCTCAGGCACCGGCGAGGAGATAGACTGCCCGAAATTCGTGGGCCAAACTTGGGAAGATATAAAAGAAAACGAGGAATACAACGAAAATTTCAATTTCGAGCTCGAATGGGCCCACAATGCGGAATATGATTACGGTATAGTTTATGAGCAGTCCGAAACAGCGGGCGAAAAGCTTAAAAAGGATGCTGAAATCACCCTTTATGTAAGTATGGGCGCGTCCACTAAAAAGGTCCCCGATGTCTATGGCAAGACAGAGTCCGCCGCTGTGTCAGAGCTGAAATCCAACGGTTTTGACACTGTCATCGCAGAGGAGGCCAGCGAGGATGTTGAAAAAGGCCTTGTTATAAGGACCGATCCTCAGCGCACCGAGGTTGTAGGAGAGGGCGCAAAGATAACTGTTTATGTAAGCTCGGGCAAATCTATCAAAAATGTCGACATTCCCGATTTGGTCGGCATGACCAAGGAAGATGCTCAAAAGAAGCTTGCCGAGGAGGGCCTTGTAGCCGAGGTTGAAGAGGTTCAGATAACATCTAATGATAAGTATTATCCGATAGGCTATGTTGTAAAGCAGGAGCCTGCAATGGGGTCTGAGAAGATTCCCGAGGGCTCGACAGTTAAGCTTTCTGTTTGCGCAGGCTACAAGTTCGATGTTGTTATAGATCAGCTTCCTATTGATTTTGAGACCGAGTCCTACTATCTCACACTTTGGGAAAGCGGAAAGCTTTTCGACAAGGGTGACAAGGTCAATTCTGCCGAGCTTAGCTCATACACATTTGATGCACTTGTGTCGACCGAGGAGACCCTGAAGCTGACGGTCAAGATATCGAGTGACGGTGAAGCTGAATACGAGCTTTATGATGTGACGGTAGACAATAAGTCCGGCAGGGTTAAGGTAGTCAAAGAATATAATGATTATCCTAAAGAATCTGTTGAGACTAATACTTCTTCCGGCCAGTCCGGCTCGTCAGAGGACATATCGGCCCCCTCAAACGGCAGCACCACAAATTCGGGTGCAGTTGCAGGGGCAGAATCTTAATATATGACCGGAACAATAATTAAAGCGCTTTCGGGATTCTATTATGTATCATGCGACAGCGTGACCTATGAATGTAAAGCAAGGGGAAGCTTCCGCAAAAGCGGGGTTTCCCCTTTGGTCGGCGATAGTGTGGAATTTGAGAAATGTGGGGACAAGGGCGGTATAATAACCGAGGTTTCAGATAGGCGCAGCTGTCTTGACCGCCCTCCTGTGGCAAATATAGATAAGCTGTTTATCGTATCCTCATATTCCGCACCTGCTCCTAACACATTGCTGATAGATAAAATGACCGTTAAGGCTGAATACAGCGGAATAGAGCCTATAATTGTTTTCAACAAATGTGATACAGGGGATTTTTCTAAGTGGAAGCGCATTTATGAAAATGCAGGCTTTAAAACCTATGTAATATCTGCTCTGGGCGGGGACGGTATAATGTCGCTGAAAGAAGAACTGAAAGGGTGCATAAGCGCCTTCACCGGCAATTCCGGAGTTGGTAAGTCAAGCATTTTGAATTGGCTGCTCGGCGATGATATCATACCCACGGGCGAAGTGAGCGAAAAGCTAGGACGCGGCCGTCACACAACCCGCCACACACAGCTTTATGAACTGCCTTTTGGCGGATTTGTTGCCGACACTCCGGGTTTTTCAGTCTTAGAGCTTGATACTTCTGATTACTCTCTCAAAGAGAATTTGGCTTCCTACTTTAGGGATATTTTACCCTTTAGCGCTGATTGCCGTTTTTCCTCCTGCACTCACACTAAGGAGAGCGATTGTTCTGTTAGAAGTGCGGTGGAAAACAAAAAAATAGAGCCCTCAAGGTACAGCTCGTATATCGAGATTTTTGAGCAAATTAAGGATTTAAAGCCCTGGGAGGTCAAAAAAAGAAAATAATGTAACATTTTTTTGCTTTCTTTATATAATGGTAATGTAAGTCATTGTTAGGAGGAAGCGAAATGCGAAGACGCTGCAATTCGGGCAAAGGAATACTGGCGCTTGTTTTTGCTATAGGTTTGTTGATAAGCTGTTTTTGCCCTCCTAGATTTTTAGTGGCTGCGCTGGCAATTTGGGTGATTATACTCGCCCTGCCCTGCTCTAAATAACAACGGAGGAGATAAGGTATGAAGGTTATATTGGTTAAAAGCCCCAAATTTTTAGGCTCGATTTTGAGGATGATATTCGGCATAAAAAAACAAAGTGTTTAATACATAGGCCCGAGGAAAGTTTTATTCGCCTTACGGCGAGTTCTATTGCTTCGCAGTGGTATTCGGCTAAATTTCGAGTGTTATTCGCTTCGCGAGTTTTAGCGGCGAATAAAACAGCACTAAAACCGCAGGTTTTAATATCACTATACAGACAAAATAAAGAGAAGACTCGTGATGAACGAATCTTCTCTTTTCTGTCGTTAGCGAAGTTTTTGTTTAATGAGCTTGGGTAATTTATACCCTGAGCTCATTTTTGTATGAAGGTTTTAAAAAAACAGTCTGTAAAATAAAGTAGTGATAATACAAATCGAGGCTCCTATAGCTGTGGGAATAAGAACAGAAAGAAAGGCCCATTTTACTTTTCCGCTTTCTTTTTTGATGGTTAGCACGGTGGTCGAGCAGGGCCAGTGAAAAAGGGATAAAATAATCGTGTTGAGGGCGGTCAGCAAGGTCCACCCATTGTCTATGAGAATGAGCCGCATTTCAGCGAGGGAAGGAAGTTCTGTGAGGCTTGCGTTCGAAAGATAGGCCATTATAACTATAGGCAAAACTATCTCATTTGCAGGAAAGCCCAAAACAAAGGCTACAAGTATTACCCCGTCCAGACCCAAAATTTCGGCCGCAGGGTCTAAAAATCGGGCGCTGTGCAAAAGGAGGGAATCCCCGCCCACGGTTATGTTCGCCATAAGCCAGATTATAATTCCTGCAGGCACAGCTACCGCTATGGAGCGGCCTAAGCAAAAAAGGGTGCGGTCAAAAATCGAATTGACTATTACGCGGCCTATTTGCGGCTTTCTGTAAGGCGGCATTTCGAGGGTGTATGACGACGGGGCGCCTTTTAAAAGAGTCAAAGATAGTAAACGAGTTGCCAAAAAGGTCATACCGATGCCAAGGAGTATAAATCCGGTCAAAATCAGAGCCGAGGTAAAGCTTCCAATCATTCCCGAAGCCGATGCCAAGAACATTGAAATGATTGCAATTATAGCGGGGAAACGACCGTTACAAGGGACGAGCGAGTTGGTTAAAATAGCGAGCAATCTCTCCCGCGGGGAGTCAATAATTCTTGCTCCCACAACCCCTGCGGCATTGCAGCCAAAGCCCATGCACATCGTGAGTGACTGCTTTCCGCAACTGCCGCAGCGTTTAAAAGGGCGGTCGAGATTGTAGGCCACTCGCGGAAGATATCCTGCGTCCTCAAGGAGGGTGAAAAGCGGAAAAAATATTGCCATCGGCGGCAGCATTACTGAAATTACCCATGCCGGCACACGAAACATACCCTCTATTACAATATTCTGTAAAAGCAAGGGAGCATTAACCAAATTTAAAAATTGCAAGATAAAATGTTCGACTTTTGAAAAAAGAAAAGAAAGCAGATCGGAAATATAATTGGCTCCCGAAATGGTCAGCCAGAAGATAAGAGAAAGCATTAATAGCATAATAGGATAGCCGAAAAGGCGGCTTGTGAGGATGCGGTCGGCTTTTCGGTCGGCCTTGCTGTAGGGAGAATCAGCTTGGGTGACAATACCTTTGCAGATTAGCTCTGCTGAGAGGACAGCCGATGATGCTGTTATACCCGAAAGCTGTTCTTTTGAGATGCCCTCGTTAAGAAGAAAATTCTCTGCTTCTATAAGGGCGGATTTAATTTCGCTATCTTCTGTCAATCTAATCCCAAAGTGTTTTTCGGTCTCGGCTAAAACATCGCTGTCTTTTTCTAGCAGCTTAAGGCTCAGCCAGCGGCCGGCGAGGGTTCCGTTCAGCTTGCTTTCGATAACAGGGGTTACTATTTCTATCGCTTTTTCTACATTCTCCGGGTAAAGCAAGGAAAAAGCCGAGTCGTTAGGGGATAAGAATCTGTTATCAAGAGCTTCGCAAAGTTTTGCGAGGCTTTTCTTGTTTTTTGCCACGGTTCCTACCACCGGCACACCAAGTCGCGCCGAGAGCGCTTTTAAATCAACCAAGATACCTTTTCGTTTTGCTTCATCCAAAAGATTTACACAAACGATAACATTTTTAGTTATTTCCAAAATTTGCAGAACAAGATTAAGGTTGCGCTCCAAGCAGGTGCCGTCACATACAACAATTACTGCTTCGGGCTTTGAAAAGCAGATAAAATTACGCGCTATCTCCTCTTCGGGTGAATGTGACATAAGGGAGTATGTACCCGGTATATCAACAAGCACATAGGAGTTGTTTTTCGTTTTGAAATAACCCTGCGCATTAGCAACCGTTTTTCCCGGCCAGTTGCCTGTGTGTTGCTTCATACCGGTCAGCGCATTAAATAGGGTGCTTTTTCCGACATTCGGGTTGCCTGCAATGGCAATTACCTTGTCGTCAGGGCAACGTTTTTTTATTATGAGCTCATTTTCTGACACATTTATGCCGGTTGAAGCAAGGCTTAACCCCATAGTTATCCCAACTTTCAGTCATGATTAGAATATCGGCGCAGTCTTCAAGTCTGATAGCTATAACTGCGCCCCTGATAAGATAAGCCTTTGGATTCCCCAAAGGGCTTTGGCCCACACACTCAATCTTTGTGTTTTCTATAAGGCCGATATCCCGAAACCGCCTAAACAGAGCATTCTCTTTCGGAATTTTGTATATAACAGCCGTTTGTCCCGGCATCATATCAGATAGTTTTCTCATCCAAAATCACCTATTATTATTCTATTCGCAAAAGGGTAAATGGTGAGGCATAAATAAGATTGGGCATACATATTATTTACAAAGAACTGTTCGGCTGCAAAGCCAGGGAGGAAGAATTATGACAAATTCAAGTATTTATAAGGATATTGCCGAGCGGACGGGCGGTGACATTTATATTGGAATTGTAGGACCGGTCAGGACCGGCAAATCCACCTTTATAAAACAGTTTATGGATAAGCTGGTGCTGCCTAATATTTCGGGAGACTACTTAAAAGAGCGAGCGAATGACGAAATGCCGCAATCGTCCGCAGGCAGAACAATAATGACCACCGAGCCCAAATTCATTCCTGAAAAGGGGGCGCAGATAAACATTGATGACTCGGCAACCATGAATGTGCGCCTTATAGACTGCGTGGGATATATTGTGCCAAGCGCTCTCGGATACATAGAGGATGACCAGCCGAGAATGGTTATGACACCTTGGTTTGACGAGGCGGTGCCATTTAATATGGCGGCTGAGATTGGAACACAAAAGGTTATAAACGAACATTCAACCATCGGTCTTGTTATCACTACTGACGGGAGCATAAGCGACATTCCGCGCGAGGAATATGCCGAAGCGGAAGAAAGGGTCATAGATGAGCTTAAGGCGATAGATAAACCCTTTATAGTTTTGCTTAACTGTATGTACCCCGATTCACCCGAGGCTCAAGAAATGGCATCAGCGCTTACTCAAAAGTATGGAGTGCCTGCGCTGCCGGTTAACTGCTTAGAGCTTGGGGAAGAGGATATAAAGCAAATACTTTCGAGGGTGCTGTTCGAGTTTCCGGTAAAAGAGATAAATATCTGTTTCCCAAGATGGATAAATTCCTTACCTTTGGACCATTGGCTTAGAGGCGATCTTATTGGTGCTATAAAGAAGTCTTCCTGTGGGATACGGCACATAAGGGATATCGCCTGCTTTGAGGGCACCTTTAAGGACAGCCAAAATGTTGATAACGCTGTTATTGACGGCATAGATCTGGGCTCAGGCAGCTGCGATGTCAAGCTGAATATAAAGAACGATCTGTTCTACAAGGTTTTGGCCGAGACTACCGGACTTGTTATAAATGATGAGCAAGAACTTATGGAAAGCATAAGCGAGCTTGCTATGATGAAAAAGGAATATCAAAGGGTCAAAGGAGCTTTAGATGAGGTTGAAGCTACGGGTTACGGTATAATTATGCCTGATATAGAGGAACTAAAGCTTGAAGAGCCTGAAATCGTCAAACAGGGCGGTCGTTACGGAGTGCGATTGCGTGCGTCGGCGCCATCTATCCACCTGATGAAGGCCAACATCACTACTGAGGTCAGCCCCATCGTTGGCAGCGAAAAGCAGTCAGAGGATCTGGTTATGTATCTGCTGAGCGGCTTTGAGGAGGATCCTGTCAAGATTTGGGATTCTAACATTTTCGGCAAATCGCTTCACGATCTTGTGAACGAGGGGCTGCACACCAAGCTTGCCAGAATGCCGATTGATGCGAGAATGCGCGTTCAGGAGACGGTTGAAAGGGTTATCAATGAGGGCTGCAACGGTCTTGTCTGCATATTGCTCTAAAATAAAAATGCCATTCCATTGCCCAAGTGTTCTTAAGGACACTTGGGCAGTTTTATTCGCCAAAGGCGAGTGATATTGCTTCGCAGTGATATTTGAACTTCGTTCAAGTGATATTGCCTTCGGCAGTTTGGGCGAATAAAATATCACTGAAACCGTAGGTTTTAATATCACGATTGCCGTCGGCAATCATATCACTCTGTGCGAAAAGCACAGAATATCACTATATAAAAATTACTACCCGAAAAAGTGTTGTGTTTTTCTCTTCTTCGGGTAGTTTTGTCTTATACTGTCACAAGCAGGGAATTTGTGTGCCAAATTCCGTTTTTAGTAATAATAACTGTCCTTAGCAACCCTGTTCTTTTGGAAAGGCATTTTTGCATACTTTATTTTTTGTTTTTTACATTTGCCAATGGATTTTGGTCAACCGCGTGTTTTATCTGTTTGTCAGAAACATGGGTGTATATCTGGGTTGTGCCGAGGTTAGCATGCCCCAGAATGTCCTTTAAAACGCGGATATCAACATCGCCGTGCTGATACATAAGGGTGGCGGCCGTGTGGCGCAGCTTGTGGGTAGAATAACCCATATTGCCAAGACCGGATTTTTGGAGATAGGTTTTGACTATGTGCTGAACTGTTTTCGGGCTTATCCTGCGGTGGTTGCGGCTTATAAACAGAGCGTTTTTCTCTGTGACGGGCAGGCTCTCTCGGGGCCTTACAGCAAGATATTCCTCTAAAGCGGCGGTGCAAGCCGAGTTCAAATAAACAATACGCTCCTTGTTGCCTTTACCGATAACGGTGAGAGTGCCATCGGATGAGACGCTGTTTAAGTTTAGCGAGCAAAGCTCAGCTAGACGAAGACCGCAGTTTAAAAAGAGGGTCAAAATGCAGTAATCACGCTTTTGATTGGGCCCCTCAACAGAATTGAGCAACTCGAGTGAATCTTCAAGGGTTAGGTGCTTCGGCAAGGCTTGCTTTACCTTTGGGGATTCCAACATTAAAGCGGGATTATTTTCAAGCTGATGGGTTTGGGAGGAAAGGTATTTAAAAAATATCCTAAGGGTTGATGTCTTGCGGGCTCTTGTCGCTGTGTTATTGCCGCGCTCATTTTTGCAAAAGACCAAAAAGGCATAGAGGTCCGAAATGGTGACCGTTTTTATAAGCTCGATATCCACAGAGGAAATGTCAATTTTTTCAAACTCAGCGTCATTCTCGGTCTTGCCCCTTATCATTAAAAGGTAGCGGAAAAAGGTCTGCAAATCAAGAAAATACCCCTCTACCGAGCGGGTGGACTTGCCCTTGATGGTTTCATTATAGGTCAAAAAATCCCGAATTACGGGAGGGCAGGTTTGCAAAACTTCAAGCTTCATAATTGCAACTCCATACAAATTATTGTATTATAATAATAACATTTAAATCGAGGAAAATCAATCTTAAAGAATTCTTAATAAATTAAGGCCTTTTTTCTTAAAAACTATTTTTGTATAATTAAAGCAAAGGATGGGGAGAAGGATGTATAACATACTAATTTGCGATGACGAAAGGGATATAGTATCGGCCCTTAAAATATATTTGGAGGCAGAGGGCTACAGCACCCTTTGCGCCTATAACGGCAACGAGGCTTTAAAGATTGTGTCAGAAGCGGAAGTGCACCTCGTGCTTATGGATATAATGATGCCTGAGTGCGACGGCATCACCGCAATGGTAAAGCTTAGAGAAACCTCAAATATCCCCGTGATCTTACTGACGGCCAAGGGGGAGGATACCGACAAAATACTTGGCCTCAATGTGGGGGCTGATGATTACATAACAAAGCCCTTTAATCCTGTTGAACTTATAGCGAGAGTGCGGTCACAGCTGAGGCGGTATATCCAGCTTGGGGGCAAAGCGGCTGAGGAGGACCGTCCCCGACTGGATAGATGTTCAGCTGATACACAAGCATCTGACGGCCAGAACAGGTATAAAGCTTAAGGATATTAAAAATATTGTTATTCATTATGTGGGTAACCCCGGCACGACTGCGCAAAACAACCGAGACTATTTTGATAAACTTGATACTACCGTAAGCTCGCATTTCGTGGTGGGGCTTGAGGGCGAGATCATACAATGCATTCCACTTTACGAAAGGTCGGCCGCAAGTAACGAGCGAAACCCGGACACGATATCCATTGAGGTTTGCCACCCTGATGACACAGGTAAATTTAATGACGAGACCTATGAATCGGTAATAAAGCTTGCGTCCTGGATTTGTAATGAATTTTCTCTTGACGAAACGGATATTATAAGGCATTATGATATTACAGAGAAAATTTGTCCTAAGTACTATGTTGATAACGAGGATGAATGGGACGAATTGAAAAGGGATGTAAAAGAAAAGTTAGATGAATATTAGAAAAAACAGAAGCTCACTCACCGAAAAACAGAAAAAAATAATAGGTCTTACTGCATTTTTGGCTTTTTTGGCCTTTTGCGCAGTGGTGACATGGTTTATCGGAAGACCTATGATAAATTTTGTATCCGAGCCGGAAAAATTCCGCACCTGGGTGGACAGTCACGGGATTTTCAGCTATATTGCCTTTCTTTTAATGGTGATATTTCAGGTCGTGATAGCCCTTGTTCCCGGAGAGCCGCTTGAGATAGGGGCGGGATATGCCTTCGGTGCGATAGAGGGGACGTTGCTCTGTGTAGCAGGTGTGACTGTGGGCAGTGTGGTTGTGTTTTTACTGGTGAGGAAGTTTGGCATTAGGCTGGTGGAGGTATTCTTCAGCAAAGAGAAGATACGAACACTCAAATTTTTGAATAATGAAAAAAGGCGCAATTTTATCACCTTTATCGTTTTTCTCCTGCCGGGAACACCTAAAGACCTGCTTACCTATTTTGTAGGGGTGACGGATATCAAAATGTCACATTTTTTGGTTTTGGCGGCGGTGGCGAGGATACCGTCGATAGTGACCTCAACCGTGGGCGGGAGCGCATTAGGGGTGGAAAAGTACACCCTTGCGATAATCGTTTTTTCGGTAACGCTTGTAATAAGCGGAGTAGGGCTTTTAGTCTATAACCTTATTCAAAGGCACAGAAACAAGCAATAAAATTTTAAAACCATTACAGAGGTGAGGAGTAATTATGCTAGAAACCAGAGAATTAGTAAAAATCTATAAGCCGAAACGCGGAGTTCCGGTGACGGCTTTAAACAAGGTCTCCCTCAAATTCCCTGAAAAAGGGATGGTCTTTCTATTGGGAAAATCGGGCAGCGGAAAATCCACCCTGCTTAATGTTTTGGGCGGCCTTGATAACTACAACAGCGGAGAGATAATAATAAAGGGTGTTTCCTCCAAGGATTTTAAGCAAAAGCATTTTGACTCCTACCGCAACACTTATGTTGGCTTTATTTTTCAGGAATACAATGTGCTGGATGATTTCACCGTGGGCGCTAACATAGCCCTTGCTATAGAGCTCCAAAACCGAAAAGCGCAGGACAGCGAAGTGAATAATATCCTTAAAGAGGTTGATTTGGATGGTTTCGGCAACCGCAAACCTAATGAGCTTTCTGGCGGGCAGAAGCAGCGTGTTGCGATTGCGCGAGCACTGGTTAAAAATCCGCAGATCATAATGGCCGATGAGCCGACAGGTGCTCTTGACTCCAACACAGGGCGGCAAATTTTTGACACCCTCAAAAAGCTCTCAAAGCAAAAGCTTGTTATAGTGGTTTCACACGACCGCGAATTTGCCCAGCAGTATGCCGACCGCATAATTGAGCTTGCAGACGGCGAGGTGATACAGGATATCGAATTGGTGTCGGAACAAGCAGTAGTACCAGATGAGGACGCACTCTCCTTTAACGGAAATGTGATAGAGGTGCCGCTCGGTTATCATATAACCGAGGAGGACCGCAAGGCAATCAACGATTACATAGAAAATCTGAAGTCATCCGCCAAGCTCATCGTTTCCGCAAAGAAAACAAGCGACAAGAGATTTTCCCCCACAGATGTTTCTAAGATAAAGTCACAGGATGGCAGCACCTTTAAGCTTATAAAATCAAAACTGCCGCTTAAAAATGCTTTTAAAATAGGAGCCAGCAGCCTTAAACACAAGAAGATCAGGCTTGTTATCACGATTTTGCTTTCCTGTATTTCTTTTGGTCTTTTCGGTCTGGCCGACACCTTTGGTGCCTACAATCATATAGAGGCATGCACCAATTCGTTGGTTGATACGGGCGTGCAGTATATAGCTACCGCAAAGTCAAAAAAAGTCGGTGACGGGGTTAATAGCTATTGGCGGGACTATGGATATTCATTATCGGAGAATGACCTTGCTGATATGAAAGAAAACACAGGCGTTAAGATGCACGGTGTTTATGTGCCGGTTGGCGGGAATTTCGATTTTTCTTCTCAAATAGACGGTAGTGTAAAGCTGACCGAAACCGATTTTTATATTTACAACACAACATTTTCCGGCTTCGCCGAAATAGGTGACAGCACGATGGCTGATATGGGCTTCAAGAAGCTTGTAGGCAGTCTGCCTGACGGCTCTAAAAACGAGATTGCTATCAGTGAATATATTTTTGAGGTTTTCAAAAAAGCAAAGTACACAGACGGCACCGTCACAACCAATGCCGACGGCTCGACCAAAATGGTCTACAGCGAGATAAATTCTTACGAGGATATTATCGGCAAAACACTTACTTTGAACGGTGTGAAATATACTGTAACGGCAGTTATAGACACTAACTTTGATATTGAACGGTATATTTCTCTCACAGAGAAGAAAGAGTATCAAAGCAACGCTGAACAGCTTATCGATTATGTGCTTTACAGCGAGTTCAGCACAGCCGCGCAGTACTCCTACTCGGGAGTTATTATGACGGGCGAAGGCTTCGTTCAGAGAATGATAGCAAGCCGACCTAAAATCGCCAGCATAACTGAGGGCTATATAAGCTTTTACGCTGATGAATACGGCGTGGATTCCAATTATTTAGCTAAACTCTCTGATATGAAGGATGAAAAGATAGTCTGGCTTGACGGCGCTAAGACCGCTCTTTCCGAAAGAGAGATAGTCGTTACTACCGATGCGCTGGCTTTGTACGAGATCGCTGATACGGGCAAGGTTTATGAAACGCAAGAGGATTACTACATTGATGTTTTAAAGAATGTTAAACCACTTAGCGTGTGGAAGCAATATTTTAACAGTTCGAAAGAATCGGTCGAGGAATCGGGCTATAAGGTCGTTGGATTTATAGTGTCGGACCCCGAGGCTTCAAAAATTTCTTCAACCGTTATCTGCGCAGACACACTTTTTAACGAATTTGCCGAAGGGGCAGACAGTTACTATCAGTTTGCCGTGGGAGCTATGCCTCAGCAAAAGTCGGACATAAAAAATCTTGTAGGCTTTTGCTACCGTGAGGATAGCGAAGTTCGATATCAGATACAAAATTCGGTTACGTATGAATTGGATGCCATAAACGAGGCCTTGGAGATCTTGTCAAAAGTGTTCCTCTATATAGGCCTTGGTTTTGCCGCTTTTGCCGCCCTTATGCTTGCTAATTTTATAGGAACAAGTATTTCCTACAAAAAGCAGGAAATAGGAATTTTGCGGGCGATAGGCTCCAGAAGTAACGATGTTTTCAGAATATTCTTTGCTGAAAGCTTTATAATTGCGATGATAAACTTTGTTCTTTCTATGACAGGTGTTTTTATAGCTACAACAATAATAAATAGTGTTATGCGCGATTCGCTTGGGATACTGATAACTGTTTTAAGCTTTGGCCCGAGGCAAATTATTTTGCTTTTGGCAGTGAGCATTGCTGTCGCCTTTGTTGCGAGCTATATTCCGGTCAAGAAAATAGCATCAAAAAGGCCCATAGACGCTATAAGAGACAGATAAATATCCTTTTACCTTATAAAAGAAAAAGAGCTACCTTATTTAAAAAAGGGGGCTCTTTTTCTTTTTGTGTGGCAACAATGGGAGCTATGTATTTCCATACCGATAGTATACTCTATTTATAGATAATTGTCGATAATAAGAGTATGTATTATTATCAAAATGGTGATGAATATGATTTCTTATGAACCGTTTTATAAAACAATAAAAGAAAAGGGCATCTCCACTTATAAATTAGTAAACCAATATGGATTAAGCCGAAGTCTTTTAGACAGACTAAAGCATAACAAACCTATCAGCACAGAAACATTAAATGATTTGTGCACTATTCTTGAATGCAAGGTTCAGGATATTTTGCTTTTTACTAAAGATTAAACTATTATTCCACCGTTTAAGAATTTCTCCCTTATATAAGGGAGAAATTTGCTTTAAAAGACAAAAAACGCCCCATATTCATTGACAAAATCGGCGTCATGCTTTAGAATTAAAATATAATGGTTATTATAAAAATAAAGGTGCGGTGATGGTTAATGTCGGTTAAAATTTCCCCCTCTGTTTTGACGGCGGATTTTTTAAATTTAAAGGAGGATATTGCCCGTTTGGAGGCGGCAGGTGTGGATATGCTGCATCTGGATGTTATGGACGGTATTTTTGTGCCGAACATCTCTTTCGGGGTGCCGGTTATCAAATCTATCAAAAAATACTCTACCGTGCCGCTGGATGTCCACCTTATGATAGACAGGCCCCACAGATACATAAAAGAATTTGCCGAATATGCCGATATTTTAGGTTTTCACTATGAGGCGGGGAGTGATGTTGCTGACACACTTAGGCAAATACGCGCTCTTGGCTGCAAATCCTGTCTTACAATAAAGCCTAAAACTGACCCGCAAGAGATATTCGAATTTCTGCCACTTTGCGATATGGTGCTCGTGATGTCGGTGGAGCCGGGGTTCGGAGGGCAAAGCTTTATGCACTCGGCCTTGCCGAAATTGGAGGCTCTCAGGTTGGAATGTGCCCGTCAGGGGCTTGAGATTGAGCTTGAGGTTGACGGCGGAATTAACGGTGAAACTGCCCCGTTGGCGGCCGATGCAGGCGCGACCGTTTTGGTGGCGGGCAGCTATGTGTTTTCCTCTGAAATGGAAAAGCGAGTTGCAGAAATCAAGTCCCTTTAGAAAATGAGGCGCCGTATTTCTCAATAGCGTTGTTAATTATAAGCGGTTTTCCGTGTTCACGGGTATGCTCTATTTCGTAAAGTGCGCCGCTGTCATAGCGGCAAAATTCCTTTAATCTCAAATGCACAAGCCGCTCGACTTTACTTTCTATGAGCAGCCGCCAGCAGGCGGGCATTTTGTAAAGCGAGCTTTTAAGATGCCGCGTGAGTCTTTGGCGGTAGAGCATCAGAATCGCCTCTGTGAGGCTTTCGCTGTTCGGGAACTCAAACAGATATTCCTGCAAGCCGATGTGGCGTTTCGGACCTGCGGCGCTCAAGGTTATTTCGCAACCGCTGTTTTTTGTCAAGGTCATACTGGCTTTTATTTTACTTTTGCCTCGCAAAGCAGGGTAGTCGTTTATTATATCCTGCAGCAAGGCATTGAGGGCGGTTTTAATAGTTCGTGACATTTGGCGCAATTTTTCGTAAGACCCGAAGCAGGCTATGACCTCGGTGTTGCTTAATTTTATGCGCAGTTGATTTTCGCCTGTTTCGAATACGGTCATATTTTAACACCTGTCTTTTGAAGTGATTATTAGCTCTATTCTGGGGAAAACTACCATTGAGGTGATTTTCTGTGAAAGATGATAAAAAATCGGGGCGGGGAAAAAGTCTTTTTTTAAAATCAATGTTGTTTACAGTCGCTGCAATTTTGCTGCTTATTATAGGCTATTTTTCGGCGGGATATTTTTTCAGTTATTTTTAAGGAGTTGGAGTATGGATTACAGTTCACTTAAAAGCGGAACCGATATAAGAGGGGTTGCAAGCCCTTTAGGAGGAAGAGCGGTTAATCTCACAAATGAGGCGGTTTATGATATAACGGCGGCATTTGTGGTTTGGTATGTAAACAAATTCTCAAAAAACCCAACAGAGCTGACGGTTGCTGTCGGTCATGATTCTCGCATTACAGGCGAGGAAATTGCTGATAATGTAAAGCGCGCGCTTACTAATGCAGGTGTAACTGTGCTCGACTGCTCACTTGCTTCCACACCCGCAATGTTTATGACGACTGTGGACCTTAAAACCGATGCCGCTATTGAAATAACGGCCAGCCATCATCCCTTTGACAGAAACGGTCTTAAGTTCTTCACACCTGCGGGCGGACTTGACAGTACGGATATTTCAGAGATAGTGGCTCTTGCAAACTCAGGAGAGGAAATTATTTGCAATCAAGCGGGTGTTGTTCGCAAAACCGATTATATGGATATGTATGCTGCAAGGCTTCGCAGAATGATTTGCGACTCTGTGGGCAAAAGCGAGGATGAAAAACCGCTTTCAGGCTACAAAATCGTGGTTGATGCGGGAAACGGCGTTGGAGGTTTTTATGCTAAAGAGGTTCTCCAAAAGCTCGGGGCTGACATTAACGGCAGCCGTTTTTTAGAGCCGGACGGTATGTTCCCGAACCATATCCCCAATCCTGAGGACAAGTATGCTATGCAAAGTATTTGCGAGGCGGTGAAGCAAGCAAAGGCTGATTTAGGCCTTATATTTGACACCGATGTTGACAGAGCGGGATGCGTTGGCGCAGACGGCAAAGAAATCAACCGCAACCGCCTTATTGCATTATCGGCTTACATAGCTTCAAACGGCGAAAGGGGGGCGGTTATAGTCACAGACTCGGTTACCTCATCGGGACTTAAAGATTATATTGAAAAAGAGCTTGGCTGTATTCATTACCGCTATCGCAGAGGCTATAAAAATGTTATTAATAAAGCGATAGAACTGACAAATAAGGGCGAAAACTGCCCCTTAGCTATCGAAACCTCAGGCCACGCCGCATTGAAAGAAAATTACTTTTTGGATGACGGCGCCTATCTTGTGACCAAAATAGTCATAGAATTGGCTCGCGGCAGAGATATAAACGGGATTTTAAAAAATCTTAAAATGCCTGCCGAGGAAAAAGAAATTAGATTTAAAATTAAGGCCGAGGATTTCAAGACCTACGGAGCGATGGTTATTGATTCATTGGAAAAATATGCTCAAGACAATCCCGAATTTACTGTGGCAGATGACAACCGCGAGGGTGTTCGGGTTGCCACGAAAGACGGATGGTTTTTACTTAGAATGAGTGTTCACGATCCTGTAATGCCTATGAATTTTGAAAGTGATAATAAGGGTGGGATAGCGCGCGATATGCTAAAGCTTAAGGACTTTTTCTCACAGTTTGACCAGCTTGATACTACTGATTACAAAATCCCTGATTGATAATAATTTTCCCGAGTTTTGCTTTGCAAAATTCGGGATTTTTTTAACCACCTGTTCTAGTAACATAATATGATCTGCTGCCGCTTTGGTGAAAAGGCAGTATAGGACGAGGTGTTCACAATTTGTTCAAAAAAGAGTTGTAATAAATGTCGAAATATGTTATTATTATAGAAATAGAGGATCCGTTTCAGGATTAAAATCAGGAATTGGAGAGAGTTATGAGAGCTGACGGAACAAGGTTAAAAAATATCGACCCTATGTACAATGTGGCGGCGCATATAATGAACAAGCGTACCGATGCGATGAATATGATAACAATTGATATTCCTTTTGAACCTATGCAGGAATATCTTAATAAGAAGCGTAAGGAGGGGATAACCCTCAGCCATATGTCTCTTTTGATATCAGCATATCTTAGAACTGCGGCCGAATTTCCCGAGCTTAACCGCTTTATAGTTAATAGCAAGGCCTATGCCAGAAACGAATATGCCATTGCGATGGTGGTGCTTTCTGCCGGCAACCACGGCACAATGTCAAAAATGTATTTCGATATAAAAGACACTGTTTTTGATGTACATAAAAAGATCACCGATTTCGTCGAAGAAAACCGTGAGTCACCCGAAAATAACGGGACCGAAAAAATGATAAAAGCGCTTTTAGCTGTTCCGGGAGTTTTAAGAGTGGGAGTAGGGCTTTTCAAGCTGCTTGATAAATTCGGTCTGCTACCGAAGAAGATCATAGATGTATCACCTTTCCACAACAGTCTCGTTATTTCCAACCTTATTTCTATAAGAACCAATCACATATACCATCACTGCTACGAATTTGGAACAACAAGTGTTTTCATCACGATGGGAAATCTGCGCGAAGTGCCAAAGCGCAAGGGCGGTGAAGTCGTTTTTGAACGCTCGTTGCCGTTGGGTGTTGTAATGGACGAGCGAATTTGTTCGGGAGTATATTTTGCAACAGCTTTCAGAAAACTGAAAAAATATTTGAAAAACCCTGAATTACTTGAGCAGCCGCCTGAAATAATAATTGAGGATACAGGCAAACAAAAGGCTTGAATTTGAATTGTTTTTGGTATACAATGTTCAAAGATTAATCACTATATGGAGGAATAAGAATGTTAGTTTCGGCAAAAGAAATGCTTACCAAAGCAAAGGCAGGTAAGTATGCTGTAGGGCAGTTCAACATTAATAATCTTGAGTGGACAAAGGCTATCCTTTTAACTGCGCAAGAGCTTAATTCGCCCGTAATTTTGGGTGTGTCTGAGGGCGCAGGTAAATATATGTGCGGATATACCACCGTTGTAAATATGGTTAAGGGTATGATAAAAGAGCTTGGAATCACCGTTCCAGTAGCGCTTCACCTTGACCACGGCAGTTACGAGGGCGCAAAGGCCTGCATCGAAGCCGGCTTCTCCTCGGTAATGTTTGACGGTTCGCACTATCCGATTGAAGAAAACATTGCAAAAACCAAGGAATTAGTTGGCATTTGTAATGAAAGAGGGCTTTCTATAGAGGCTGAGGTCGGCGCTATCGGCGGCGAGGAAGACGGTGTTGTAGGCAGCGGTGAGGTTGCCGATCCTAACGAGTGCAAAATGATTGCTGATTTAGGGGTAACAATGCTGGCAGCCGGTATCGGCAATATCCACGGCAAGTATCCCGAAAATTGGGCAGGGCTTAGCTTTGATACGCTTGATGATATTCAGAAACTGACCGGCACAATGCCTTTGGTTCTCCACGGGGGAACAGGAATTCCTGCAGAGATGATTAAGAAGGCGATTTCCCTTGGTGTTTCCAAGATAAATGTTAACACCGAATGTCAGTTGGCTTTTGCCGAAGCCACACGCAAGTATATCGAGGCCGGCAAAGACCTTCAGGGCAAGGGCTTTGACCCGAGAAAGCTTTTGGCTGACGGTGTTGAGGCTATCAAAGCCACCGTTAGAGAGAAGATGGAGCTTTTCGGCTCGGTAGGCAAAGCATAAATTTAATTGTAAAAAACAACTCCCGAAAGGTTAAACACCTTACGGGAGTTGTTTTTTAGTTTATTTGATTTTACCTATATCGTAAGGGGTTGTCTGGTAAACAAAATAATTAAGCCAGTTAGAATAAAGCAAATTAGCGTGCGACCGCCACGAGACGATGGGAGTTTTGGTGACATCATCATTGGGGAAATAATTTTCGGGAATTTTGATAGGTTTGCCCTCGTTAAGGTCGCGGAAATATTCATTTGCCAGAGTGTCGTGGTCATATTCCGAATGGCCTGTGATGAAAATTTGCTTGCCGTTTTTGGTGGAAAGAGCGTAGACCCCTGCTTTTTCGGAGGTGGAAAGAACCTTTAGCTCTTTGACCTTTTTAATGTCCTCAAACAAGACGGTGGTATGCCTTGATTGGGGGACATTGAAAACATCGTCAAACCCTCTGAAAAGGATAGAATTTTTATAATCTACCGTGTGGGGGAAAACTCCGAAAAGCTTATCCTTTAGGGACACTTTTTTAATACCGTAATGGTAGAAAAGCCCTGCCTGAGCGCCCCAACAAATGTGGAAGGTGCTGTGGACGTGGGTCTTTGTCCACTCCATTATCTCGCAAAGCTCTTCCCAATATTCCACATCGCAAAACTCCAAATGCTCTACCGGGGCGCCGGTTATTATCATACCGTCAAAGGTGCGACTCTTTACATCATCAAAGGTTTTGTAAAAGGTGAAAAGGTGTTCGGCAGAGGTGTTTTTTGATTTATGGCTTTTGGTGTGGATAAACTCGAGGTCGACCTGCAAAGGAGAGTTGCCAAGCAATCTCGAAAGCTGTGTTTCGGTCTCGATTTTTTTAGGCATCAAATTTAAAATCAAAATTTTGAGGGGGCGGATATCCTGAGTTATGGCGCGGGTTTCGGTCATAACAAAGATGTTTTCATCGTTTAGGATTTTAACCGCAGGTAAATCATTAGGGATTTTAATGGGCATAAATTATACCGTATCCTTTCTCAAAATTTGGTATTTTAATTTAGATATTATCAAGCGCCTGCTTGATATCTGCGATAAGGTCCTCAGCGTCCTCGATACCACAAGAGAATCGCACAAGATCGGGCGAAATTCCGGCTGCGGCAAGCTCATCATCGTTCATCTGACGGTGGGTGGCGCTGGCCGGATGCAAGCAGCAAGAACGGGCGTCTGCTACATGGGTTTCAATAGCGGCGAGTTTGAGGTTTTTCATAAAGCTTTCAGCAGCTTTTCTACCGCCCTTTACTCCGAAGCTGACAACGCCGCAGCTGCCGTTGGGAAGGTATTTTTTGGCTAATTCATAGTATTTGTCGGTTTCAAGGCCGGGGTAGGTAACCCAAGCAATTCGGTCATCAGCCGACAGAGCTTTGGCTACGGCAAGACCGTTTTCACAGTGCTTCTTCATTCTAAGATGTAGGCTTTCAAGCCCTAAGTTTACAAGATATGCATTCTGGGGAGATTGGATAGAGCCAAGGTCGCGCATTAGCTGAGCGGTGGCCTTGGTTATATAAGCGCCGCCTATACCGAAACGCTCGGTATAGGTTATGCCGTGATAGCTTTCGTCCGGAGTGCAAAGACCGGGGAATTTTTCTGCCTGAGCCATCCAATCGAATTTACCTGAATCTACTATACAGCCACCAACTGCAGCACCGTGGCCATCCATATACTTTGTAGTAGAGTGGGTAACAATATCGGCACCCCATTCAATAGGTCTGCAGCCAACCGGTGTAGCAAAGGTATTATCTATAACAAGCGGAACACCATGCTTGTGAGCAGCATTTGCAAACTTTTCTATATCAAGCACTGTTAACGCAGGATTTGCAATTGTTTCACCGAAAACA
>JAZORP010000024.1:0-6028 GCA_045656665.1 Acutalibacteraceae bacterium | reverse complement strand
ATACTCACCGCGCTTTAAAGGGGTTTTGCCCCTGACAGCGGTTTTACCGGTCGGAAAACCGCGTTCATCAAGTATATCCCATTTTTCGGATATCATATTTTATCACAACCTCACCGGCTTTTTTATAAATACTGTTTTTAGGAACAACTCCTCTAACCGACGAAAGCGGATAAATATTAGAATTTTTCCCGATTATCGTTCCCGGATTAAGAACACTATTGCAGCCCACCTCAACACCGTCGCCTAAAACAGCGCCAAATTTTTTAAGGCCTGTTTCCAGCTTTTCTTCGCCGCATTTGACGACAACCAAGCTTTTGTCCGATTTAACATTTGAGGTGATAGCTCCAGCGCCCATATGTGAATTTCTACCTAAAACAGAGTCCCCAACATAGTTGTAATGGGGCACCTGAACATTTTCCACTAAAATTACATTTTTGAGTTCCGTAGAATTTCCTACTACACATCCGTTGCCCACAAAAGCATTTCCTCTAATAAATGCACAGTGTCGCACCTCGGAATTTTCCCCGATTATGCAAGGGCCATTGATAAAAGCAGTGTCAGCTATTTTTGCAGATTTTGCAACCCAAATCCCATCGCTTATTTCTCTGTAAACCTTTTTATCAAGCAGCGGGCCTGTTTCTTTTATAAAATCTCCAATCAAAGGCAACGCCTCAAACGGATATGTTATATTTTCAAAAATCCTTGCTGCAATGCAACCTTCAAGCTCGAAAAGTTCAGAAATCATAATATCTTTCACGGTATTTCCCCCTTCAAGATATTATAATACCCTATAATTATATCAGGATTATGAATTTTTTTCAACATTTTATATCTTAGCTATTGTAAATATTTAAAATTTATGTTAAAATTGGGTGGAAAGTTGAGATTATTGCGTACCGGAGTGTGCGAATGGGCGGGTCCTGTGCAACGGGGCGCTTCGAACCATGTCAGGCGGGGAACCGAGCAGCATTAAGGAGTTTTTCCTGTGTGCCGCAGTAAATCGGCTCATTCGTACACTCGGGTGCGCAATTTATTTAAAGATTTTAAATTTTTGGGGTGATAGTATGGCATATCAGGCGCTCTACCGTAAATACAGGCCGGAAACATTTTCAGATGTCGCAGGTCAGGAGCACATAACCGAAACCCTTAAAAACCAATTGGCTACCGGCAAAACGGTGCACGCCTATCTCTTCACCGGCACAAGGGGTACCGGCAAAACAAGCTGCGCCAAGATTTTAGCCAAAGCAGTTAATTGCCTTAAGCCTGTAAACGGCGACCCTTGCCTCGAGTGTGAAAGCTGCCGCGCCATAGCAAGCGGCGAAAATACCGATATTGTTGAGATAGATGCTGCTTCCAACAACAGCGTTGACAGTATCCGTGAGCTTAGGGAGCTTTTGAACTTTACCCCGTCAGCATCCAAATACCGCGTTTATATAATAGACGAGGTTCATATGCTAACAATCAGCGCCTTCAACGCTCTTTTAAAAACCCTTGAAGAGCCTCCCTCTCATGTTATTTTCATACTTGCCACCACCGAGGTTCACAAACTGCCGGCAACCATCCTCTCGCGCTGTCAAAGATTTGATTTCAGGCGAATTGACAACTCAAAGATATGCGAAAGAATTCATCATATTGCTTCAAAAGAAGGCTTTTCGGTCACAGATGATGCGGCCACACTTATAGCCGCAGCTGCCGACGGCGGAATGAGAGACGCCCTTTCTATATTAGATTTGTGCGCCTCAGCCAACAGGACGATTGATGAGGCCGTAGTCGAGAATGTTTGCGCTATGGCTGGCAACGACTATCTGCTTGAACTTGCAAACTGCATTAAAGGCCACGATGCCGAGCAGGCGCTTATGCTTATCGACAGGCTGCATAATTCTTCTGTAGATATTTTGCGCCTTTTAAATGACCTCACCCTCCACTACCGCGACCTTATGATAGTAAAAACGGTCAAGTCAAAAAACCGACCGATAGTTTCTTCAAAATCAAAAACCGCCGCTCTTGAAAATCAGGCAGAGGATTATGATATTAAGGACATTATGTATTGCCTAAAAACCCTGCAGTCGACTTTTGCCACTATTCAAAACGGCAACCGCCGCTGCGAAATCGAAATGGCTATCATAAAAATGTGTGACCCGTCGCTTTCGGTCGATATTGAGGCTTTAGAAAGGCGGATTTCCGCTCTGGAAAACGGCATTATCCCCTCTCCAAAAAGAGCTATCGTGGCGCCAAACGCGCAGCCTGCAAAGCCGATGATACAGACTGAACCCGAAGTTGAGGACGAAATCCCCTTGCCTAACATAGAGGATGTGCCTGCATCGCCGGAAGAGCAAAACATTGAAACTCCTCCCGCAGCTACACCCTCAGCGTCCGACGGCCCTCTGCCTGTTGCAGAATGGGACAAGATTCTCAAAAAACTCACAACCGACTGCCCGCTTATTGCAGGAGTTTTAAAGGGCTCAAAAGCCTATACTAAAGGCTCCTATTTATTGATAGACGCGCCAAACACTCAGTTCCGCTCGCTTATCAACAGCGGAAATCCGCTCTATAAGGATAGTATAAGAAAAGCTGCCTTCGCGGTGCTAGGCAACACATATAAGCTTGGCCCATACACTGCGGCTGAAAAAACCGAAGAGGCAGACCCACTCACCCTTTTGGCGCAAAGGCTTAAAAATCTCGAAATTAATTAATGGAAGGAAAAAGATCATGAAGGTTAGAATTCCAAACTCCGGAGGCCCCGGTAATATGAATCAAATGCTCAAGCAGGCTCAAAAAATGCAGGCTGATATGGCCGCATTGCAGGAAGATCTTGAGCAGCGCGAATTTTCCGCAGTTTCAGGCGGAGGTATGGTTAAAGTAACGGTTGACGGAAAGCATCTTATTAAAAGCATAAAAATCAACCCCGACGCGGTTGACCCCGATGATGCAGAGATGCTTGAAGACCTTATTACCGTTGCTGTTAATGAGGCTATAAACAATGCTATAAAAACATCCGAGGAGGAAATGGGAGCTATCACCGGCGGTTTTAATATGCCGGGTATGTTCTGATAATTATGGCTAACAATATTGTTCCGTTGACCGAGCTTATCTCTCAATTCGAGCGTCTGCCCGGCATCGGCAAAAAAACCGCTCAGCGCCTTGCCTACAGTATTCTTGAGCAGCCGCCTGAAAGGGCCGAGAAATTTGCCGAGGCCCTTGTTAATGCTCGCAAAAAGATCCATTTTTGCAAAGTTTGTCAGGCATTCACAGATTTAGACATCTGCGCTATTTGTGATGACCCTACGCGTGATAAGTCGGTTATTTGCGTAGTGGCAGAGCCTAAAGATGTTATGGCATTCGAGAGAACGCGTGAATATTCGGGGGTCTACCATGTTTTGCACGGCGTTATATCCCCTCTTGACGGTATCGGCCCTGACCAGTTAAGGATAAAAGAGCTGATGTCAAGACTTGGGTCGGGCGAAGTTAAGGAAATCATTATGGCTACAAACCCCACCGTTGAGGGTGAAGCCACCGCAAGCTATATTTCCAGACTGGTCAAGCCTATGGGCATCAAGGTCACCCGTCTCGCATACGGGATACCCGTTGGAGGAGACCTCGAATATGCAGACGAATTTACCCTCGCCCGCGCGCTTGAGGGCAGAAACGAAATTTAGGAGCAGTTTCAATGAAGCAGGAAAAAATTGACCGTATTAACGAGCTTGCCCGCAAGCAACGAAACGAGGGTCTTACAGAAGAGGAAAAGCAGGAGCAATATTTGCTTAGGCGAGAATATGTTGAAAGTTTCAAAGCCTCACTTGTATCCCAACTAGAAAACACCTATATCGTCGAGCCCGACGGTACCAAAAGAAAGGTCACACGGTCTGACAAAAAGATATCTCATTAAACCTATTCTGTGGCCGAAAAATCGGCCACTTTTTAATTAATTCAATTTCGAAGGAGAGTTTCTGTTGTTTTCAAGAGTAAAAGGTATCGGTATTTTCGGTATCAATTCATATATGATCGAGATTGAGGCTGATGTTTCAGGCGGGCTTCCCGCTTTTGATATAGTAGGCTTGCCTGATGCCACCGTCAAAGAATCGCGTGACAGGGTGCGCGCGGCTATCAAAAACTGCGGGCTTAAGTTTCCCATTGGCAGAATAACTGTTAATTTAGCCCCTGCCGACCGAAAAAAGGAAGGCTCGCTTTATGACCTGCCGGTTTTGCTGGCAATTTTAAAGGCATCGGGTCAGCTCAAAGCAGAACTCCAAGATACTATAGCTATCGGTGAGGTAGCGCTCGACGGTATGGTCCGCAGCGTAAACGGGGTGCTCGCAATAGCTATAACCGCTAAAGAGAATAATGTGAAAAACCTCTTTGTTCCCTCTGCCAACGCCGCCGAGGCCGCCGTTATTGACGGTATTAATGTCTATCCTGTTGAGAATGTACAACAGTTACTTGCCCACATAAACGGTGAAGAGCTTATCGAAAAGGCTGACAGAACCGATATCACCGCCAATGCCTTTGTTGATACACCGGATTTCAGCGAGGTCAAAGGCCAGATAGCCGCTAAAAAAGCATTAGAGATCGCCGCTGCAGGCGGGCATAACATTTTGATGATAGGCCCTCCCGGTTCGGGCAAAAGTATGCTTGCTAAACGGCTGCCGGGTATTTTGCCTGAAATGACCTTTGAAGAATCAATTGAGACAACAAAGATCCATTCTATTGCAGGGCTTATAAACAAAGACCATCCCTTTGTGACATCACGGCCCTTCCGTTCACCACACCATACCGTCTCTTCGGCAGGTATCGCGGGCGGCGGCACTGTTCCCAAGCCCGGTGAGATATCTTTGGCGCACAACGGTGTTCTATTCCTTGATGAACTTCCCGAATTTAAGCGTGATGTTATGGAAGCTCTCCGCCAGCCTCTTGAAGATAGCAAAATCACAATTTCCCGTGTTGCAGGCTCACTTACATATCCAAGCTCTATAATGTTGGTGGCGGCTATGAACCCCTGCCCCTGCGGCTTTTTCGGTCACCCAACAAAACAATGTACCTGCTCTCAGAACGCTGTCAGAAAGTATCTGAGCAAAATTTCAGGCCCTATGCTTGACAGAATAGACCTTCATGTGGAGGTGCCGGCAGTGGATTATTCGGCCCTCAATTCCACCGAAAAGGCCGAAACCTCCGCTCAGATAAAAGAGCGGGTCAATAAAGCGAGACTAATACAAACCGAGCGTTATAAAGGCACGGAGGTGACCTGCAACGCGAAGCTCACCCCTGCCCTTTTAAAGAAATATTGTGTTCTTTCTACTGCCGCTTCAAAATATCTTGAACTTTCTTTTGAAAAACTCGGCCTATCTGCCAGAGCTTATGACAGAATACTCAAGATCTCCCGCACGATAGCAGATCTTGACGGCAGCGAAATTATTGAAGCCGATCATATTTTTTCGGCAATTTCTTTCCGCAGCCTTGACAGAAAGTATTGGGGGATATAAAATAATCACGCGGAAAATAATTCTGCGAATTTGGGGTTGTAGCTCAGTTGGTAGAGTGCCTGGTTCGCATTCAGGAGGTCGTGGGTTCGAATCCCATCAGCTCCACCAAAACGAAAATCCTGTCGATTCTTGTCGGCAGGATTTTCGTTTTGTACTATTCGTTTTTCATTATTAGGTATTCATCATTCATTGGGGTTCTCATCCTGTAAATGATAAAAACCTGAAACACTCAAAAGAGTATTTCAGGTTTTTGGTGATCCATCGGGGATAAAGCCGCTTCGCGGCTTTTCTGCTTGGCGACCCAAAGGCTCGCGCCTTTCGGTACCCGCCCTGCGCACCAAAAAGCGGAAAAAATTGCCCCCGGCAACTTTTTCTTTTCGCTTTTTGCCCTCTCAGGGTTCGAATCCCCTTAGAATTTATAAAAAATTAAGAAACCGACCAAAAGGTCGGTTTCTTAATTTGGTGATCCATCGGGGATAAAGCCGCTTCGCGTCTTTTCTGCTTGGCGACCCAAAGGCTCGCGCCTTTCGGTACCCGCCCTGCGCACCAAA
>JAZORP010000023.1:0-28317 GCA_045656665.1 Acutalibacteraceae bacterium | reverse complement strand
CCAATGGTTATGCGGATTTAGCTCATCTGGTAGAGCGCCACCTTGCCAAGGTGGAGGTAGCGAGTTCGAGCCTCGTAATCCGCTCCATAAGGACGCTTAAAGTAACTAAGCGTCCTTATATTTTCTCAAAATTCAATACGGCACCATGGCCAAGCGGTAAGGCAGGGGCCTGCAAAGCCCTTATCCCCAGTTCGATTCTGGGTGGTGCCTCCAGAAAAAAATCTTGTTCGAAAGAACAAGAGTTTTTTAGTTATATTCGCCTTTGGCGAGTTATATTGCTTCGCAGTGATATTTGGACTTCGTCCAAGTGATATTCGCTTCGCGAGTTTTAAGGGCGAATATAATATCACTGAAACCGTAGGTTTCAATATCACTTTCACGAAGTGAAAATATCACTCTGTGCGAAGCACAGAATATCATTAATATCTTGCACCTTTTCCGCTTTTATGCTATACTACACATAGGCGGTGATGATATGAGCAAAAACTTTTCTGTTGATGAAATGAAACAACATATTGTTTCTATTTTACCAAGTGATTCAATATTATTCGATTTCCTTTATGATGAAAAATGCTTTGGAAATATGATAGTAAAGATAAAACATAACGGAATAACCCATATTTTTATAACGGACAGAGGAGAAATATATCACAATGGTGAAATGTTATGTGATAGTTCTTACCGATACAAAGAAAAAGAAGACACATTTCCTAAATTGCTTCAAATGATAAAAAATGTATTAAATTAATAGAAAATTCTCGGTTTTCGCCCAGTTCTTTTTCGGACACGAGAGACAAAAATCCCGCCCACTATCGTGAACGGGATTTTTACTTCGTACTTCTTACCTCTTCACTCTTACCTCAACCAAAACTCCACGGGATTCTTGGAAAGTAAGAAGTATTGCGGCTTCGCCGCCGATATGGTATGATAGAGGTACAATAGGGATAAATTACACACTTATCTTGACTTATTTTATTGGAAGAAATAAGTCAAGGCAGGAATAGTCGTTATACTTTTGGTAGTTTTACTGATTAAAAACAAAGTTTTTAAAGGGGCTTTCTTTGGTATGATTTTTGTCATACTTAAAAATAGAGTTATCTCTCATTTCGGGGATAACTCTATTATCATATATAACTTGAAAAAATACATAAAAAATGTTATATTAAAATCAACCGGACATACTTGAGGTGGTATTTATGAGAAAACTGCAAATTGTTTTATTGGTTATTGTAATCGTATGTTCTTTATCTGCTTGTGAGCAAAGTAAAACAAACTCTGATATAAACTTTGATGTATCTCAAATTGAATCTTCAAAATCTCAAACGATAGATCATCCAGAGACATCACAGGCAAAAGATGATACTACAGAAAACAGTGAGTCTACAGTAACAAACCAATTCACACAGAAGGATGAACCCATTCAAACAGATGAACCTACTCAAACAGATGAACCCGCTCAATCAGATAAACCCACTCAATCAGATGAACCCACTCAATCAGATGAATCTACTCAAACGGATAAACCCACTCAACCGAGCAAGCCTATAGATTCAAACGATTCAACAAATGGCAACGCCGATAATGATGAAAATTCTGTAGAGGAGCTTGTTGGAATTAATAAATTACGGGTTGACTATGACTTAGGAACCTGTCGAAATTTAAGCGGAAATATTTCAGTTATTCTCTTTTATATGGATGATTTTGAAAGTGGCTGGACGGCTGATGAAATAACAAACTTTACAAACAATGAAGTAAAACCTGGATTGGCGTTTTTGGAAAAAGAAGCAAAGTCATATGGTGTTGAATTGGATTTGAGTATAAAACAAAGTTATTCATCTATCTTTTATGATGACGAAGTTATACTCAGCGTAAGAGAAACCGGATTTGCAACCGGTGATGTGTTAAGTCAGGCAGCGCACAGTTTGAATTATTCTTCCGATGAAGAAATGATTGCTGACTTTAAATCTCACTATGGAACAGAAGTAGTTTGCTTTACAATATTTAACAAAAACGGTACTGCTTACGCTATTAATCCACACAGGGGCGCAACTATGCAAATAGAGGAGCATTGCATTATTTTTGCTTATGACTTAAATTCTAATCGTAACGATCCAATAGGATCACAGTCTTCCGTCGTTGCCCACGAAATGTTGCATCTTTTTGGTGCGGAGGATTTTTATGCGATTACCAACAGAAAAACTCTTGCAAAAAAATATTATCCTGCTGATATTATGTTAAGTGCAAATTATTATATAATTACCAATAATATTGGTAATGCCACAGCGTTTTATATAGGTTGGACTGATGAAGTTCCTGATGTTCTCTATAATGAGAATTGGTAGAAATAATATTTGATTATTAGAATTCTACTTTTACAAATTTCACAGAGATGGATTTGTCCCTGATTTAACACAAGCATATAATACACTCAAGGCGGTGATGATATGAAGAAATTGCTTTCAATAGGTATTGTTGTTTTAATGATATTTTGTTTTTCTGGTTGTAAAGAAAGATTTGACCCTGCTCCACAAATAACCGAAGGCGAATTTCCTTTTGTTGTAGAATATGAAATTAACGATGAAATATATTTAATTGAAGATGCAGTTGTTTGTACATGGGATGGATATGATGCATCAAATAATTTCGCAATATTCGGATATCCATCTTCACGCGAATGGGGCGAATCACTAAAAAGCGGAAATGAAGATGACTTTGGAATATGGATAATGGAATTAGATGAAAATACAGAATCCGTTTATAAGAAAGGCAGAATAAATTTCGAATCGTTTGTTTTTATTGATTATGGAACGGCTGAATATTATATGGGGGATACAGACGGAATCTCGTATCATGAACCCCGTATAAGATATTTTGAAAAATATTATAATGAAGACATCAAAATGCCAGACTCATCGTTTAAAACATTAACAAATGAAGAATTAGAGAAGTATTTTGGAATAAAAATTATAAGGTTTGAATTTAGTGAGCCAATTGAAAATAAATTTGAATAATATTACAGAAAACTAGGTTTTTAGACCGATTTTTTAAGTATTTTACCCCCTTGGACGATTGTCTGAGGGGGTTTAAAATACTTTGAATAGTTCCGTAATAAATACAAAAGATATTTTTAAAAAACTTTGGTTGAGGGAACAGATGAAATCTATATGGAAAGAAAATGTGGCTCTGCCGCAATTCGAGGGTTTAAATGGAGAGGCAAGCACCGATGTGCTTATAATCGGCGGAGGTATGGCGGGAATTTTGACGGCATACTTTTTGCAAAAAGAGGGTATTGACTATATCCTTGTGGAAAAGGGTGGAATTTGCGGCGGGAATACCGGAAACACCACTGCAAAAATAACCTTTCAGCACGGGCTTATATACAGTAAAATTTTAGAAAGCAGCGGTAAGGATGCGGCGCAGATATATCTAAAAGCTAACAAGACCGCCTTTAACGAGTATGTCCGTTTGGCTGAAAATATCGACTGCGACTATGAGGTGAAAGACAATTACGTCTATTCGCTCAATAATAAATATAAGCTTGAAAGCGAGCTTGGGGCTCTTAGAAAAATCGGTTTTGAAGCCCAGTTTTGCAAGGAGATACCGCTTCCGTTTGAAATTGCAGGGGCGGTGAAATTCAGCAATCAGGCGCAGTTTGATCCTTTAAAGTTTATCTATGCAATAGCGAAAGGCCTTAATATATATGAAAATACCTTTGTGCGGAGGATGGACAGGGACACTGCTTTATGTGACAGTGCTAAAATCCGGTACAAACGGGCGGTCATTGCCACACATTTCCCGTTTTTAAATAAGCACGGAGCATATTTTTTGAAGCTTTATCAGCATCGGTCTTATGTTATAGCTTTAGAGAATGCTCAGGATGTTGACGGAATGTATGTAGACGACGATAAAAAGGGGCTTTCGTTTAGAAATCACGGTGATCATCTGCTTTTAGGCGGGGGAGACCACCGTACCGGCAAAAAGGGAGGCAATTGGGCAGAGTTGCGCACCTTTGCCCAAAAATATTACCCTCAAGCAAAGGAAAAATTCTTTTGGGCCGCGCAGGACTGTATGAGCCTTGACGACATCCCCTACATCGGGCAGTATTCAGAAAGCACTCCCAATCTTTACACAGCAACCGGCTTTAATAAGTGGGGGATGACGGGGTCGATGCTATCCGCAATGCTACTTTGTGATATGCTGAGCGGGAAGAAAAATGAGTATGCCAAAATTTTTGATCCGTCA
This sequence comes from Acutalibacteraceae bacterium, assembly GCA_045656665.1. Classification (GTDB taxonomy): domain Bacteria; phylum Bacillota; class Clostridia; order Oscillospirales; family Acutalibacteraceae; genus UBA737. The sequence continues at coordinate 24,075 of JAZORP010000023.1, read as the reverse complement.
AGAGGTATCTTAAAGCCTCAGCTTTTAATAAACGGCTTTGAAGCTGTGACCAATCTTGTTACACCCGCCAAAAAAAGATGCCCGCATTTAGGCTGCGCCCTAAAGTGGAACAAGGCCGAGCATTCCTGGGATTGCCCCTGCCACGGCTCGCGTTTTTCCGAGGAGGGACATTTGCTTGACAACCCCGCAAACGGAGATTTGAAGAAATAAATATAAACCCCCGAGTTTTAAAACAACTCGGGGGTTTAGTTTATTCTGTGATCTCTTCGGGGGCGAAGCCTAAATCTTCAAGCTCTGAAAGGGCAGTTTTAAGGCAGTGGTTGCAGCCATCCACCGCGACTGTTTTTTCCTTAAGGTCAACCGAAAAATTGATGCCTGTTTGGTTTAAAGCGTTAGTGATGCGCTCGGCGCACCTTTCGCAATGCATATCGTGAACTCGAATTTTGTATGTCATAAAAATCTTCCTTTCACTTCATTAGTTTTGAGAGAGTGGAGACAAGCTCGTCAATAACAGAGTCATCACCTTGTCGTATATTTTCTGCAACGCAGGTGTGAATATGATTTGAGAGCAGCTCCTTATTAAAAGCGTCAAGAGCGGCCTTTATCGCCGAAACCTGAATGAGAATATCGGTGCAGTAGGCGTTGGTATCAAGCATATTTTTGACACCTCTGACCTGTCCCTCAATTCGGTTGAGCCGGTTTATGAGAGCTTTGTATTCTTCTGCGTCGCGAGACTTGTGTTTTTGAGTGCAGCAGTCGTTCATATTTTTTTACCTCTAAGCCTTAAAGCGTTCCCTACAACAAATACCGAGCTCAGCGACATTGCAAGCCCCGCGAGCATAGGGCTGAGCAAAGGCCCGCCGAAGGCGTACAGCAGACCCGTAGCCACGGGGATGCAGATGCTGTTGTAGCAAAATGCCCAAAACAGATTTTGCTTTATATTGCGGATAGTGAGCCTGCTTAAATTGACCGCCCTCGGCACATCACAGGGGTCACTTTTCATAAGGACTATATCGGCGGATTCTATGGCGATATCGCTGCCGTTGCCGATAGCGCAGCCAATGTCGGCCTCGGTCAGGGCGGGGGCATCGTTTATACCGTCGCCTATCATCATAACACTGCCGTACTTTTTGCGGATATTGGCCACGATTTTTGCCTTTTGTTCAGGCAAGACCTCCGAATAGACCTCGTCGGCTTTAAGAAGACTGCCTATATACTCTGCGCAAAGACGGTTATCGCCCGAAAGCAGCACCGCTTTAATACCCATCCTTTTGAGTGTTTCAAAAGCCTTTTGGGAGGAGGGCTTAAGGTTGTCCGAAAGAGCAATAAAGCCCAAGGCGGTTTTACCTAAGCTTACAAAAACAAGTGATTTACCGTTATTAGCTTTTTCATTGGCTTTTTCGGCATATTTTTTAGTGTCGATGCCGTTTTCCTCTAAAAGGCCGAGCTTGCCCACTAAAAGCGGCTCGCCACCCACGGTGCAGCTAATACCTTTGCCCGATATATTTTGGAAGTTTTCGATTTTTTCGGCCTGAGCAATGCCTTTTAAAGCGGCATATTCCACAACCGCTTTTGCGAGCGGATGGTCCGAGCCGCTTTCTGCCGCGGCGGCGAGGCGAATTAGCAAGGACTCATCTTCACAGACCACATCTGTCACACTGAGTTTCCCCGTGGTTACGGTGCCGGTTTTATCGAAAACAGCCGCCTTTATTTTGTGGGTGGTTTCCAAAACCTCGCCGTTGCGAATGAGGATGCCGTTTGAGGCGCCGAGCCCTGTGCCGACCATAACCGCCGTCGGAGTAGCAAGGCCCAAAGCGCAGGGGCAGGCCACTACCAGCACACTTGTGAAGATTTTAAGGGTAAAGGCGATATCCTTGCCGGCTATAAGCCAAATTACTGCCGAGATAAGGGCGATTATTATAACGGTTGGCACAAATATGCCCGAGACCCTATCGGCTGTTTTGGAAATGGGGGCTTTTTTGCTTTGAGCGTCCTCAACGAATTTAATGATTTTGGCCAAAGTGGTGTCGTTGCCGGTGTGGGTGACCTGCACTTCGAGCAAGCCGTTAATATTGATACTGCCGGCCACGACGCCGTCCCCTACATACTTTTCAACCGGCAGGCTTTCTCCTGTGAGCATAGATTCGTCTGCGCTGCAGGAGCCTTTTATTATAACACCGTCAAGCGGTATCTTGCTGCCGGGCTTTATGAGCAAAATTTCACCTACAGCCACCTCCTCGGTCGGCAAGGTGTATTCACGGCCGTCTCTTAAAACAAGGGCGGTATCGGGAGAAAGCTCCATTAATTTTTTTATAGCATCGGCGGTTTTGCGGCGGCTTTTGCGCTCGAAAAATTTACCCAGCATTACAAGGGTTATAACCACCGCTACCGACTCGTAGTACAGATTGTGCACCGCGTGAGTGCTGTAGGATATCAGATATGTCATAACAAGGCTATAAATAAGCGAAGCTCCTGCCCCCACGGCCACAAGCGAATCCATATTCGGGTGGCCTTTAAATAGGAGGGGGATGCCGTTTGTGAAAAATCTTCTGCCGAAAAAGCAGGCGGGAAGACATAGCAACAGCTGGGTTATTGCAAAGTTGTAAGGTTCAGTTTCCATATTTAAAAATCGGGGCAACGGGATATCCCCGAAAATCATCTGCCCCATTGAAATATATAGCAGTAGAGCGCTCGAGACAGCAGAGATGATAATGGGCAGAAATGAGTCTTTCTCTTGAGCCTTTTTTGGGTTTTCGGGATTTATTTGCGGCTTATAGGCGCTTATCCCAAAGCCTGCCTTTTCCACCACGCGGATAAAATCGTTTTCCCCTACCTTTTTAGGGTCGAACGAGACGGTCATTCTGCCGGTGATAAGGTTAACATCACAGTTTAAAACCCCGTCAAGCTTTGAGACAACCCTGTTTACCGAGGCAGAGCAGGCCGCACAGGACATTCCGCTTATATCATACTGTTCGGTTTTCATAGTTTCACACTCCTATCATACCAAGAAAATAATATACCCCACAGGGGTATTTGTCAAGTGGGGTATATTTTTACAATTATATTGTGCCGCGATAATAAAGCCCTCTGGTGTGCTTGGTATCGGGAGGCAGATTGTTTTTATAAGCTGAAATTACTTCGTTCACCCTTTCGGGGGTCTCGGAAGTGAAATATAAAATCAGAAAGTCGAGGAACTGGAGTTCTTCTTGTCTGTCAGCGAGCCAAATTGGCAGACTGTTTAAGAGCTCGCTATAGCCCATACGGCATCTTACGGGGAATTGGACCCCCATTCGGTCGGTGAGAAAGCCTTTCTTATCGCAGTCTTTGCAAGAACTGCCGTTTTTAAGCGGGCAGTTTTTACAAAGCATAAGCGGAATATGTCCGTAGGCGATGATGCCTTTATTCAAAATAGAAGCGAGCTTTGACATCGAAGAAAGCTGTTCTTCGCAGGATATCACAGCCGCTTTCATGCCCAACTCTTGAGTCAAGGTTAAGGCCTCGCTGTTTGCAATATTGAGCCCCGTATCACCCAAGGGCGCAAGGCCGGCCTTTTTGGCAAGCTCGATACAGGCTAAATTTCCGCAAAAGGCCGAAGTAAAGCCGCATTCTTTAAAAAGAGCCAACCTTTTTAAGATAGCATTTTCGTCTATTATACCTCTTGGAATGTCGACTATGAGAGGAATATCGAGATTTTTGAGAGCTGCAGGGTCTTGCTCTAACGGAAAAATCAGCCCATCTATACCCTCGAGCGAGGAGGGAAGCTGTTCGGGGGTATCTATGCGAACCAAAATTTTGGGGTCAAAACGGCTTTCTTTCCTCACAAAAGAGGGGGTATATTCCGCATTGGAGGGCTCGGGGAATTTTTCACCCCTTAGTTTGTCCAAAGCCTCGACAGCGGCTCTCCTTAAAGAATTAAGCTCGCTTGCGCTTACAAAAAGCCCGTCAGCCAACGCTATTTCAATATTTTGGGCGAAATAGGGTGTAGAGCCTAATTTGTTAAGACTGTTTAAAACAGACTGCTTTTCGGTTGGTCGGGTTTGAGCCTTTGAAGGTATACCGCCTCTGACTGTGGCAGAGTTTTCACCATCAGAAAAGCAAAGGCTTATAGGCTCGTTCTGCAGTATTCGGGCGGTTATATTCAAGGCAACAGAACGCCTTTCGGCTCGGTAGAGCTCATGCAGGGCGGGGAAAGCCTTATCTGCAGCCAAAACATCCTCCTTCGTTCTTATGCCGAACATTTCTTTGCCGGGGAGGTTTTGGTAGTATCCGTCAGTAAATCCTGAGCGGGAGAAAACATTTTTGAGGGTATCTGAAAGCTCGGGCGAAACAAAGCCGCGGTCTAATGCCTGTCTGCAGGCGGCAGTAGCGGCGGCGACATATTCGGGGCGTTTCATTCGGCCCTCAATTTTAAAGGAGACGACCCCCATTTGTGACAGTTCGTTTATATAGTCGAGCAAGGAGAGGTCTTTAAGGCTTAAATCATAGCCTGTGCCGCCATAGGCTTTAAAGGGTAGACGGCAGGGACCTGCGCAAAGGCCGCGGTTTCCGCTGCGAGAGCCTAAAAAGGCCGAAAGCAAGCATTGCCCTGATAGGCTCATACAAAGCGCGCCATGAACAAAAACCTCAACCTCGATACCGAGCTTGTCGGCTTTTTTGCAAAGCTCTTTAAGCTGTTGTTTAGACATTTCCCTTGCAACCACCACTCTGCAAAAGCCGAGTTGCTTCAAGAGAGGCAGAGCAGCGGGAGAGTGCACAGACATTTGGGTAGATGCGTGAAGTTTAAGCTGCGGTATTTTTTGGTGCAATATGCGGGCAAGCCCCAAATCCTGAATAATTATTCCATCAATGCCTATATTAAAAGCATCTCTTGCGAGCGCGAAAGCTGAGGAGAGTTCCCTATCTTTTATTACCGTGTTAAGGGCAAGGTAGACCTTGACGCCTCTTATGCGGCAGTATTTTACAGCCTCTCGGAGTTCGGAGAGATTAAAATTTTCGGCATTTTTTCTAGCTGAAAACTCTTTCGCGCCCAAGTATACCGCATCTGCGCCGCTGCGAACTGCGGCAATCAGCATATCTATATTCCCCGCGGGGGCAAGAATTTCCGCTCTTTTAATATCGGTCATATAAAAACTCTCTTTCGGGTGGAAGTGTAAAATAATAATTCTACTCTAATAATACATTAATGTAGAGAAAATTTAAAGTCTTTTTTAGATTTGTTTACTTTACAACGAGGAAAGGAGTTGGTATAATTAAGTCAATAATTTTAACGAAGGTGTTAATATGAAATATTTAGTTTTACTTTGTGACGGTATGGCTGACTCTCCGAATGAGGCCTTAGGCGGCAAAACACCCATGGAGTGCGCAGACAAGCCGTTTATGGATTCCCTCGCGAGCAAAGCGGAGGTTGGAATGTGCCGCACGGTGGCTGCCGGCCTTAAACCCGGAAGCGACGTTGCAAATCTTTCGGTTTTAGGGTATGACCCTATGGTTTGCTACACGGGTCGCTCTCCTTTAGAGGCGGCATCTATAGGAGTTGATTTGAAAGATACCGATGTTGCCTTGCGCTGCAATATCGTAACCTTGTCGGGCGAGGAGAAATATGAGGATAAATCTATGGTCGATTATTGCGCGGGCGATATCTCGACCGAGGAAGCAAGAGAAATAATAGCAACTGTCGAAGAAAAGCTTGGCAATGATATTTACAAATTTTATGCCGGTGTCAGCTACAGACACTGTCTTGTGGTGGCGAACGGAACCACAGAGCTCGGCGCCATGACTCCGCCCCACGATATAAGCGGCAGGGTGATAGGCGAGTATTTAAGCGATCACGAAAACGCAAAGCCCCTTTTGGAGCTTATGAAGAAAAGCTATGATATACTCAAGGACCACCCCACTAACTTAAAGCGTATCGCTGATGGCAAGAACCCTGCTAATTCCATTTGGCTGTGGGGAGAAGGAAGAAAACCAATACTTGAGAATTTTTACGAAAAAAACGGTGTTAAAGCCTGTATCGTGAGCGCAGTTGATTTGCTTAAGGGCATCGCTATTTGTTCAGGCGCAGACGCTCCCGATGTGGAGGGTGCCACCGGATACATAGATACCGATTTTGAAGCCAAGACCAATGCCGGAATCGAGGCCTTCAAAAAGGGAGCCGACCTTGTTTATCTGCATTTTGAAGCTCCCGACGAATGCGGCCACAGAGGCGAGGCGCAGAACAAGGTGCGGGCTATTGAGCTTATAGACAGCCGCTCTCTCAAATTAATGATGGAATATCTAAATGGCTGTGGTGAAGATTTCAGGATACTTATTATGCCTGACCATCCAACCCCGCTTGAAACAAAGACCCATTCTTCCAAGCCGGTGCCCTATTTAATTTATGACAGCGCCAAGCCGCAAGTGGGCGTTTCTTCGTTTAATGAAATCAATGCTCAAAAGACCGAAAAAATTGTGGAATTCGGGCCCGACATAATGAAAAAACTATTGGGCAATCAGTAACTGAAAAATGCAGTTATGTAAACTCTGATAACCATAAATGTTTTCCACTTTTTCCACTAAGTTATCCACAATTTTAAGGTTTGTCCAATGCAAAAATCAATTTTATCGGCTTTTTTATGTGGATAACTCGGTGAACAAGTGGGATAATCCAAGATTTGAAAAAGCAAAATGCAAAAAATTATGTAAATGATTTTGACACTTTTCGACAGTTATTTTAATGTAAATAATTGCCGATTTATAACAAAAAAATAGCTATCATCTAACTGGAAAATGAGGTAAAAATGAAAAGAACAAAACTTATTGATAGGCGCCTGCCTGATTATACAAGGGGCGAAGAGATTTTTAATATGGTCACCCACATCGTGGGTGGAGGTATAGGTATAGCAATATGCGCGCTTTGCGTTATAAAATCCTTTTTAAATTCAGACCCGTATCAGGTAACGGGTTCATTTATATACGGATTTTCGATGATAATCCTTTATACAATGTCGAGTGTTTATCACGGTCTCAAAAACGAAACGGCCAAAAAGGTTCTGCAAATAATCGACCATTGTTCGGTCTTTATATTGATTTCTGGGACCTACACACCAATAGCGCTCTCCTCTCTCAGAGAATATAACACCGCCCTCGGCTGGTCGGTTTTTGGCATTGTTTGGGGCGTATCGGCCTTGGGGGTCACCTTAAATGCTATAGACCTTAAAAAGTATAATATTTTTTCAATTATTTGCTATTTGGTGCAGGGCTGGTGTATTATCTTCACGGGAAAGGCGGCTGTTACTGCGATAGGGGCTAAAGGGTTTTTATGGCTTTTGGCGGGAGGTATAGCCTACACGATAGGTGCCGTGCTTTACGGCATTGCCGGCAGAAAAACGGTCAGGTATATGCACTCGGTGTTCCACATTTTTGTGGTTGCGGGCTCCCTTCTCCAATTTATTGCGATATTGTTTTATGTATTAGTATAAGCAGATTTTGAATTAGGGTATTGAAAAAGTAATTAATATGTGTTAATATACTTTTAACATTTTAATATTTCTGTGTGAAGCTTGCAGAAATTTTTTGACTGTGAGCAGACAGAGCTTTGGAGAAATCCGTTAAACGGATGCCGAAGGGGCAAGGCATTTTAAATGCTAATCTCTCAGGCAAAAGGACAAAGTGCAGGCAATACTTTAAATAAGGTGTCGTTTTATTTTGTCCGAACCGAAAGCGGTTCGGACTTTTATATTTTAATTTTAAGGAGAGAAAAATGGATACACTACTTAAAATCGTACAAACCATCTACGCCTACCTTTCGGATTATATTCTTATAATCCTTTTGATAGGCACAGGTCTTTTCTTCACCATTAAGACCAAGTTTGTTCAGGTTCGTTACTTTGGTGAGGGTATGAAAAGAGTTTTTGGCGGAATTAAGCTTTTTGGAGGCAAAAACTCAGGCGGTCTTTCTTCTTTCCAGGCCCTTGCTACCGCAATTGCCGCTCAGGTTGGCACGGGCAATATTGTTGGTGCTTCGGGAGCGATCCTTGTTGGAGGGCCCGGTGCTATTTTCTGGATGTGGGTTATCGCCTTATTGGGTATGGCAACAATTTACGCTGAGGCTGTTCTCGCTCAGGAAACAAAAATAACAGATGCGAATGGTGAAGTTCACGGCGGACCTGTTTACTACATAAAGAAGGCTTATAACGGAGCTTTCGGTAAATTTTTATCCGTTTTCTTTGCGATTGCCAGCATCTTGGCATTAGGCTTTATGGGTTCAATGGTTCAGTCCAATTCTATTGCTGAATCCTGCAACACCGCTTTTGGTGTGGACGGGTGGATAGTTGGTGTTGTTCTGGCTATTGTTTCTGCCTTCATCTTCATCGGCGGTATTAACCGTCTGGCTTCTGTCACCGAGAAGTTGGTTCCGCTTATGGCTGTTCTTTTCTTGCTCGGAGGAGTTTTTGTATTAGCTATTAGGATCACGTATATTCCTGAGACATTCGGCCTTATCTTTAAATATGCCTTTACTCCTGATGCTTTGATTGGCGGCGGTATCGGTTACGCGATCAAAACTGCCATAAGTCAGGGTGCTAAGCGCGGTCTTTTCTCTAACGAAGCAGGCATGGGTTCAACACCCCACGCTCACGCTCAGGCTAATGTTGAAAAGCCTCACGACCAGGGTATTGTTGCTATGATAGGTGTGTTTATCGACACATTCATAGTTCTTACAATGACAGCTTTGGTTGTAATTTCCACACTTTATGCAGGTGACGGTATCTTAGCGGGCAAAACAGGCGAAGCCTATTCCGTTGCGACTCAGGGTGCAGAGGCTATCGTTTCTAAGACCAATGCTATGCAAATGGCTGTAGGCAACGCTATGGGTACAGTTTTCGGTGCCGAGATAGGCGCTATTATTGGCAATATATTTATCGCTGTTTGCCTTTTGTTTTTCGCATTCTCAACTATTATCGGTTGGAACTTCTTCGGCAAAGTCAATGTTCAGTATTTATTTAAGAACAATAAGGTTGCAATCTTTTTCTATTCTGCAATTGCTATAGCATTTATCTTCTTGGGAACACTTCTTTCCAACGATTTGGTTTGGGAGCTTACCGACTTCTTTAACTACCTTATGGTTATTCCCAACGTTTTAGCGCTTGTTGCGTTGTCAAAAATAGTTGCAAATGCGGCAAAGTCTGCAAAAGATAAAAAGAAATAGTTTTTAATAAAAGAAATCCGCCTCAAAGATTTGGGGCGGATTTCTTCTGTCTTTTTTAAATTGCGGGTTGACGAAGAAGGGCGACGGGGGTAGAATAGTAAAAAGGTGATATAAGTGACATTCAACTCAAAATGGTATAAAAAAGGACTGCGTGACGGCATACCCATAGCTCTCGGATATTTTGCCGTTGCCTTTACACTGGGGATAATGGCAAAAAAGGTAGGCCTAAATGCTTTTCAGGCTATGCTCGCGGCGGGGCTCACCAACGCTTCAGCCGGAGGGTATGCAGCTTTCGCTCTTATCGGCGCAGGCTCGGGCTATTTGGAAATGGCAGTAACCCAGTTGATAGTAAATGCAAGATATTTGCTGATGTCCTGCGCTTTAAGCCAGAAGCTTTCCGCTAAGACCTCAACCCTCCACCGCGCCTTATTGGCCTTTGATGTTACCGACGAGGTGTTCGGTATATCTGTCTCGGTCGAGGGGGAGCTCAACCCATTTTATAACTACGGCGCGATGACCGTGTCTATTCCCGGCTGGGCGTTAGGAACCTTTTTTGGCGCAGTTATGGGCAGCGTTTTGCCCCAAAGCCTAGTCAGTGCGCTGAGCGTTGGGCTTTACGGTATGTTTTTAGCGGTCATAGTTCCACCTGCAAGGAAAAGTAAGATAATCGCAGGGCTTGTAATAGCCTCGATGGCTTTTAGCTTCGCTTTTGCAAAGCTGCCGATTTTGAGCGGAATATCCGAGGGATTCAGGATCATTATTCTAACTGTTGTAATATGCCTTGCGGCGGCAATCCTTTTTCCGATAAAGGACGAGGAGGTAATGACCGATGAAATATAACATATACATATATATATTAGTTATGACAGCGGTTATATATCTTATCAGACTTTTGCCGCTTACTCTTATCAGAAAGAAGATAACCAATAGAACATTGCGGTCATTTCTATATTATGTGCCGTATGTTACGCTGTCGGTCATGGTTTTCCCTGCGATACTTGAAGCCACGAGCAGCATTTGGTCGGGGTTGGCAGCCTTGCTGGCGGGAGTGGTTCTGGCGTATTTGGGAGTCGGTCTTTTCGGCGTGGCAGTGGGCTCATGCGCTATAGTTTTTATAATCGAGTTTTTAATAAAGCTGTTGTAATCGCTAATCGGCACAATATATTGTGCCGATTTTTTAGTTACATACAAGTGTGAAAAAACATTCCTAAAAAGGCGGAAAAAATATAAAAAAATGCTTGATTTTTGAAATCAGTTGTGATATTATACACGAGTACGCTGTGAAAGTATGGCGTAAAACATGCGTTGATGCAGGAGGTGGCCCACCTTGAGTGGGGAAATTTCTGCGGAGTATGTCCGATTTTAAACCGGGCGAAAAACTATGGAGCGCATAAAGGAAACTTGCGATCTTTGTGTGCAACGGCGAAGCGATTCGCTGTCCGGAATTAGCTGTGACCCCAGCAATATCCGGTTTTATAATGTGCCGCAATGAAAAACGCGGCGCGTTGTAAGTTTTGCCCGCCAACTATTTAAGGAGGCGAATTTCACATGGCAGTGAAGGAAAAAATCCGTATCAGAATCAAAGGTTACGACCACGCACTTGTAGACCAGTCCGCTGAAAAGATAGTGGAAACCGCTAAACGTACAGGCGCTTGCGTTTCGGGACCGGTACCGCTCCCGACCGAGAAAGAAATCGTAACAATCTTGCGAGCTGTTCATAAGTATAAGGACAGCCGTGAGCAGTTCGAAATGCGGACACACAAAAGGCTCATCGATGTTATCAGACCTTCCAACAAAACTGTTGAGGCTCTGACCGGTCTTGAGCTTCCCGCCGGCGTTGAAATCGAAATCAAGCTTTAATTTATATTAAGGTGTTTCGTTTCACGCGCGAGGTCAAGTTGGCAAACGCCAACCAATAACCAAAGGAGGAAAAAACAATGCAAAAAGGTATCGTTGGCAAAAAGCTTGGTATGACCCAACTTTTTGATGCAAACGGAAACGTTGTTCCGGTTACTGTTATTGAAGCAGGTCCCTGTGTGATCGCTCAGAAGAAAACAGTCGAGAATGACGGTTATGAAGCGGTTCAGGTAGGCTATGGCGACCTCAAAGCTTCAAAGGTAAACAAGCCCATGAAGGGCCATTTTGCAAAGGGTGACGTTGCTCCTAAAAAGGTGCTACGCGAGTTCCGTTTTGAAGATGTAAGCGCTATGAATGTAGGCGACATCATCAAGGCAGACATCTTTGCAGAGGGCGACTCTGTTGATGTAAGAGGAACTTCTAAAGGTAAAGGCTATGCCGGCACTATCAAGCGCTGGAACTTTGGCCGCCTTAAGGAATCTCACGGTACAGGTCCGGTACACCGTCACGGTGGTTCACTCGGCGCCTGCTCAAGCCCGTCAAGAGTTTTCAAGGGTAAGAAGATGGCAGGACACCTCGGTAATGAGCGCGTAACCGTTCAGAACCTGAGTGTAGTTAAGGTAGACGCAGAAAAGAACATTATCGCTGTTAAGGGCGCCGTTCCCGGCCCCAAGGGCGGAATTGTAGTTCTTTTCGACAGCGTGAAAGCTTAAGGGAAGGAGTGTTTTGAATTATGCCTAATATAGCAGTACTCGATATGGCAGGCAAGAATGTGGGCGAAATCACATTAAGCGATGCTATTTTCGGAATCACCCCTAACGCAGTTGTTATGCACATGGCAGTTGTAAACTACCTTGCTAATAAGCGTCAGGGCACACAATCCACTCTGACCCGTACCGAAGTTTCCGGCGGCGGAAGAAAGCCCTGGAGACAGAAGGGAACCGGTCACGCAAGACAGGGCTCTACAAGAGCTCCCCAGTGGAGACACGGCGGTATTGTTCATGCACCCAAGCCGAGAGATTATTCTTACTCTCTCAACAAAAAGGTGCGCAAGCTAGCCCTCAAATCTGCTTTGTCTGACAAGGCGCTTTCGGGCAATCTCATCGTTCTTGATGAGTTGAAGCTTGAAACCTACAAGACAAAGGTTGTTGCTGATTGCCTTAAGGCTGTCGGCGCAGGCAAAAAGGCGCTCATCGTTCTTGAGAACAATGATGCTTTCGCTGTTAAGAGCATTGCAAACATTGCAGGTGCCAAGTCTGCTCAGGTCAATACCATCAACACCTATGACATAATCAATGCTGACACACTGATTATCGTTAAAGGCGCAGTAGCTAAGATTGAGGAGGTGTATGCATAATGAAAACCGCTCAGGATATCATTATCGCTCCGGTAATTACCGAAAAGAGCATGTCAGGAATTCATGACAAGAAATACACCTTTAAGGTAGCTAAAGATGCAAATAAGGTTGAAATTGCAGCTGCAGTTGCAGAGCTTTTCAAGGTAAAGGTTGCAAAGGTAAACACCATCAATGTTCGCGGCAAGGCAAAGCGCATGGGTCGTTACAGCGGCTACACCGCTTCCTGGAAGAAAGCAATTGTAACACTCAAGGCTGATTCTAAGCCGATCGAGTTCTTTGACGGTCTTATCTAATCGAATAGTTACTGTTTGGAAATCGCTATTCTTAAATATTAAGCTTTTCGGCGACAGGCGCGGCGAAAAACACCCTGCAGGCCAAAATGCGTCAAGCATTTTTCAAGAACGCAAGGGAGATATCAGAGGGTACAGAGCGTGGTCAAAATCGTGATTTTGCGAGCAAAGTCCCATCTGAAGAGCGTAGCGACATTTCCGGTGATGTATGAAGCCGCACGGCTTCGCTAAGCCAAAATAGGAGAGTGAAATTAAATGGCTATTAAACATTACAAGCCGACTACCAACGGCCGCCGTAATATGACCTCTATGGATTATTCCGGTCTTTCAAAGGTAGCCCCTGAGAGAAGTCTGCTTGAGCCTATTAAGAAAAATGCCGGTCGCAACAGCTACGGCAGAATCACCGTTCGCCACAGAGGCGGCGGTAACCGCAGAAAGTACAGAATTATTGATTTCAAGAGAGAGCGCTTCGGTATTCCCGCAACCGTTCTCACCTTGGAGTACGATCCCAACCGTTCCGCATTTATCGCCCTCGTTCAGTATGAGGATGGCGAGAAGCGCTACATCATCGCTCCTCAGGACCTTAAGGTCGGCGATGTTATCGTAAGCGGACCTGATGCAGATATTAAGCCCGGCAATGCGTTGCCCCTCGTTAATATCCCGGTTGGTACTTTTATCCACAACATTGAGCTTTATCCCGGCAAGGGCGCTCAGCTTGCCCGTTCGGCCGGAAACATGGCTCAGCTTATGGCTAAGGAAAACGGTATGGCATTGCTTCGTTTGCCTTCTGGCGAGCTTCGCAATGTACCTGTTAAGTGTATGGCAACAGTTGGCGTTGTTTCCAATCCGGAGCATGCAAATGTTAACTACGGTAAAGCAGGACGTAAGCGCCATATGGGCTGGAGACCGACAGTTCGCGGTTCTGTAATGAACCCCTGCGATCACCCCCACGGTGGTGGTGAAGGTAAATCGCCAATCGGCCGTCCCGGACCTGTTACTCCTTGGGGTAAACCTACTCTTGGTTACAAGACCCGCAAGAAGAACAAGTCTTCAGACAAATATATCGTAAAGCGCCGTAAGTAAAACGACGAAAGGAGATCACATCATGGGAAGAAGCGTTAAAAAGGGTCCTTATGTGCAAGCAGTTTTGCTTAAAAGGGTCAAGGAAATGAATGCAGCCGGCGAAAAACGCGTTCTTAAAACGTGGAGCCGCTCATCAACCATATTCCCCGATTTCGTCGGACATACATTTGCAGTTCATGACGGTCGTAAGCATGTACCGGTTTATGTAACTGAGGATATGGTTGGTCACAAGCTCGGCGAATTTGCGCCGACAAGAACATTTAAAGGCCACGCAGGTTCCAAAACCAGCGGTAAGTAAGCGGCTGAAAGGAGAGTTTAACTATGGAAGCAAGGGCAACACTTAAATATGCCCGTATTTCACCTCGCAAGGTGAAAATTGTTATGGATCTTATCCGTAATCAAGATGCTGACAAAGCTATGGCTATTCTCAAGTTTACTCCTAAGTCCGCTTGCGAGTATTTAGAGAAGCTTTTAGCATCAGCTATGGCAAATGCAGAAAACAATCACAATATGGATGTTGCAAGACTTTATGTTGCAGAGTGCTTCGTATGCCCCGGACCGACTCTCAAGAGAATCCGTCCGAAGGATCACGGCAGAGCACATCGCATTTTAAAGAGAACAAGCCATATGACAATCGTTCTTAAAGAACGCGAAATTTGAGAAGGAGGTTTAAGTTATGGGTCAGAAGGTTAATCCCCATGGTTTTCGTGTGGGCATAATTAAAGACTGGGACTCACGTTGGTTTGCCAATGCAGGCACTTTTGGTGACACATTGGTTGAGGACTACAACCTCCGCAAATACCTGAAGAAAACACTTTATTCAGCAGGTATTGCAAAAATTGAAATCGAACGTGACGACAAGCGTGTCAGACTTCACATTCACTGCGCTAAACCGGGTATGGTTATCGGCCGCAACGGCAGCGAGATTGAAAAGCTGCGTGCGACCTGCCAGCAAAAGCTCGGCAAGCCGGTTATCATCAACATTGTTGAGATAAAGAGCCCTGACACAAATGCACAGCTTGTTGCTGAGAACATTGCAACTCAGCTTGAAAAGCGTATTTCTTTCCGCCGCGCAATGAAGCTTGCCATCGGCAGAGCTATGCGTCTCGGCGTTAAGGGTATCAAAACTCAGGTTTCCGGCCGTTTGGGCGGAGCCGAAATCGCAAGAAGCGAACAGTATCACGAGGGAACCATCCCGCTTCAGACTTTGAGAGCCGACATTGATTACGGCTTCGCCGAGGCACACACCACATACGGCCGCCTTGGAGTTAAAGTTTGGGTTTACAAGGGCGAGGTTCTCAGCGATAACCGCAATCGCAAGAAGGAAGGAGGATCCCGCTAATGTTAATGCCGAAGCGTGTTAAATACCGCAGAGTTCACAGAGGTCGCTTGACCGGTAAAGCTCTTCGCGGCAACACCGTGACCCACGGTGATTTCGGCCTTCAGGCTATGGAGCCGGCGTGGATCACTTCTAACCAGATAGAGGCTGCCCGTATTGCTATGACTCGTTATATCAAGCGCGGCGGTAAAGTTTGGATCAAAATTTTCCCCGACAAACCGATTACAGAAAAGCCGGCCGAAACCCGAATGGGTTCAGGTAAAGGTTCACCCGAGTATTGGGTAGCCGTTGTAAAGCCCGGCCGTGTAATGTTTGAGATCGGCGGAGTAAGCGAGGAACTAGCCCGTGAGGCTATGCGTCTCGCAGCTAACAAACTTCCTATTAAATGTAAGTTTGTAAACAAGCAGGAAATGGGTGGTGAGCAGTAATGAATGTAAAGGAAATCAGAGAAAAGAATTTGTCTGAACTCAATGAGCAACTCGGCAAGTTAAAGGAAGAATTGTTCAATCTGCGTTTCCAACTCGCCATTAATCAGCTCGAAAACCCCATGCGTATAGTTGCTGTCAAGAAAGATATCGCTCGCATTAAGACCATCATCCGCGAGAATGAAATCAAAAACGACAGCGCAAACGCTTGAAAGGGAGGTAAGCTGAAATGAGCGAAAGAAACCTTCGTAAAACAAGAGTGGGTAAGGTTGTAAGCGATAAGATGGACAAAACCGTCGTTGTAGCTATTGAGGACAATGTAAAGCATCCGCTCTATAAGAAGATTATTAAAAACACTATCAGACTTAAGGCTCATGATGAGAACAACACCTGCGGCTACGGCGACAGAGTTCTTATTATGGAGACCAGACCGCTCTCCAAGGATAAACACTGGCGCGTGGTTGAAATTATTGAAAAGGCCAAGTAGTCTTACAAGGAGGAAAACACTGTGATACAACAACAGAGTTACCTCAAGGTTGCCGACAATACGGGTGCAAAAGAAATCATGTGCATCCGCGTTCTTGGAGGCTCCAGAAGGAGGTATGCCAACATTGGCGATGTTATCGTGGCTTCTGTTAAAAAGGCCGCTCCCGGCGGTACTGTTAAGAAGGGCGATGTTGTAAAGGCCGTTGTAGTTCGCTCTGCTAAGGGTCTGCGTCGTAATGATGGCACATACATCAGATTTGACGAAAATGCGGCTGTAATTATCCGTGAGGATAAGAACCCGAAGGGTACCCGTATTTTTGGACCGGTAGCCCGTGAGCTCCGCGAGAAGGATTACACAAAGATCCTCTCCTTGGCTCCGGAAGTGCTTTAATGGGAGGTAGAAATCAATGAAAAAGCTTCACGTTAAAACAGGTGATACCGTAATTCTTCTCACAGGAGACAAAAAGGATCGCAAGAAGACCGGCAAGGTTCTTGAGGTTAGCCCCGAAGAGGGTAAGGTTATCGTTGAGGGCATCAACAAGGTTAAGAAGCATGTAAAGCCGCGCAAGGCTGGCGACCCCTCGGGAATTATCGAGACCGAGAGCGCTATCTATGCTTCCAAAGTTCAGGTAGTATGCCCCAAGTGCAATAAGCCGACCAGAGTAGGCGTTAAGGTTTATGAGGACGGCAAAAAAGACCGCTGCTGCAAAAAGTGCGGAGAGACTTTTTAAGAGTAGGAGGAACTGACAATGTCAACATTAGCTAATGAATATAAAGCTTCCATTGCTCCTGCATTGATGAAGAAATTCGGCTATAAGAGCGTCATGCAGATTCCGAAGCTCGACAAGGTCGTTATTAATGTAGGTGCCGGAGAGGCCAAAGAAAATACCAAGGTTATCGATGCTATCATCAACGACCTCGGTAAAATCACCGGCCAGAAGGCCGTTCCCTGCCGTGCAAAGAAATCGGTTGCGAACTTTAAACTTCGTGAGGGAATGCCCATCGGTGCAAAGGTTACTCTTCGCGGTGAGCGCATGTATGAATTTGTTGAAAGACTTTTCAATGCAGCACTGCCCAGAGTAAGAGACTTCAGAGGAATTAATCCCAACGCTTTTGATGGCCGCGGCAACTATGCTATGGGCATTAAGGAGCAGTTGATCTTCCCTGAAATCGAATATGATAAGATTGATAAGGTTCGTGGTATGGACATAATTTTCGTTACCACAGCCAATACAGATGAAGAGGCCCGCGAGTTATTAACTCTTATGGGCGCTCCGTTTGCGAAGTAAGGAGAGGAATTATGGCTAAGACTGCTATGAAAGTTAAGCAGGCAAGACCTGCCAAGTTTTCAACAAGAGAGTATAACAGATGCAAAATCTGCGGCCGCCCGCACGCCTATCTTCGCAAGTACGGCATCTGCCGTATATGCTTCAGAGAGCTCGCTTACAAGGGCGAGATCCCGGGAGTAAAGAAGGCCAGCTGGTAAGGCGCAGAGCTAAAGGAGGTTGACGGCATGCAAATCACCGATACAATAGCTGATATGCTTACACGAATCCGTAATGCATCTTCAGCAAAACATGATTCGGTAGATGTTCCTGCGTCAAAGGTAAAGAAGGCTATTGCCCAGATTTTACTTGACGAAGGATATATTTCAAGCTTTACTGTCGAGGAAGACGGTAAGCAGGGCGTAATTCATATCACATTGAAGTACGGCCAGAATAAATCGCAGATTATAAGCGGCATCCGCAGAGTTTCGAAGCCCGGTCTGCGTATTTACACCAACGTAGAGGATATGCCGAAGGTTATGAAGGGCCTTGGCATAGCTATCCTTTCCACCTCTAAGGGAATAATGACAGACAAAGACGCACGCAAAGCCAATGTTGGCGGCGAAGTCTTGGCGTATGTCTGGTAAGGAGGTGCTTTTAGGATGTCAAGAATAGGAAAGAAACCTATCACAGTTCCTGCCGGAGTTGATGTTAACATCAACGGTTCTGAGGTTACTGTTAAGGGACCTAAAGGCGAGTTAAAGAACACTTTTAATTCTGATATTAAAATTGCTCTTGAGGGAAACGAGATAATCGTTACCCGCCCGTCTGATGAAAAGAACCATCGCGCACTTCACGGTTTGACCCGTACCCTTATTTCCAATATGGTAGAGGGTGTTTCCAAAGGCTATTCTAAAGAGCTTGAGGTTAACGGTGTTGGTTACCGTGCACAGAAGCAGGGCAAAGATCTCGTAATGAACCTAGGGTTCTCTCATCAGGTTGTAATGTCCGAGATTGAAGGTATTACAATCGAAGTACCCGGTCCTAACAAAATTGTTATCAGCGGTGCCGATAAGCAAAAGGTCGGTCAGTTTGCGGCTGAGGTTCGCGAAAAGCGTCCGCCGGAGCCTTATAAGGGCAAGGGCATCAAGTACGCTGACGAGCATATCCGCCGTAAAGAGGGTAAGGCCGCCAAGGGTGCAAAGAAATAATAAAGGAGTGTATATAAAATGGTTACCAAACCAAACAGCAATGAGGCCAGAATTAAGCGTCATGCCAGAGTTCGTTCTAAGATCAGCGGCACAGCAGCTTGTCCTCGCCTTGATGTATTCCGCTCCAACAGCAACATTTACGCCCAGCTTATTGATGATGTAAACGGCGTTACTCTCGCAGCTGCCGCTTCGAATGAGAAGGATTTCGGAATTTCCGGCGGTAACAAAGAGGGTGCCCGCAAGGTTGGACAATTAATTGCTAAGCGTGCCGCTGAAAAGGGCATCACCGAGGTTGTTTTTGACCGCGGCGGATACATTTATCACGGCCGTGTCAAAGAGCTTGCCGAAGGTGCCCGTGAGGGCGGTCTCAAGTTCTGATAAGGAGGAATACTTTTGGCTACAAATATTGACGCATCAACATTAGATTTGAAAGAGCGTGTAGTTGCCATTAACCGCGTTTCCAAGACCGTTAAGGGCGGACGCATTATGAAATTCTCCGCTTTAGTAGTAGTTGGAGACGGAAACGGTATCGTTGGTTACGGTATGGGTAAAGCTGGCGAAGTTCCCGACGCTATCCGTAAAGGCATTGAGGACGCTAAGAAAAATCTTATCAAAGTATCATTAAAGGGTACAACAATCCCCCATGAAATTATTGGTGAGTTCGGCGCAGGCAGAGTTCTGCTTAAGCCCGCAGCTCCCGGTACCGGTGTTATTGCCGGTGGTGCAGTTCGTGCCGTTGTTGAGACTGTCGGAATTACCGACATCCGTACAAAGGCTTTACGTTCAAACAATCCTTGCAATGTTGTTCGCGCAACGGTAGCAGGTCTTGCAGCGCTCCGCAGCGCTGAAGAGGTTGCAGCTGTACGCGGCAAGTCTGTCAAGGAAATCGTAGGTTAAGGAGGAGCAGCGTTATGGCAACAAAAAAGGCTGCCTGCCTTAAGGTAAAGCTTGTTAAAAGCACAATCGGTTCTAAAAAGGACCAGATCGCAACTGCTAATGCTCTCGGTCTTCACAAGATAGGCGACGAAAAAATCCAGCCTGACAATGCGCAGACCAGAGGCAAAATCAACAAGGTAAGCCACCTCGTTGAGGTTACAGAGGTTAAGGCGTAAGTTTTAATCCGAAAAGTCACTTTGTGACAACGCAGTTTAGCTGCAATCAAGCAAGGAGGTGCGAACAATGAAAATGCATGAATTAGCTCCGGCTTTAGGCTCCACAAAGGAGGCTAAGCGCATAGGCAGAGGCCATGGCTCGGGCAACGGCAAAACCGCCGGCAAGGGTCACAAGGGTCAGAAAGCCCGTGCAGGTCACGGTATGAGAGCCGGCTTTGAAGGTGGTCAGATGCCCCTGCAAAGACGAGTTCCTAAGCGTGGTTTCAACAACATTTTTGCCAAAGAATGGGCAGCTATCAATGTTTCCGCTTTAGAAGTGTTCGAGGACGGGACCGTTGTTGATGCAGCAGCTTTGGCTTCTAAAGGAATAATCAAAAAAGCAAATCTTCCGATTAAGGTTCTTGGCAACGGAAAGCTTACAAAGAAGCTTGAAGTAAAGCTTAATGCTTATTCGGCATCCGCTGCTGAAAAGATTAATGCTGCCGGCGGAAAGGCTGAGGTGGTCTAATGTTACAAACATTAACAAACGCCTGGAAAATCAAAGAGATCCGCAATAAGATCTTATTCACGATTTTAATCATCATCATTTTCCGTATTGGTTCGGTTATTCCGGTGCCCTATATTGATGTATCGGCTTTAAAGGCTGCTACTGAGACAGGGGCAACAAATGAATTTTTCAGTTATCTTTCAATACTAACCGGCGGCGGTCTGGAATATGGCGCAATTTTCGCCATGTCGGTTACCCCGTACATCAACTCCTCAATTATCGTTCAGTTGCTCTGTGTCGCTATTCCGGCACTTGAGCGCCTTTCAAAAGAGGGTGAGGAGGGCCAGAAGAAGCTGGCTCAGATCACACGCTATGCTACTGTAATACTTGCCCTTATTCAGGGTGTTGCCTACTTCTTCTATCTGAAGAACGGCGACAGTAACGTTTCCAGCTATCTGAGCGTTTCGGGCGGCGCTGTCGTTTTTGCCGCATTTGTTATCGTATTAGCTTTTACGGCAGGCTCGGCGCTTGTGATGTGGTTAGGCGAGCAGATCGACTCTAAGGGTATAGGTAACGGTATTTCGATACTGTTGTTTGCAGGTATCCTTTCACGCGGTCCGCAGGCATTCCGTATGCTTTGGATTTACTTCAAGGAAATGAAAGAATACGTTGCGGTTATCGGGATCGTACTTGCTTTCTTGCTTATCATAGCTTTCGTAGTTTGGATGACTGCGGCAGAACGCAGAATCCCGATTCAGTATGCTAAGCGTGTAGTAGGAAACAAGATGTACGGTGGGCAGAACACACATATTCCGATTAAGGTCAATATGTCAGGTGTTATGCCGATCATCTTTGCATCATCGATTCTGATGCTGCCTACGATGCTCCTCGGTTTTATGAAAAACACCGATACTTCTTTTTATAAATTCCTTTCACTTTTCAGTGTCCAAGGTATTTTCTACGCAGTGGTTTATTTCATAATGATTATTGGATTTGCATATTTCTATGCTACCATCCAGTTCAATCCGGTTGAAATGGCTAACAATCTGCGTAAAAACGGTGGCGCAATTCCGGGCATCAGACCCGGCAAACCCACATCGGATTTCATATCCAAAATCTTGTCAAGAATAACATTGATGGGCGCTATTTTCCTCAGTGTTATCGCAATCCTTCCGATCATTATCGGCTCTGTCGGCAAAATTAATATTTCTCTCGGCGGAACTTCGGTTTTGATTATGGTTGGTGTTGCGCTTGACACAGTCCGTAATCTTGAGTCCCAAATGATGATGCGTCATTATAAGGGATTCCTTGATTAAATCTGAGGGGTATTGACTATGAAGCTCATTCTTTTAGGAGCCCCGGGCGCCGGAAAAGGCACTCAGGCAGAGATAATCTCTGAAAAATATAATATTCCGACGATTTCCACAGGCAACATTATCCGTGCCGCACTCAAAAACGGAACGGAAATGGGGCTTAAAGCAAAAAACTACATTGATGCGGGAAATCTGGTTCCTGATGATGTTGTTATAGGTATCATCAAGGAGCGTTTAGCTGAGCAAGACTGTCAAAATGGATATATTCTTGACGGCTTTCCCCGCACAATACCGCAGGCCGAAGCCTTAGACGAGCTTGGATTCGAAATCGACAAGGCGCTCTCAATAGAGGTTGCCGACGATGAGATTGTTAAGCGTATGTCAGGCAGAAGGGTTTGCGAGAAGTGCGGCGCTAGCTATCACACAGAGTTCAAAAAGCCTGAAAACGAAGGCATTTGCAACCTTTGCGGCGGCAATTTGGTAATACGCAAGGATGATGAAGCTGAGACTGTTAAGAACAGACTTAAGGTTTATCACGAGCAGACCGAGCCGCTCAAGAGTTACTACAAAGCCTGCGGCAAGCTTTTGTGTGTAGACGGTCAGGACAAGGTTGAGGATACAACTCGTCTGGTTCTTGCCGCATTGGAGATGTAGTTATGATAGTGCTGAAAACCGGCCGCGAGCTCAAAATAATGCGGGAAGCTTGCAGAATATCGGCCGGAGCATTACAAATAGCAGGCAAGGCGGTAGAGCCGGGGGTGACCACGGCTGAAATCGACAGATTGGCTGAGGAGTATATCCGCAGTCAGGGAGGAGAGCCTAATTTCAAAAATTATCAAGGCTATCCTGCCACCGCCTGTATATCTATAAACAACGAGGTAATTCACGGTATACCGTCTGCAACGAGGAAGCTCAAGCAGGGAGATATAGTAAGTATTGACCTAGGAGCTAAGTTTGACGGGTATCACGGCGATAATGCCGCCACTTTCGCTTGCGGAGATGTTTCGCCCGAAGCGAAGCGGCTGATGGATACAACACGCGAAAGCCTTTACGAGGGGATTCGCGCAGCAGTATCGGGTGGCAGAATAGGTGATATCGGTCATGCGGTGCAGTCGTATGTCGAGGCTCGTGGGTATTCGGTGGTTCGGCAGTTTGTCGGCCACGGGGTTGGTGCCCAACTGCATGAAGCTCCGGAGGTTCCGAATTTCGGAACAGCCGGAAGGGGAATCCGACTAATGCCCGGAATGACACTTGCCATCGAACCGATGATAAATGCGGGAAAACACGATGTCAAGGTATTGCCGGACGGATGGACTGTTTTAACATGTGACGGTTCTTTATCAGCTCACTTTGAGCATACGGTTGTAATAACGGCCGACGGTCCTAAGATTATGACAACGCTGTAATAGGAGGAGTCGTATGACAGGACAGATAGTTTGCTCTAAAGCAGGGCGAGACAAAGGGTATTTTATGGTGGAGGTAAGAAGAGAAGCCGACTTCGTTTTCGTCTGCGACGGAAAGGAACGGCCCTTGGAACGACCGAAGCGTAAAAATATGAAGCATATAAGCTTCACGAACACCGTTTTAGAAAAAAACAGCTATAACAGCAACAAATCACTTAGAAAAGCGCTTGCTATTTATAGAGACAGCAGGCTAGAGGAGGAACCAGAATGTCTAAAGAAGACATGATAGAGCTTGAAGGCGTCGTTGTTGAGGCTATGCCTAACGCAATGTTTAAGGTAGAAATTCAGGGCGGTCATCAAATCCTTGCCCATATTTCCGGCAAATTGCGTATGAATTTTATACGAATTTTGCCCGGAGACAAGGTAACGGTTGAGATGTCGCCGTATGATCTGTCTAAAGGACGAATCACTTGGAGATCCAAGTAATCGCTCAAAATTTTAAGGAGGTATAATCCGAATGAAAGTCAGACCTTCTGTTAAAAAGATTTGCGAAAAATGTAAAATTATCAAGCGCAAGGGTAAAATCATGGTTATCTGTGAGAACCCGAAACACAAACAGCGTCAGGGTTAATTGCTATTTCGCAATAGGTGGAAGAATTCCGCCCGTCAAGAAAAAAATGGAGGTGCTTTGATAAATGGCACGTATTGCTGGTGTTGACCTGCCGAATGAAAAGCGAGTTGAAATCGGACTCACTTACATCTTTGGAATCGGTCTTACAACATCTAAAAAAATCCTTGCCGACACCGGTATCAATCCTGATACCCGCGTTAAGGACTTAACTGAAGAAGATATTTCAAAGCTGCGTGAATACATCGACCATAACCTTCAGGTTGAGGGTGACCGTCGCCGTACCATCGCATTTGATATCAAGCGACTTATCGAAATCGGAAGCTATCGTGGCTTGCGTCATCGCAAGGGCTTGCCTGTAAGAGGCCAGCGCTCTAAGACACACGCTCGCACACGCAAGGGTCCCAAGAAGACTATAGCTAACAAAAAGAAATAAGTAGGAGGAAGATAATATGGCTACTGCTAAGAAAGCGACTGCTACACGTCGCCGTCGCGAAAAGAAAAATATTGAACGTGGCGCTGCCCATATCCAGTCTACCTTCAACAATACCATCGTAACCATCACCGACACTCAGGGTAATGCTCTTTCATGGGCTTCCGCCGGTGAATTGGGATTCAGAGGCTCAAGAAAGTCC
>JAZORP010000022.1:0-12011 GCA_045656665.1 Acutalibacteraceae bacterium | reverse complement strand
CAAAAAGATATCTTTTGCGATTTATTACTTCCCTATATTATACAAAATATTCATTTAGTATAATTAGTAATAAATTTTAAAGGTTATCCCCTAGGATAAAATAAGAAAACCGGCAATAATTGCCGGTTTTTTATGTTTAATTGGTATTACTATTTATTTTATTAGTGCAGCCAAGAGCTTCTTGTTTTTAGCGAATACTGGGACAAAGTTATCAAATGATGATAAGAAATGTTTATCATCATTTAGTGTTTCTCTGACAGCTTTTGTTACAGCTTCATCGTTATAAGCTGCAGCACAAAGAACAGCAACAAGGATGTTTACCGTTTCCTTATCCCCTTTTAGGTAAGCGTTGCCCAAAACATCATAAAGCTTTTTGATTTGTTTTTTATTTCCTGAAGAAAGCGTAGCTTTAAGTAACGGGATCAGATACTCGCCGAAGAAGTTGATATAAAGGAAATTGCCGTAGGTTGCGATATATTCTTTATATGCGTCGCGCAAAGGCGGATAAACATCAAGCATTTTTTTAGCGAAGCCTGAAACGGTCATATTGCCTGACTTTGAAGCTGCGGGCAAATTAATATCCAATCCATTTGTCTTGCGGACGGTTTTTAAGCCTAATTCTTTGCGAAGCGATGCTGTAAAATCAATACCGACAGCTACTGCATCCTTAGCGTTCTGAGAATCGTCAAAAAGCCAAGAGTTAATCTCGCGGAATTCTTGAGTCTCCCTCTCCCCTTCCTCAATATTAGCAACAGATAAAATATACATCTGCTTTTCTTCGTTGTAATTAATTTTTACAGCTAATTTTTCATTTAAAAAACAGTCACCCTTTAATTTGAAATTCTGACTGTCAAAAAAAGGCTGCATCTCATTTATCACGTTATCATAATACCTATTATCCAATTCAATTCACATCCAAAATATTCTTATGAAGTTATTTTATCATATTTTTAATCATTTGTCACCTAAAATTTTATTGCAAATAAATTTTATTGGAGTATAATTAAATTAGTTTCTAAAAATTGGAGTTTTTATATGAATCTTTCTGATATAAATACAATAAAGAGTCTGCTTAACTCTAACGGATTTTCCTTTAAAAAGAGTCTTGGTCAAAACTTTTTGATTAACGCGAGCGTTTGCCCAATGATGGCAGAGGCCGCGTGTGGCGAGAATACGGGTGTTTTGGAAATCGGCCCGGGTATCGGCGTGCTTACAGCGGAGCTTTCGAAGAGGGCTAAAAGAGTTGTGGCAATTGAGCTGGACGAAAGGCTTAAGAAAATCTTACCGAAAACTCTGGTAGACTGTGAAAATGTTGAAGTGATTTTCGGGGATGCTATGAAGCTCGACTTAAAAGAAATAATATTGGACCGCTTTACCGATTGTGAGCGGGTCAGTATATGTGCAAATCTCCCCTATTATATCACATCTCCGATAATTATGATGCTTTTAGAGAGCCGTTTACCAATAGATAATATCACGGTTATGGTTCAGCTCGAAGCGGCCGAGCGGCTTTGCGCAGAGGTTGGAACACGAGCTGCCGGCGCCGTTACAGCCGCCGTAACCTATTACGCGCAAAAGGAGATTTTGTTCAGAGTTAACAGAGACTCATTTTTACCCGCGCCAAAGGTGGATTCTGCTGTTATTCAACTAAAAATTCTTAAAGAGCCTTATGTTAAAGTAAAGGATGAGAAAAGATTTTTTTCTCTGGTTAAAGCCTGCTTTGCTCAGCGAAGGAAAACGCTTGTAAATACAGTGTCAAATACACTGGCTCTTGGGAAAGATGAGCTAAAAAACGCTTTGGACGAGTTGGGATTGAGCGCGACCGTGCGGGGTGAAGAGCTCACGATGGAGCAGTTGGCCGCTCTTTCAGATAAAATTTAGAACAAAGGTTAAAAAACTTGCTTAGCTTTTTGCTAAGCAAGTTTTTTGTATAAATTGCAAACTAAATTTCGATTTCTGCCCCCAAAGAGAAAGAATAAATTAACTTCTGCTTTATTGGCATATCGAATATTTTGGCGCAGGCATCAGCATAGATTTTAAGCTGCTCGGAATAGGCGACCTTTAGAGCTTCAGGGCTATTTACCCTATCGGTCTTAAAATCCAATATCACGATGCCATCATTTTCTACAAAGCAGACATCAACTGCACCCTGAACGATAATATTTTCGTCTGCCAAGCCGTTAGTGATGTCCAGTGCAATTTTTGATGCGGGAATTTCTGTTAAGAAACGCATTTCACGCTTTAGCATTTTTGATTTTCTCATTCGGGCGAAAATATCGCTTGCGAAGAATCTTTTAAGAGCATCAATATCAAGTGAGTCCCTTTCCCTTAGTGATATAAATTCCCATTCATAAAGCCTTTCGATTTCATACTCAGGCTCTGAGAATTTTTCAAAATCAAAAAACTCCATAACCTTGTGCATAGCTATTCCCCGCTCGTTTGCAGTGATACCGCCGTTGCTCATGAAGGCCGGTTTTGCTGAAAAGGCGTATTTTGCAGATTCGGCCGAGTTTGCAAGCTTTGAAACCGAGGCCTTAGACTGCAACCCTAAAATCTCCTTGTATGGATATTCAAAGGAAATGTTCTGCAAAATCACATCCTTAACCTCACTATTAACCTGAGGGAGAACTGCTTGAGGTTTTGATTCCTCTGCCACAAGGATGCAGCCGTCAATAAGCGACAGATTGATATTGCTTGAAGTTTCTTTTGGAATTATGCATTTACCGACACCGCGCAGCTTGCGGCCATCGGGATGCATAAGCATTGCCAAAATCAACCAATCTGAGTAAGACTTTGTTTTGTTAAGAAGATAGGAATTTATTCGCCCGTTTGTAGAAATCAAAAGTGATGAAAGCTCGCCTATCTTTTTTTCGGCGTTGTTAAGCGCGCTGATAAGCACAAGCCTGTCCTGAGTGCGGGTCATGGCAACATATATAAGTCGCAGTTCCTCTTCCAAGCGCTGAGAGCGGATGCGGTCAAGCAGAGCTTCGCGGCTGAGCGTCGTAAGCTTGGTTTTGAGTTCCTCGTCATAGTATTTAAAACCAATGCCGAAATCGGTCGAGAAAATAGTTTGCATCTTTGATTCGCTGTCATTGAAATTGGCAGAAAGGTCTGCAATGATACAAATCGGGAATTGCAATCCTTTAGAAGCATGGATGCTCATTATATTCACAGCCTCACCGTCTGAAACAGAGGCGGCTTTAAAGCCGTTTTCGGATTGCTTTAAGAGATGCTTTGAAAAGCTGCCCGGAGTTACATATCCCTCAGCAGAAAATTGCTTAGCAAACTCGCACAAAAGCAGCAAATTTGATCTTCTGCGCGCACCGTCATTCATGGACGAGACGATATCAAGATAATGTGTTTTGTGAAGAAGCTCTGAAATAAAGCGAGGCAAAGGGGTCGAAACCGACAATAATCGGTATTCACTTAGCTTATTTAATAGATTTTCCGCCTTTTGTGAACCTCCCTGGGCCGCCGTGTTAACAGATGAATATAAACTCTCATCTTTATTTTTAAGCCGCATACGAGCCAATTCTTCCGATGTGAAACCGAATAAGGGTGATTTCATAACGCTGAGCAGCTCAATATCTGATAGAGGATTGTCAATAACCTTTAAAAGATTTAAAAATGTGGCTATTTCAATACTCTCGGTAAAGCTTTCGGCTGTGTAGCTTACAGGTATCCCCTGATTTTTTAATTCGTTCGCTATTGTGGGAGCTTTAAGCTTTGCAGAACGAAGCAAAATTGTAAAATCAGAGTATTTTGCAGGGCGGAGTGTGTTTTCATCAACCCTTATGATATTGCCTTGCCCCATAGTTTTGCGAATATATTCTGCTATGCGGCGAGCTTGCAGTACGGCCGCCTGCTCATCGGCGTCGGCGCAGTCAATAATATCAAATTCCACCGCTGCAAAGTCGGTTTTTGGGTATACTGCCGAGGGGATGAGTTTTTCTTCATCATTGTAAAGAATATCCCCTGTGTCGCTATTCATAAAAAGCTCGAAAAAGTAATTAATAAACTCACAAGATTGGGGATGGCAACGGAAATTGTTGCCTAAAATAATTTTTTTGGCATCTTCATTATCGGCTTCGGTTACATTTATAGCCCTGTTCTTTTTAAGGAGGAAATTTTTAGGGTTAGCGCCTCTGAATCCGTAGATACTCTGCTTGACATCTCCAACCGCAAATAAACGCCTTTCTGAGTCGGAAAGAAGCTTAAAAATCAAATCCTGAAGGTCATTTGTGTCTTGATATTCATCTACCATAACCTCGTCAAAGCGGGATAAAAGCTCCTCGGCCTCAGGGTTTAGGACAACTTCCCCATCCTGCTCGCTGCATAAAAGGTTAAGCGCCATATGCTCTGTGTTATGGAAAGTAAATGTGTTGAGCTGCTTGTATTCTTCAAAAACAGCATCATCAAACTCAATTAAAATATCGCTCAAAAGTTTAATCGGTTGATAAAGGCGAGCAAATTGCCGGTTGATGAATGTTTTATCTTCGTAAAATAGCTTTGAGAGTTTCTCTAAGCCCTTTTTTATGTTGGAGTATATCTCTTTGGCGGCAGTAACCTCCGGAATGCCAGAAAGCCCCCTTACGCCTGTTGGCAACGAGGGTACCAAAAAGGAATTAAGAGCAACAAAAAGGTCGTCCCAATTATGAGCTTTAGCTATAGCATTTAACTTGTTTAGAGAGTCTTTTGCCGATAAAAACACAGGAAGGTATGTATCAGTGGCTTTTTCGCTGACCGTTAAAAGCTCAGCCGCGGTCATAATCGCCGCTGAGAGTTCTTCGGTAGTATGCTCTGCTAAATCAAATGCATATTGAGCCCAAAGGTTGCTTTCGGAAAAGGTGCCGCCGTTGTAAAAGTCGGAAAGACTGATAAACCATTTGCGAGGAAACGGTAGCTGGCGGCTGTAATTATAAATCGCGAGCACAAATTCCAGGAAGTTTTTTTCGTCGAATTCGGCGCCGATTATATCTAAGAGTTCTGAAAAGACGGGGTCATTTTGCTCAAGATAGCGGTTGATAATCATTGAGATAACCTTTTCATCAACACTTTTTAGAGAGGCGCCGTCGGATATTTTGAAATCGGGAGAGATTTGAAGCCTTTCGAAATTTTCGCGCACAAGGTCAATGCAAAAGGAGTCGATAGTGCATATTTTGGCACTGCTCAGCAAATGCTTTTGCACAAGCAACCCCGAGTCATCAGGGTTTTTGCGGCATTCTTCATCTAATCGCAATTCTATTCTTTGGCGCATTTCGGCCGCAGCGGCGTTTGTGAATGTGACTATCAGCAGTCGGTCGGCGCTTATGGGATTCTCTTTAGAGCATAGCTTTGAAATCACTCTTTCAACAAGAACGGCTGTTTTGCCCGAACCTGCCGCCGCAGCTACAAGTATATTACCTTGCGCATTGATAGCGGCCGCCTGCATAGGCGTAGGATTAAACGGCATTTTCATCCCCCTGTCCTATTATTTCAAATACCTCTTTGTTATCAAGCTCGGGAACCCGCCTAATTTTTTCGTCTTCAATACCGCAAACATTAGCAAAATCGCAATATTTGCAAGCGGCAGATTCTCTGCCGTCTAAAGGATCGACGGCTATATCACCCGACGAGATTACATTGCCGGCATTTCGCATAAGCTTTTCAATATAATTGAAGATTGTTGTAAATTCTTCTGCTTTTATAAAGGATGATGAACGCTTGGAAAGGCTACCGTCTTTATTAAATTGAAGCTTTGGAACAAAGCGCCCTTCCCTACCGAAATCCATCGCAGAAACAAGCTCATCATCACATTGGAGCAGACCGTTCATAGCCATTCCTTTGTTGTTGAGGTCGCGGCTTGAAGGTTGGTACAATATTCCCGCAGCGGCGCTGTCTTTTAAACCGTTGCCACGGGTTACGGCATAGAGATATATAAGCATTTGCAGATTAAGCCCGAAAACAATATCGGGTAATTTAAAGATTTTGTTTCCGGTTTTATAATCTATTATGCGGATATAACCGTTATATTCATCTAAACGGTCGATGCTACCGTTAAGGGCGATTTCGCCATTGTCGTAAGGGAATTTAATCGGCGTAAGCTCGCTGTTATAACCGATTTTAAGCTCGCAGGCGACAGGTTTAAATCGGCTTTGAGCAAGCTCTGCGGCAATATGATGCACAACCTCTTTCAAAGAACGAGAGAGCCTCGAAATAAGGAATTTCATCCTTGCGGTTTCAACTGTGCGGTATCCAACAACGCTGTCAAGGTAATCTTCAATATATCCGTCGGTTAAGATATCAAGGTCTTGTTCTGTGAGAGAGGCTATATCGTCTTTGTGTTCTTCAATCAGCTTTTCTAAGACGAAGTGAACGATAGTTCCCCTCTGCAAAATATCAAAATCGGCAATCTGAAGTTTTTTAAGATTAAGGCCGTATCGGCAAAAGAAGGAAAAACGGCATCGGTTGAAGGTATCGAATTTAGAGGCAGACATATTGATATTTTTTCCATAGAGCAATTTGGCGGTTTCAGGTGAGATAGCCTCATCCTCTTTTTTAAGCCCTGATTCGATAAAATCTATCTGCCCTTTGCATGCGGTCTTCCCTAAAGCTGACGAAAGAGTGGCAGCATCATCGATACTTTGCCTACGGCGGCAGTATTCACTGAAAGCGGTTTCGGCAGTTTCGGGTGCGTTTGAAGAATCAATATTTATCTTCGGTTCACGAAAATTTTGAGGCGACAGAGTATCGGTGACTCGCTTTACAAATGTTGCGGGTTCTAACGCCTCTCTAGAGGCGGATTGGCGACTGTAGCAAATGTAAACCGCATCCGAAGGGCAACAGAGATTTGAATACACAAGATATTCCTCGTCTAAAGAAGAAAAGAGCGAATAGTCCGAAATAGAAAGTCCGGATTCTATCAAAATTTTTCGTTCAGAAAGGTTGAAAAGCCCCATATTTGTTATGCTTTTTGGGAATATGCCCTGATTTGCCCCAAGAATGAAGGCGATTTTGGGCTTTGATGGGCGAATTCTATCCGCAGAACCAAAGGTAACCTCATCCAGCATCTGAGGGGCGACTCCGATGTTTGACAGCGAAACAGCAAGATTTAAGGCTTCAGAGAATTGGGTGGTTTTAAGGCTTTGTTCTCCAAAACAACGGACTAAACTGTCAAGTATTTTTAGAAACTCATCATAGCCTTGGCGCAAAAAATCAGCCGATAAATGGTTATTCTCAGTTTTAAAACGGTCATACATCGAGTGGAGCTTTTCGGCAACTTCACACTCCTCAAAAAGGTTTACAATTGCAGCCGCCATATTAGCTGCGTTGCCTTTGAAATTTTGTTTAAAATTTATAAGCGGATTTACAGCGTGTTCACGCAATTCGTTTAAGTATTTAAGCTCGCTTGTTCTTTTTTCAGTGTCGTGGTTGTCGCTAACAAGGCCTCTCGGGTCCATATCCCAAGCTTTGAGCCAATGACAACCATCTATCTTCCATATCAAGGTATAGTTTTCGAGTGCGGCCGCCTCGTCAACCGAGAGATTGCCGAGACCTGTTTTATGAAAACGGAGAATATTTTCAGTCGAAAGGTCAACCGATTTAATGGCTGAATTTGCGGCTATCGACATAGGAAAGGCGGATAATGGTATACGCTTATCATAAAAACAGCTGACGCCGTTTTGCTTGCAAGCGGTTTCTACTGCTTGAGAATATTGCTCGGCATCGCGCGCTATAATAACGAAATCTCTATAGCGGTAGCCATCTTCTCTGACAAGGCGGCGGATTGTTCTTGCTGCAAAGTTGGCTTCGTCATACATTGTAGCTGCAGAGCAAATATTAACGCTCTTGTCATCTGTTTTTTCAGCGCCACCCTCGGATATCAGTTTTTCGAGCTGTTGCAAACCGTTGTTGCAATAATAGCTTTCATTTAAATAGATAGGTTCTTTAACTTCTACCCCATGAGCCAAAGCGGTTCTTTTTATACGCTCGGCAGCTTTGCGAATGTTAGTAAAAATATTAAAGTCTTTATTTGAGGCAGGATTGTCGGTAAGGCAGATGTAAACATTATCTGCCTGAGATATTATCCTGTCTATAATTTTGAATTGCTGGCCTGTAAAACCTTTGAAAGAATCGATAAAAACGGTTTTTCCGGTAAAAAATCTGTGGTCTTCCAATGAGCGGTAAAGCTTTGTCAGCTTGTCCGCAGGGTCGATGAATTTTTCACCAAGCAGCATTTCAAAAGCCTCAAAAATAAGAGTGGTATCTAAAAGCTTTGCTCTAAGTGTTGGATTGGAGGCGGGTTCAGCGGTTTTTCTAAGGTCACTCGGTATTACTGCGTTGGTTTTAAGCTCATCGAGAGTGTCAAGCATGTTTTTGGCAAATGTAATGGAATGGCTGTATTTTGACCAAAGTTTTAGTTCGGGACCGACATTCATCAGCGCTCTATTCATAAAAATAACCTTGTCAGCATCACTGAGGGTTATTCCTGCAATCCCGCCAACTTTTCTTGAAACCTCGTCGCAAAGGCGCGAAAAGCTGTAAACCGAGGTGTTAACGGCTGCTTTGTCACCCAAGGTTTTTAATACTGCGCGTTCACTTTCAAATGTGAACTGCTCAGGAACCAAGAGCAATGAGGATTTACCCATAGCCGAGAGCTCTTTTATTAAATTTAAGATCGTGAATGTTTTTCCTGAAGCCGGCTTCCCGAAAATAAATTGCAGCATTTTTAACCTCCAACCTATTATTTATCTTATTTTAACATACTTAATCGCTTTTTGCGAGCATTTATTAAATAAATATTAGTTTTAATAAAAGAAATCCGCAGACAGCAGGCACACCTAAGATTCCTGAACCTCCCACCGTAAACCAATTAATCGGAATATAGACACCTGTGTAGCTAGAGGTTAAATCTATTATGCTAAGCGCAAATAAACCGACAATCGCGTTTAGGAGTGATAATATCAGAGGTTTTTTGCTTTTAACGAAAATTATGAACATAGCAAAAGCTGTTACAACAAATATAACAAAGAAAAAATATTTCAAAAAATCCATATTACCACCTATGTTACTTTTTTATTTATAAATATGCGGTGGTTATGTTTTATAATACAGAAATTAAATAACGGAGCTGTTTTTCAGCTCCGTTAAAAGTGGATTATTCTTCGGTTTCGTTTGTTAAATTATCGGATTCTTCAGTTAGGTTGGATTCAACAGCTTCCACGGCGAAGTTAAAATTATTTTTCTCATCATTAATATCATCTGAACTGACGACTGATTCGTGAGCAAAGGTAAAGCCGTCTATAACGGTAGTGTTATCAAAATCGTCTAAATCAAGAATGTCATCTTCCTCAGCCGCAGGGAGGTTCTTTTTGGAGAATTTTACAATAAGTAAAACAACAAGGATTATGGCGCACAAAATCAAAACCGCCAAAGAAACAATTATAATTTTTGCATTGTTGGTGAGAGCCATAAAGCGGCTTATAAAAAGTGCAAGACCGCCAGCAGAGTTCTCATCCTCGTCGAGAACCTCCGCATCAACAGAGAGTAACTCTAATTCGGGATATCTTTGGAGAACATTCTCACGAGTATCGTATCTGTAAAAACCGTATCGTCCGTTTGTGAAGCAGTAAATGTAGCTAAAATCGCTCATCGCGGCCTCTCCCGTGGCATAACAGTCAATTTGAAGCGAAGCTATATTAGATGTTGTTTTGTAGTAACCGTCAGGTAAATGGAAACCTTCGGGAATAGGGGCGATAATATATGAATTCTCACCCTGAGTTAAGTATTTAAGCTTCTCAAAAACCTGAGCATCAGCATTGTAGGTGTATGGTACAAAGTCGGTGCTGTCGGGAGCTTGTAAATAATAAATAACAAACACGTTATCGGCATCAACCGCTACAGAAACTTCAGTGCCGTTGAAATCGGTTTTTGAGGCGGTAAATCCTGAGAACAAAGGAACCGATGACAAGTCATTTACTATTGTATATGTAGCGCCGTCTATTACAGTCTCGAGCGGATTCTCCTCCGGATCTTCCGGTTCGTCCGGCTCAGCCTCTGTTTCGCTTCTTGTTATGTTTAATGTGTAGGACTTCTGCGTCCCGTTGGGAGCTGTAACAACAACCGTTCTTGTGTTGCTGCCGATTTTAAGAGCGGCGCTTCCCTGAACAGAAACGGTTGCGGCAGAGTCAGCCGTTGTGACATATATTTTAAGCTCTGTGACAGAGTTCGGAACCGAGACATTATAATTTGTTGTCGAAGGAGAAAATGCGGGCGACAGAGCACCGGCGCTTATTCTCATAGAGCTTAAGTTCGCATTGCCGGAAAGTGTCACATCCTTAACAGTGACTGATGCGGAAGAAGCTGTAAAAGCTTTGGAGGTTGCGCCGTTTTCGCCTAACGCTTCGTAATTACAGTCACTCATAGAAATAGAAGCGCTGCCCGCTTTTAAAGCCTTAAAGGTGATAGAATATGAGACTTTTGTTTCGCCCGAAGGAGCCTCAATTATCCTCAAAGATCCCGCACCGCCCGATGCGTTGCTGCTACTGACGAATTCTAAAACCGAGCTGTCGTAATTAACAACACCTTCTACACCGTACATAGCTTCACCGGCATCAAATGTAACGGTTGCAGTCAGGCTGTCGCCTACTGTAAGACTGCTCTTGCTTAAAGAGATTGAGGTGCCCGCCGCAGAAGCAGTAAAGCAAAAGAATGATGCTAAAACACTTATTATTAAAGATAAAGCTATGAGAGATTTGGTAAATTTTTTCATTGGTTTCTCCTTAATTTTTAATAGTGTACAGACCTAATAAATGCAGGCGGATATTTGCAAGGTCGCTTAAAGTTATAGCGCCGTCCTTATTAGTGTCGGCTCCGGTCGCATTGTTGCCTGACAAAGTATATAGACCTAAAAGGTGCAGTCGTACATTGGCAAGATCGCTGAGAGTTATCTGAGAGTCCCCGTTAGTGTCGCCACGAATGACAGTTTGAGGTTGCTCTCCCATTTTAACAGTTAATGTACAGGCGGTTGCGGCATTTACAGTAATGGTGTAATCGGTAGTGTAACCGCTTTCTGCTTTGACTTTTAGCGTCACTGTGTTATCACCAGCATTAAGACTGAAACCGGTCTCCCCTGCATACGAAGCGCCTTTGACAGGCTCAACATAAATGGTGGAATCCCCCGCAACATAAAGGTCATAGTTGTAGGTAAACATATTAAATGAAGGGGTAAGACCTGGGGCTGAAATACTTCTAAAATAATAATTATTTGATTTAGAGTTTTCTACAGGTTTTACACAAGCGCTATTCGGCATATTGGTGAAAACAGGGATTGAAAATGTTAAGGTGAAGTTTTTATATTCGTCCTTATTGTATACTTTGGCAAGATTTACAGCCTTTGAACGCGCGTCATAGACTGCCTGTGCATATTGATGCCATAAAGCATTAGGGTTTTTAACATTGAAATCTTGATAATAATAAGAGTCCTGACCTGTGGAAAAATATTCGCTCGAAAGGAATTTAGCGCCACCGATTATAGCGGCAGAGCGGGTATTCCATCCGTTTTTCCTAGCGGTGGCAAGGCCGTTTGCGATAACTGCCGCTTGGGTGCTTCCTGATGCGCCGATATTAAAGAAGTTATAAAGGCCAGTATATTCGGGATAGGTGCCCGATACCAATGCGCTGGTTCCTTCAGACCCGATTTCCTGTATGATTTTTGCAGCAATTATATAAGGGCTTACCTTTGATTGTCGTGCAGCCTCCATTATAACCTCGGCGTATGAACCGCTGTAGGCAGTATCATTAGGATCGCTGTAGTTGCTTGCTAAAAATGTTCCCGCGATTATAGATTGTAAGCCTGTCGCTGTTTGAACAGAAGAATCGTAACCCTGTTGCAAGAACATATATATTTCTGTGGTGTTGAGAAAATTCCTCGGGTCCATATAATAAGCAACTATTTCTTTAGATGCACCGGTCCAACCACCGTTTGATTGGATCCATTTACCGGAGTTCCAATCATAGACGCCTGGGCCCAT
>JAZORP010000021.1:0-16689 GCA_045656665.1 Acutalibacteraceae bacterium | reverse complement strand
ACAAGACCAATATCATTCACTGCCCCATTGGCAAGGTTTCTTTCGGAGCTGAGAAGCTTCAGGAGAACCTTGATGCTCTCATGGGCGCTATCATAAAGGCTAAGCCTGCCGCCACTAAAGGTCAGTACATCAAGTCTTGTGTTATCGCAACTACCATGGGCCCCGGAATAAAGCTCAATGTAGCTAAATTCGGCGTTTAATTTAAATCGTATACAAATTAACCGAGAGTGACATTTCGCAAGAAAGCCACCCTCGGTTTTTGTTTTATGTTATCAAATGCAGCCGGTGGTCTATGACGGCCGTTTTTTTGCATAAATATGGATATAAAGGCGTTAAAGTCTAAAAAAGTTGAAAAAGTTCAAAAAATATGTTATTATATCTCTAAAATATTTATTTTCGGAGGTTTTTTATGTTTGACACCGAAAGATTATGTTTGGGATGTATGAATGATAACGGTGGCGAGCGCATCTGCCCGATTTGCGGTTATGATTCCAAGAGCCTAAATCCCCCCGAGTGTCTGCCGGCAAAGTTTATTGTTAACGACCGTTACTTTGTGGGCAAGGTTTTAAGCTCGAACGGGGAGAGCATCACATATATCGGTTGGGACAACGGCAGCGAAAGCATTATCAATATTAAAGAGTATTTCCCCATAGGATTTGCGCACAGAAACCCTGATAAAACCGTCTCTATTATTAAAGGGGGCGAGTATACTTTTAATGAGGGTTTGCTTGAGTTTGCTGAAATTAACCGCAATATAATCCATTCTGATTTATCGGCATTGGTTCAGGTGAGTGATGTTTTCGAAGAAAACGGCACGGTCTATGCTATTTCGCAGAATGTTTCAGGGATAACTCTGGGCGAGTTTTTGGAAAAAAACGGCGGCTCCTTGAAATGGGAACAGGCGAGGGCCTTGCTTTTGCCTCTTATAGATACCATAAAGGGTATGAATGATATTGGTATTATACACAGAGGCATTTCTTTAGACACAATAAAGGTCGGTCGCGACGGCAAGCTGAGAATCACCGATTATGCTATTAAGAAGCTTCGCCAAGCAGATTCGGAGCTTGAATCTAAGCTTTACAGCGGATATGCCGCAGTAGAGCAATATGGTATAGAGGGCTTGCACGATGACACATATACTGATGTTTACGGCCTTTGTGCCACCCTTTTCAGGGTTCTTATCGGCACTGTACCACCCGAAGCCAAGGTGAGGCTTGAGAATGATGCGATGACTATTCCCGCAAGATTTGCAGAGGAATTACCGCGCCACGTTCTTGCGGCTTTGGCGAACGGTTTACAGGTGATGCCGAAGGACAGAACAAAGGATATTGAAACCTTGAAAAATGAGTTGGTTTACGGTGAAATTCAGGTTGCGGCTGCGCCCAAAAAGCCAAAAGAGTCGGCTGAGGTATCATCTTCCTCAAAGCCAAAGGCAAGGAAAAAAGGCGGCGGGGCTAAATATGCTGTAATTTCAGCTGTTTGCACAATTGTTGTTTTTGTAGGATTGGCCGCCTTCTTGGTTTTTGGACCGCTTAAGGATGAAATATTCAAGGATGAGTCCTCCCAAGTGCTTTCTACCGAGAGTGAAGAGGAGCAAGCGCCTGTTGTTGATAAGATCGGAGACATTGAAAGCGGAGCGGAGGTCACCGCCAAGCTTTATGTAGTTCCTGACCTTAAGGGTAAGTATTATGCCGACATAATTGAAGATGACAGCCTTGAAATGTTTGAGTTTGCCATATCCTCTAAAACCTATTCTGACAAGTATCCCGTGGGAACGGTATGCTCTCAATCAATAGGTCCTGAAGGCGAAGGGGTTGTAAGAGACACCAAGGTTGAGCTTGTCATAAGTCTTGGCCCCAAAGAAATCAAGATAGCGAATCTTAAGGGATTGGATGAAACTAATGCTAAACTTGAACTTTTGAAGCAGGGTTTTCTTTATGAAAACATAGAGGTTCTTGAAAAGTATGATGAGGATTCGCAACCGGGAGTTATAGTTGACCAATACCCGAAATACGGAACGGTTGTCAATAACGACTCAAAAGTCACCGTTTATATTAACTCCTACAAGGGCGAGGAAGATACAAACGGCGCACAATCCGAGTAAAAAGCCGGAAAACTAAAAAACAGTTAAATTTTACTTGATTTTGTTAAAGACATATGATATAATAATTCTAGACTTAAAGAAAGGTGAGTGGGGCAACCCGCTCACTTTTGTTTTACATGAGATGCGCGCGCCGCGCGTCGGTGTATTAAGACAGGAGATGAAGAAATGGCCAATGCGGCAGAGAGGGTTTATTCTCTGATAAAAGAAACTGTTGAGAAGCAGGATGTAAACCTTTGGGACGTGAGATTTCTAAAGGAGGGCGCTTCGTGGTATCTAAGGGTGTTTATCGACAAGCCCCAGGGTATCACTATCGATGATTGTACAGCGGTTTCTCACGCGATAGACCCGATAATCGATCAAGCCGACCCAATAGATGTTCCTTATTATTTAGAGGTTTGCTCTCCAGGGCTTAAAAGGGAAATTTCAAGGCCTGAGCATTACGAGAAGCTACAGGGTCAGAAAATCAAGATAAAGCTTTATAAAGCGCTTGACGGCAAAAAAGAATTTGTCGGTATTTTAAAGCGGTTTGACGGCAGTGTTGTTTTAGATATTGACAGCACTGAGTCGGTCTTCGGGCTTAAGGAAATATCAAAAGCAAATTTGTGTGATTTTGAATAACTTGTTTGGAGGAATTAATAAAAATGGCTAAAGGTAAAAAAACAGTAAAAGCAGAGAACGACAGCAAGGAATTTTTTGAAGCTTTAAGGCTTATGGAGGAAGAGAGAGGGATTCCTCAAAAATTTATAGCTCAAAAATTTTCAGAGGCTATTGTTGTGGCCGCTCGTAAAGATTACGGTGGGAATGACATTGTTTCCTGTGTTATAGACCCTGAAAATCAAATCTTCTCTGTGACAGCGAGAAAGATGGTGGTTGATGAGGTGGAGGATAGCTTCACACAGATATCAAAAGAGGATGCTGCTAAGATTGACCCTGCTTCTGTGGAACTTGGCTTTGTGGACATAAAGCTTGATACCAGAAAGTTTGGGCGAGTTGTTGCGCAGAACTCTAAAAACAACTTCCGTCAAGGTGTGAGAGAGGCAGAGCGAAATAAGACCCTCGCCGAGTTCCAAAGCCACAACCGAGAGCTTGTGACAGCGGTTGTTCAAAAAATTGACCCTAAAACCGGCAACGCTATTCTCACGATAGGCCACAACGAGGCCACCCTCCCGAAATTAGAGCAGGTGCCGGATGAGATATTCTCAGAGGGCGATCACATAAAGGTTTATGTGGTTGATGTTAAGGAGACTGAGAGAGGCGCAAGGGTTATGCTTTCGAGAACCCATCCGGGCCTTGTTAAGCGCTTGTTTGAAACCGAAGTTCCTGAGATTTTTGACGGCACTATTGAAATTAAGTCGGTTTCTCGCCAAGCAGGTTCGAGAACAAAAATTGCCGTTTGGTCGCCTGACCCTGAGGTTGATGCGATAGGCGCTTGCATAGGGCCTAAGGGCGCGCGTGTCAACAAGATTGTTGAAGAGTTGGCCGGCGAGAAAATAGATATCGTTAAATACAGCGAGAATCCTGCGGAATTTATATCTGAGGCGCTTTCTCCCGCAAAGGTAGTCTCTGTAGAGATATTGAGCGAAGAGCCCCGAGTTTGCAAAGCAAGAGTGCCTGAGGCTCAGCTCTCCCTTGCGATAGGAAATAAGGGCCAAAATGTCAGACTTGCTGCAAAGCTGACAGGCTGGAAAATCGATATTCATCCCGAAAGCGGATTTTTCGGTGAATAAACCGCGAAAGGAATTTTTAGATGAAATCAAAAAAAGTCCCGATGAGAATGTGCATCGGCTGCCGTGAAATGAAGCCTAAAAGAGAGCTTGTGAGGGTTGTCAAGACCTGTGATAATGAAATAAAGCTTGACACCACGGGCAAGCTTAACGGCAGAGGTGCTTATATCTGCAAAGATACTGAGTGTTTAAAAAAGGTGAGAAAGGCAAACGGTTTTGCGCGCGCCTTTGAAACCCCTGTTGATGCAAAAATATACGATCAGCTTGAAACGGAGCTTGGTAATATTGAGTAAAAAGGTATTGACCCTCTTAGGATTTGCGGCAAAGGCAGGTAAGCTCAGCTTTGGGTTTGACGCATGTGTTTCGGCTTTAAAGAGCGGTAAATCGAAGCTTGTTGTGATAGCGTGCGATATATCCCCAAAAAGCCGCAAGGAAGCAATATTTTATGCAGAAAAGGCTTCTGTCAAGCAACTGCTGCTTGTAGAAACCAATATTGAAACTCTATCGGCCGCTGTGGGCCGTAAATGCGGAATAATTTCCGTTGATGATTCGGGCTTTGCGGATGCAATTACTCTAAAGGCGCATATGTAAGGAGGAAACGCTAATGACGAATAAATACAAAATAAGCGATCTTGCAAAAGATTTTAATATGAAATCAAAGGATTTGATTGCGATAATCACCGAGTTGACCGGCACTGAGAAGAAGTCGGGCGCTGCTTTGGGTGAGGAAGAAATCGGTTTGATTTTTACCCGCTTGACAGCTGATCATGCAGTCAAAAACTTTGACGAGTATTTTGCTATGGGAGCCGAGTCGCGCGAGAAGGCTAAAAAGGCAAGGGAAGAGGAAAAGAACAAAAAGCTTGCCGAGCAGATGGCCATTCTCGAGCAGTTGAAGGCTGCTGCCGCCGCGCAAAACGGCGAGGCCGAGCCCAAAAAAGAAGCAGAAAAGAAGCAAACCGAGAAAAAGCCAACCGAGAAAAAGGCTGAGCTTGTAATCGAGAAGAAAGCCGAACCCTCGACCGATAAAAAGGCTGATAAAAAGGCTGAGGCTTCAGAGGCTCCCAAAAAAGAATTCAAGCCCTCTGATCCCAAACCCTTTGCTTCAAGAAAGAAGGATAAGGTGCCGGGGGCTACTCCCAACAGAGGGCCGGCTGAGATTCGCCGTGTAGATACCCGCACATCCAATGTAAACATCGATAAATACAATGAAAAATATGAATCTATCGCTCCTGCAAATTCTATGAAGGATAACTATTCAAGAAAGCAGAAGATAAAGCAGAAATCTCAGGATTATCGCAGGCCGCAGGGCGCAAAGCGTGAGACCGAGGCCGATAAAATCCGCCGTATGCAGCTTGAGCGCATAAAGAAGACCCCCATCACAGTAACTGTAGGTGATGAGATCACGGTCGGAGAGCTTGCTGCTGCTATGAAAAAGACAGCTGCTGAGGTCATTAAGGTTCTTCTCAAGCTGGGTATGATGGCTACAGTAAATCAGGTTATTGACTATGATACTGCAGAAATCGTTGTAACCGAAATGGGCGCCAAGATCGAAAAGGCCGTAGTTGTTACTATCGAAGAACAGATTATGGATGATACCGAGGACAATGCTGAGAATCTCAAGCCTAGAAGTCCTGTTGTGGTTGTTATGGGTCACGTTGATCACGGTAAAACCTCCCTTTTGGATGCTATCCGTGATACAGCTGTCACAGATACCGAGGCCGGCGGCATTACTCAGCACATCGGTGCTTATAGGGTTAATTGCAAAGGCAACGATATCACATTTCTTGACACTCCTGGTCACGCTGCATTTACTTCAATGCGTCAAAGAGGCGCTATGGCCACCGATATTGCCGTTTTGGTTGTTGCTGCTGACGACGGTATTATGCCCCAGACCATTGAAGCTATCAACCATGCTAAGGCCGCTAAGGTCCAGATAATCGTGGCTATTAATAAGATGGATAAACCCGAGGCAAATCCTGACAGAATCCTCCAGCAGCTCACCGAGCACGAGCTCGTGCCAGAGGAATGGGGTGGCGATATTATATGTGTTCCGGTTTCTGCCAAAACGCATGACGGTATCGATAACCTGCTCGAAAACATTCTGTTGGTTGCCGAGATGATGGAACTTAAGGCTAATCCCGACCGCAGAGCAAAGGGTATTGTAATCGAGGCAAGGCTTGACAAGGGCCGCGGTCCTGTTGCAACCCTACTCGTTCAGAACGGCACACTCAACTTCGGTGATATTGTAGTTGCAGGCACAGCTGTCGGCCGTGTTCGCGTTATGACGAACGAAAACGGAATTTCTGTTAAAACCGCAGGTCCGTCTGTTCCGGTTGAGATAACCGGTCTCGCCGAAACACCGAATGCAGGCGATGTTTTTGATGCGGTTTCGGATGAGAGACTTGCCCGCCAGCTTGTTGAACAGAGAAAGCAGAAAGCTAAAGAGGAAATATTCAACGCTAAGCAGAAGGTAACCCTTGATAATCTATTCGAGAGCCTGAGTGAGGGCGAGCTTAAAGAACTTAATGTTATAGTTAAAGCAGATGTTCAGGGCAGTGTTGAAGCTGTTCGAGAGAACCTTGTCAAGCTTTCCAACGAAGAGGTTCGCGTTAATGTTATCCACGGCGGCGTGGGCGCAGTTAATGAGTCGGATGTTATGTTGGCTCAAACTTCAGGCGCTATTATAGTGGGCTTTAATGTTCGCCCTGATAGCGTGGCAAAGGTTGCCGCAGAGCGTGACGGCGTCGATATGAGGATGTATCGCGTTATCTATGACTGCATAGAGGAAATAACCGCCGCTATGAAGGGTATGCTGGCTCCCAAATACCGCGAAAATGTGCTTGGAACGGTTGAAGTTCGTAATGTGTACAAAATTTCGAGCGTCGGCACAGTTGCCGGAAGCTATGTAACCAACGGCAAGGTCACCCGCGCCTGCCAAATCAGGGTTGTGCGCGATGGTGTTGTTATCTGCGAGGATAAGATTGATTCATTGCGCCGCTTTAAGGATGATGTCAAGGAAGTGGCTCAGGGCTACGAGTGCGGAATCAGCCTTGAAAAGTTTGCCGATATCAAGGAAGGCGACATTTTTGAAGCCTTCATTATGGAGGAGTACAGAGACTGATGGCAGGATATAAAATCAACCGTGTCACTTCAGATATTAAAATCACCCTTTCTGAGTTGCTTCGCGAGGTTAAGGACCCTAGAGTAAGCAAATTGCTGAGCATCGTTAAGGTGGACGTTTCGGGTGACCTTTCATATGCCACGGTTTATATCAGCGCCATTGAAGGGTTTGAAGCAACCGTAAACTCGGTAAAAGCCCTTAAAGGCGCAGCAGGATTTTTGCGGCGCGAAATGGGCGCAAGGTTAAAGCTGAGAAAGGTTCCCGAACTGCGATTTGTGGCAGATGACTCTATCGAGCAGAGCGCAAATATATCTAAGATCATTGATTCTTTTAAAGAGGATGACAAAGATTATGAATAATAAAAATGTCGAATGCCGCCGTCTTTCACTGCGGCAGACGGCCAGATATTTAAAAAAGCGTGATAATTATATTATTTTGACTCACGCCTCGCCTGACGGTGACACGCTGGGCTCGGCTTACGCGCTTTATTACGCGCTTAACGAGATTGGTAAGGTGGCTTGTGTGGTTTGCCCCGATGTGATACCGCAAAAATATGATTATTTTGCCCGCAAAACCGACCATGTTTCAAGAGATGGCGCCACCGTGGTGGCAGTTGACATAGCCGATACCCGTTTGCTTGGCGCGCTTAAGGATGAATTTGGCGATGCGGTTGACCTTTGCATAGACCATCATATTTCAAACACACATTTTGCAAAGAATTTGTATCTTGATGAGGATGCGGCGGCTACGGCCGAGTGCATTTATGAGCTTATCTCTATGATGAAGGTCAATATCAATGATATTACAGCCAAGGCGATATATACCGGTCTTGCTACAGATACAGGATGCTTTAAGTATTCAAATGTGACCGAAAAAACTCATCTTATCGCAGCAGAGCTTTATAATTTTAAGATCGATGCGGCTGAAATCAACCGCCTTATGTTTGACACCAAATCCAAGAAGCTTTTGCAGCTTGAAAAAGTGGTGCTTGAAAGCGCAGAGTTTCATTTTGATGATAGATGCATTTTGTTACCCGTTACTGAACAGATACAGACTGAAACAGGCTGTAGCGGCACCGAGCTTGAGGGTATCGCCGTTATTTCGCGCAGTATTGAAGGTGTGAAGGTCGGGATAACCGCTAAGCAGACAGGTGAAGAGGAATTCAAGGTTTCTTTAAGGACCTATCCTCCGCTTGATGCCAGCGCAATATGCAAAAGGCTGGGCGGCGGCGGTCATGTCTCGGCAGCGGGAGCTACCGTTGAGGGGACACTTGAAGAGGTTAAGAAAAAAGTGCTCGCAGTTGTTAAAGAAGCTTTGGAGGAAACATATGCAGGGACTGATTCTGCTCGATAAACCGAATGGTATAACCTCGTTTTCGGCAGTTGCTGCAATAAAGAGGTTGACGGGTCAAAAAAGGGTAGGCCACACAGGCACTCTTGACCCGATGGCTACGGGGGTGC
Organism: Acutalibacteraceae bacterium; assembly: GCA_045656665.1. Classification (GTDB taxonomy): domain Bacteria; phylum Bacillota; class Clostridia; order Oscillospirales; family Acutalibacteraceae; genus UBA737. Next base: position 8,280 of record JAZORP010000021.1, on the reverse strand, counting down.
TACCGGTTTTATTGGGAAGAGCCACCGCTCTGTCAAGTCTTTTGCTGGACGGTGAAAAGCGCTATATCGCGAGGGTGAAACTTGGAATCACCACTGATACAGACGATATAACCGGCGAGGTTATATCAGAGTCAAAGGTCGGTGTAGGTCCTCAGCAGCTACAATCTGCTCTCTGTGCTTTTACCGGTGAGATAAGTCAGGTCCCGCCGATGTACAGCGCGATAAAGAAGGACGGCATCCGACTTTATAAGCTGGCCAGAGAGGGCAAAACCGCCGAGATTGATGCGAGGCGAGTCAATATTTTCGAAATCAACCTGCTTTCCGGCATTGACAGTGAAAATACATTTGTGATAGAAACCCATGTTTCGAAGGGAACATATATCAGGTCCTTAGCCAGAGATATCGGCGAATATTTGGGCTGTGGCGCCACCTTGGCCGAGCTGAGGCGAACCTATGCTTCGGGCTTTGATATTGCTGATTCGGTAGAGCTTGAAAAGCTTAATAGCGATAACATATCGCAGTATATTTTTAGTGAGGAAAAGTCAGTTGAGCATCTGCCCGCTTTAGAGGTAACAGAGAAGCAGGCGATTCGTTTTTGTAACGGCGGTCAGCTTAGCTTTGAGCGGCTTCATATAACCGATGCGCTCGATGAGCAACTTTACAGGATGAAAAGCAACGGACTTTTTCTTGGCGTGGGGTTTGCAGATCTTGCAAGAGAACAAATAGGGGTTAGATGCATAATTAATTATCCGGAGTGGTAAACAGATGAAAAAAGCTATAGTGCTGGGAACTTTTGACGGCCTACATAAAGGGCATAGGGCTGTTCTTTCTCTGGCACAAAACCACAAAAGAATAGCCGTGACATTTAAAGAACCTCCCAAAATGGCCATTTCGGGGGACACAGAGCTTGTGATGGGCTATGAAGAGAAGTGCAACGCTCTGTTGCGGCTTGGGATAGATGAAATTTTGACCCTTGATTTTAACCGTGTAAAAAACACCTCGGCACAAAAGTTTTTAGAATTTCTTTATGATAAATATAAGCCGTCGCTTATGTGTTGCGGGTTTAATTACCGCTTTGGAAAAGGCGGAGAAGGAACCATAGCAGACCTTGAGCGATTTTGCAGGGAAAAGGGGATTGAATTCAAATTCTCACAACCTATCGAAAATAACGGTGAGGTTATTTCCTCAACGCTTATCAGGCAGATGCTTAAGGATGGCCTGATTGAGGAGGCTAACGAGCTTTTAAGCCGGCCTTTTTCCTTTGAGAGTGTGGTTTTGCACGGTGATAAAAGGGGCCGAACAATCGGTTTCCCAACAGCCAATCAAAAATACCCCGATGGGTTAGTAAAATTGAGATTCGGGGTTTACAAAACAAAGATAAGCTTTGACAAAAAAGAGTATTTCGGTATTACTAATATCGGCCTCAGGCCGACATACAAATCAGATTATGTAATAAGTGAAACTTATATAGAGGATTTTTCCGAAGATTTGTACGGAAAGAAATTGAGAATAACTCCGCTTAAATTTTTGCGTGATGAAATCAAATTTTCTTCGGTGGAAGAACTTAAAAAACAGATTACAGCAGATTTGAAATTATAAGGAGATTATCAAATGGCAGCTAAAAAGAAAGGAAGTAGAACCCAAACCGCATCGGGAAAGCGCGGCGCGAATCAGGCGTCAAATGCTGGAAAAAGGCAGCTTAATGCAGTTATATGGTTTGCCGTGGCAGTGTTTTTCCTTTGTGTTGTTTTCATAAAAGGGCAAAATATCTGGCTTTGGCTTCATAACACCATATTTGGCATATTCGGTGTGACGGCCTATTTTTATCCGTTTTTAATGGGTTTTGTGGCTGTTATATTTGCTATGGATAAAATAAACGGCTCTATAACCGCTAAAATCATAGAGTCGGGGTTACTTGCCGTTTTCATAGGGGCAGCGGTGGATATTTTTGCAAAGAGGGATGATTCGCTCACATTTTTAGAACATCTGACCAATGCTTATGAACAAGGAACCCACCTTAAAAGCGGCGGCTTCTTCGGTGCTCTTGTGGGAGAGCCGCTTTATCTCGCTTTCGGCAAGACCGGCGCTGCTATAACGGTTATTCTACTGATTTTTGTATTTCTTATGATAATTACGGGAACCACATTAATAGCATTGTTTAAAACTATTTCAAAACCTGTGAAAACTATATCCGAGCAGGCTGAAAGCGCTTATCAAGCAAGGCTTGAGCGCGATACAGAGGACGGCAAGCAGCTCAAAATTATTAAGGGCTTTAATGTGGATATCCCTGTGGACGATGATGCCCCCGAAAAGCATAAATCAAAGAAGTCTCAGCTTAACGCTCAGCAGCGCAGGGTGGTTAACGCTTATTACGGTGAAACTGTTGAAGCCGACCCCCCCGAAGGCGCTGAGGACAGGCAGAATATGGATGACGCCCTCAAGGCCGCAGCAACAGAAAATAAAGAGATGATAGACTTTAAAGCTGAAACCGATAAATTTAAGGAAGACCTTGAAGGCAGTCTTGATACAGCGGATGATAACGGATATAATTTCCCGCCGTTGTCGTTGCTTAATATATCGAGTTCTACAAATGAGGCGGCTACAGGTGCAGAGGTTACAGCTGAGCACTTGGTTGAGACCCTTCGCAGCTTCGGTGTTGAGACAAGGATAGTTAACATTAGCCGCGGGCCTACTGTCACCCGCTATGAACTGCAGCCCTGCGCCGGAGTTAAAATCAGCAAGATAACCAATTTAGCTGATGATATTGCTCTTAATCTTGCAACCGCGGGCGTGCGTATAGAGGCGCCTATTCCAAACAAGGCGGCCGTCGGCATCGAGGTGCCGAACAAGTCAAGCGATGTTGTAGGTGTCAGAGGAATATTTGAGTCTCCTGCATTTACTGCGGCCAAAAGCAAGCTTACAGTGGCTCTCGGCAGAGATATAGGCGGCAACGAAGTGGTTGCAGATATCTCAAAAATGCCACATGGTCTAATAGCCGGAGCTACAGGTTCGGGTAAATCGGTTTGCATCAACACTATTATAATGAGCATACTTTATAAAGCGACGCCTGATGAGGTTAAGCTTTTGATGATAGACCCAAAGGTGGTTGAGCTTGGAATATATAACGGTATTCCGCATTTGCTTGTTCCTGTTGTGACCGACCCGAGAAAGGCCTCAGGTGCACTTGGTTGGGCCGTTACAGAGATGGAAAAGCGCTACAAGATGTTTGCTGACAGAGGGGTAAGAGACCTTGCCGGCTACAACAAATTTGTTGAAAATCTCGGCGATCCGGAAGTTGAAAAAATGCCCCATATAGTGATAATTATTGATGAGCTTGCCGACCTTATGATGACGGCTCCTAACGAGGTGGAGGATTCTATAAACAGAATTGCGGCTAAAGCAAGAGCGGCGGGTATGCACCTGATAATTGCTACACAGAGGCCCTCGGTCGATGTTGTTACCGGTGTTATCAAGGCTAATATCCCAACGAGAATTGCCTTTGCTGTTTCCTCTCAGATAGACAGCCGCACAATTCTTGACTCGGCAGGGGCAGAAAAGCTTTTAGGGCGAGGCGATATGCTCTTTAGCCCCGTTGGCTCAAATAAACCCAGCCGAATTCAAGGCTGCTTTGTGAGTGATGAAGAGGTCGAAAAGGTGGTCGACTTTATAAAGGGCGACCGCGCCGCCGATTATGATGATAATGTTATGACAGAAATCGAGCGGCAGGCGGCTGTTGAGAAAAAGCAAAAAACAGGATTGCCTGAGGATGGGCCTGATGAAGACCCGATGCTTGGAGAGGCTATTAAGGTTGTTGTTGAAAACGGTATGGCTTCAACCTCACTTTTGCAGCGCAAGCTGAAATTGGGTTACGCCAGAGCCGCCAGGATAGTTGATGAAATGGAACAAAGGGGAGTTGTAGGCCCGTATGACGGCCCGCGCCCCCGAAAAGTATTAATAACCAAAGATCAACTAATGGAGCGTGAGGCTGCAGGTGAAGAATAATACTCGTAACAAAGCGAGTAAAAATACCATAAGAATTGTACTTGCCGTGATAGCGGCAGCGATTTTTGTTGTGCTGTGCAAGTTAGAAACAGTCTTCAATCCCGCATTTGACCCCTCTCAGGATTTTATCAAGTTTATAGATGTGGGGCAGGGTGACAGTATACTTATCTATAGCAACGGTTATTCAGCCCTTATCGATACCGGCCTTGCGGATGCGGGAAATGATATTTGCTCGGTGCTTGATGAATGCGGGATAAAAAAATTAAATGTTTTGATGCTGACACATCTAGACTATGACCATACAGGCGGTTCCGATAGGATAACCGAGATATTTGAGGTAGAAAATCTTATTTTGCCTCAGCTTTCGGTCGAGAGTGAGGGGCTGATACGCGCTGAGCTTGTGCTTAACAGAATCGTAGATGCCGGCGGAGAGGTTATGCAGGCTGAACAAGGTATGAACTTTAGAATAGGCGAGTTTGAAATAACGGTTTTAGCCGCGCTTGAGAATATGAGCAGCGAAAATAACCGTTCTATAGTAACTATGGCCGAAATCGGTGATATTAGATTTCTGCTGGCGGGTGATATTGAAAGCAAAGCGGAAAAAGAAATATTGGCCGAAGGTCTCGACATTAACTGTGATGTTTTAAAGGTTGCGCATCACGGCAGTAATTCGTCATCGTCTGAGGCTTTCCTAAAAGCCGCAAAACCGCAGTATGCTGTTATTTCTGTGGGAGCAGATAATCAATACGGCCATCCTCATAATGAGGTGTTATCTACCTTTGAATATTTTAATGCAAAAGTGTTGCGCACCGACCGTTTCGGCGATATAACCTTTTATGTAGATGACGGAGAGCTAAGCTATAAGACCGAAAGATGAGCGGGGCCTCGCTATGACGAAAAAAGGCGGTTTAACCTTTTGGCCGAGGTTAGTTAAAAAGATTTCGTAAAAATTAATAGGATATTAAAATTAGGCTCATATTAAGGAGTGTTAATCAGTGTGTGGATTTGTAGGATTTACTAATTTTATAAAGGATGACGGCACGGTTCTTGAGAAAATGATGAATCGCATCGTGCATCGAGGTCCTGATTCTGCAGGTAAGTTTGTGGATGAGGATATTGCCTTAGGCTTCCGCAGGCTCAGCATTATAGACCTTGCTGAGGGTAACCAGCCAATGTTTAATGAGGATAAGTCCTTGGTGTTGGTCTTTAACGGTGAGATATATAATTTTAAAGAGCTGCGAGCTGAGCTTATAGCCGAGGGGCACACATTTGCCAATAATTCCGACAGTGAGGTTCTGCTTCACGGTTATGAGCAGTGGGGCGAGGAGATGGTTTCGCGGCTTCGCGGTATGTTCGCGTTTGTGATATTCGATCGTAAGGAAAAGTCCATCTTTGCTGCAAGGGATATGTTCGGTATAAAACCGTTTTATTATACCTTTATGGATAACAGCTTTATATTTGGCTCTGAGATAAAGTCCTTCTTAGATCATCCCGAGTTCAAAAAGGAATTTAACGATGAGGCTTTGGGGCATTATCTTTCATTCCAATATTCACCTACTGAGGAGACATTCTTTAAGAATGTTTACAAGCTGCCGCCGGCACACTATTTCACCTTTAGAAACGGCGAAATGAAAAAGGTGCGTTATTGGAAGCCGGAATTCTCCGAGACCGACGGCGTTTTGGAATATTTCGCAGATATTACCGACGAAACTGTGCGTGAATCGGTGGCTGCCCATAAAATCGCCGATGTTGAGGTTGGCTCCTTCCTCTCAAGCGGTATAGACTCAAGCTATATTGCCGAGGCTGCTAATGTCGACAAAACATTTACTGTGGGCTTCGAGAGTCCTGACGGTGACCGCTATAACGAAATACATTACGCCAAGGATTTTGCAGACACAATAGGCGTTGAAAATATTTCTAAAATAATCACACCCGAAGAATATTGGGGCAACTTCTCGAAGATCCAATATCATATGGACGAGCCTTTGGCAGACCCTGCGGCTATAGCACTTTATTTTGTGAGTAAACTTGCAAGCGAGTATGTAAAGGTCGTAATGTCGGGGGAGGGGGCTGATGAGCTTTTCGGCGGATACCGTATTTATCAGGAGCCACTGACACTCACGTTTTATGACAAGCTGCCCTTTGCGCTGCGCCGTATTATCTCTAAAATATGTGAGCATTTGCCCCAGAAGCACGGCATCAACTATCTTGTGAGAAGAGGAAAAACCATTGAGGAGCGTTTCATAGGAAATGCCAGCATCTTTTCTCAAAAGGAAAGAAATGAGCTTGTAAAGAGTGTTGTCTCAAGAAATGCCGTTGCGCCTGAGGTGCTTTGCGATAAATTCTACAAAGAGGTAGCCGATAAGGACACGGTTACAAAGATGCAGTATCTTGACATTAATATGTGGCTTATGGGCGATATTTTGCTCAAGGCTGATAAAACAAGTATGGCCAACTCGCTTGAGCTGAGGGTTCCGTTCCTCGATAAAAAGGTTATGGAGTTTGCTCAGACTATACCGCTCAAATGCAGAGTTAATACCGTCACCACCAAATTGGCTTTGAGAAAAGCTGCTGAGAAGACCTTGCCGAAACGCACCGCCGATAAGGACAAGCTGGGCTTTCCCGTGCCGATTCGTGTCTGGCTTAAAGAGGAAGAGTATTATAACACAGTAAAGGCCGCCTTTACATCCCAAATTGCTGAGAAGTTTTTCCATACAGAAAAGCTGGTTGCTATGCTTGATAAGCATAGAGCCGATAAAGAGGACCTCAGCCGCAAGATTTGGACGGTCTACACATTTATCGTGTGGTATGAGCAGTTTTTTGTGAAAGAAAATTAAAATAAAACCTCCCTTTGCGGTAATACTAACCTTGCAAAGGGAGGTTTTAAATATGCAGAACAGTTCAATGTCATTTATAAAGGGACTCGGCGCCGGTATGATAGCAGGAGCAGCCGCCTTGGCTGTAGGCAAGGTTATGCTTCAGGATCATAAAAATGTCACAAAGGGCTCTACAAAGCTGGTTAAAGCAGTCAGCGAATTTGTTGACGGCGTGCAAACGATTTTTCATTAATGTGATTGCGGCTTTAGGGAAGGCTGTTAAGCCTTCCGTACATATTTTAACTGCACTAATTGTAAGCGACAACTGATTTTGTTGCAGGGATTTAAAATTTTAAAAAAATTAAAATAAAGGGTTGCATTATCTAATTCTTTAGTGTATAATAATATAGCAATAGGAAATATAATATCGCGGAGTGGAGCAGTTGGTAGCTCGTCGGGCTCATAACCCGAAGGTCGTAGGTTCAAGTCCTGCCTCCGCAACCAAAACGAAAGACACCCAACAGGGTGTCTTTTTCGTTTTGGTTATGAAAGTTAAATTTGAATTGGCGATTTTGGGTTGAGACCGACGAGCGTGGCTCGTTGGGTGAGGTTGCGAGCGCTCGCGGTGCGAGATACAGCGAGCAAAACGAAGCGCCGCGGTCGAAAGTTGTCGGTGCCCCAAGCCGATAACGACTTTCGGGCACCGCAAGAGGCTTTTTAAGGCGTCGCCTTAAAAAGATAACCCGAAGGTCGTAGGTTCAAGTCCTGCCTCCGCAACCAACAATGCGCACCGATTTAAGATTTGGCGCAGAAAAGTCCGAAACCATAACGGTTTCGCACTTTTTCTATACAAATTTTCACGGTTAAATTTCATAGATATCCTCCAACTAAATCGGATTTCGGGGAGGACTTGGACTAAATCTCAAATCAATATTAGTGGAAAATTATAAAAATTTATGATATAATAAGTTCGATAAATAAGAATTTGCCGTATATCGGCTTTTTTAGAAAGAGCAATTATTATGGAATTTAATGAAAAATTACAAGAACTCCGAAAGAAAAAAGGACTTACCCAAGAGGAACTTGCGGAGGTTCTGTTTGTGTCCCGAACTGCAATTTCAAAATGGGAGTCTGGCAGAGGATATCCCAATATAGATTCCTTGAAAGTAATAGCCAAGTTTTTCGAAGTAACAATTGATGAACTGCTATCGGGGGATGAATTGCTGACCATAGCAGAAGAAGATACCAAACAAAAAGAAAAACATTTTTGCGACTTGGTATTTGGATTGCTCGATTGTAGTATTGCAATGTTTTTCTTTCTGTCGTTCTTTGGACAGAAGACAGATGCGATTATACAGGAAGTGTCTCTTTTATCCCTTACCGAAATTACACCATATTTAAAGACGGCATACTTTGTTGTCGTAATTGGAATTATAGTATCTGGACTTTTGACCCTTGCTCT
>JAZORP010000020.1:0-8538 GCA_045656665.1 Acutalibacteraceae bacterium | reverse complement strand
GTTCTTTTACTTTGAGACGGGTGTAAATTTAAATTTGCACTCGCGGTACCACTCAAATTGCGGATATAAAACCCGCCACCTCTTCGAAGTCGATAAACTTCTATGCACTTACGCAGCATTCACGGGAAGAGCCTACTGGGTGTTAACCTTTTGGGACTTCCGGCTCAGAAGGGATAGGAAATTCTCCAGTCCTTTATCGGTTTCTCACCAACCCCGACTCTCTTGAAAATTCGTTGCAGCTTCCGTCTTCGTCATTGCCTTTAATTTCGAAGTCAATCAACCTCTATGCACTTACGCAGCATACGCGGGATGCCTTACTTTTTCACAAGGATGTTCAGGTATCCGGCTCAGAAGGGAGAAGTCATAGGTAAAACCATACCGATTTGCATCAACCATCGGCTTTCTGTAATGTTTCGACCCAGACGATCTTCGTCACAGCCTTTATATAATATTAAATTTTAAAATATTCTATCACTTTAAAGCGCTATTGTCAAGGGATTTTTGAAAAAAGTTTTTATATAATTTTGGGGCATACTTTTTTAAAGAAAAATTTGGCATTTATATCTAATCATGCCGTTGTTCGGTGTTGTCATAGGTCTCGCAGAAACGGGCCGAAAAAGACGGCTCTTCCCCACCTGAGTACAGGTGGGAAACATCTCCCAAAGCGCTCGCCCTGAAATAGGCGATGCCTTTTCTTCTTTCTTCGGTAACAAGGGTAGTGACCGAGGAGGGAGCGGCGCAAAAGCCGTGCCAAAGCAGCATGGGAGAAATGCCTAACAAATGGCTTAACAACACACATTCCACACCAAAGTGGCAGAAAAACACGATGGTGTCCTCGTTGGCCTTCGCCGCGTTGTATATGCGGCCGTTTCGCACATAGCCATGTTCGGCTAATACCTTGTCGAATTCTGCGGTCACACGCTTATATTCGGCTAATACTTCGCCTTTCTTCATTTGAGGAACATCTGCCCAATCTTTGTGGCTGTAAAATTGCTCAACTGAGGTCCAATCTTGGGGCAGCCAATCCCAGACTATCGAGTTTTGCTTATTAGGTTTGTCGATCACACTCGGGAACTCTTTTAGCCATTCACATTCCTTTGCGGTTCGGTTAAGTTTTTTGAGTGTATAGTCGGCAGTATGCTTTGCTCTGCCTAAAATCGAGACATAAAATTCCTTGATATCTAATTTAGAAAGTTTTTGCGCCAAAAGCTCTGCTTCTATCTTGCCCTGAGCGGTGAGGGAATCTATAGAATAATCGGGGTCAGCATGCCGAATAATTAAAATCTTCATAAAAAACCTCCAAAGGATTTTATTTAGTTTATTATACCATCGCGAAGAAAAAATGCAAGGCAGAGGCTTGCGAAAAAATAAGTAAGAGATAAGAAGTAAAAATCGACAAGATTCTTATGAACCTTGTCGATTTTTTGAAAGGGTTGTACGAATTCGAGTCACTTTGAAATTTTGACCTATTTGTTCGAACTACTACATATTAAATCACTGCGAAGCCGTGTATATCATCAAGACGAAGTCTTGTATATCATCATTGCGAAAGATCTTTTTATACACGCTTCGCGTGATGATATACAGTCCTGACGGACTGATGAGATACAACGATAGCAACGCTATCGTTGATGATATGCCATTGCTTTCGCAATGGATAAAAAATAAGACAGTCAACAGACTGTCTTATTTTTGGCAGGGGTAGAAGGATTCGAAGTTGCTTGGCAACCCCTCTTGCGGTGCCCGACTCTGCGCTCGCTTGGAGCGCGGCCCAATCGTCGACCGCAGCGCTTCGTTACGCTCGCTGCATCGTCCGCAGGACGCGCTCGCGACCTCACCCGTCACGCTCCGCGTGCCTCGGGTTCGAGAAGGCCATACATACAAAAAACAATGGGTACTGCTTTTGCAGTACCCATTGTTTTGGCAGGGGCAGAAGGATTCGAACCCTCGGCACGCGGTTTTGGAGACCGCTGCTCTACCAACTGAGCTATACCCCTGTATTTATTTGGTTTTATAAAATATGAAGCGGAAAAAATTAATGCTTGTTTGGTGGGGCGTCAGTTTCGAGGCTTAAAAACATTCCGGGGGAATGTTTTTAACTTGAAAGTCCCTGTCGCAGAAAGCAAGCTTTAGCGCCGCTTGATGCGCACCTTTAGCCAAGCAGAATGTAATCTGCGAGGAAACAAGCTAAAAAATTAATGCTTGTTTGGTGGGGCGTCAGGGACTCGAACCCCGGACCGACCGGTTATGAGCCGGTTGCTCTAACCAACTGAGCTAACGCCCCAAACAAGCAAAAATTATTATAACATAAATTACTGATTTGTCAATACCGAAAATTAATTTTGAGGTGTTTATTTTTAAAAAATTTGCGCTACATACTTAAGCTGTCTGCTCCTGCTCTTTCAGAGCATCGTATTCTCTCGCTATTTGAGCCCAGGTAACAGGGCCTACTGCGCCCGAAACGGTGATTCCGAAAAGGCGCTGAAAGATCGAAACCGCATTTTCGGTTTGTTCTCCGTAATATCCGGTGACCGGAATTTCGGGAATTTCGGAGATATTTCGGCCTATGAAAGAAAGATATGTTTGAAGGTCTTCAACGGCCTGATTGCGCATACCGGGGGTGAGGAAATAGCCTGGATAAAGCTTGGCATCTTCGCCCTGATAGCCGGGAGGCAGGGAGTTTACGGTTTCGGTATAAATTCTTGTCATAGTGTTCCAAGTGTCGGTGTCTACAATACCGGTGACAGGAAGACCGTAAAATTCCTGAAAACGCTCGACAGCGGCAACTGTGTCGGAGTCAAAGGTTCCGGTTAGAGGAACAGGCTCCAGATTGCCGTTAAAATATGCGATTATACTCAAATAATACTGAATCGTTCTGACCCCTATACCGCTCATTCCGCTTGAAAGCTCTGTGGCAAACGGAACGGTGGCCTCTGAGATGGTGATGCCTTCGGCGGCCAGCTCGGAAAGCCTTTTTACACCGGTGTAATACTGCTTTATCCTATACCAGGTAGATTTATCAACTTCACCTGTTATGGGAAGATTGAAAACTTCCTGAAATTTTCTAACAGAGCTTTCGGTATCAAGCCCGAAAATGCCGTTGGGGTTTTCGATTTTAGGTATAGCGGGGTAGTTTTGCGCTATGCGGTTGAGCTGGACCTGAAGTATTCGCACATTGTTGCCTGAATCACCGACCTTTATTGGCACTCCGGGATAGGATTCTTCCGTGAAAGCGACAGGGGCATTTTCAACTATGCCTATATCCTCACCGTAATAATTCTGAAGTATTCCAAACGGGGTCTCGCCCCTTTCAGCCAGAGAGACAGAGCCCCATTGGGAAAGCCCGAGGCAGGTTGAGGTGGTGCCGTTGCAAAAGGCGGTGAATAGGGGTTGGACAGTTCCCTGCCGCACCACATAATCGTTAAAAATATCATCTACTATGTAGCCTATGTTCTCAAAAATCTCACGGTCCCTTACAAAGGCCTGATCAAACTGTGTCGAGTTGGTAATGTCAAAATCATATCCTCTTGAGGGATACCATTCGGTATAAATTCGGTTAAGGGCAAAGGAGATTATCGCATAGATATTAGCTCTCAGAGCGGCTTCGGGCCAGGTGGGGTATATTTCGCTTGAAGCGACATTCTTTATATATTCGGTAAAAGGCACAGTCAAATTTTCGGCATCAGAGCCTGGAGGGCCTAAATGCACGGTTATAAATTGGGGTATTACAGGGGTAAGCACTTCGGGCATATTTTTTCCTCCTTTGAGTTTGCGGTTTTAAATTTACAGGTTGAATTTCTGGCCCTCATCAAAAATCTGAGGCCCTTTGTTGACACCGGCGGTCTCAAGCAACAGCATATTTGACGATTGCAGAGAGGTCACTCCGCTAAAAACCGGTATATTAAGATGGATATTATCTACATACCCCTCGGCTTGGACACGCATATTATACAAGGCATAGGGCATAGAGTCACGGCCGGCGCTCATAGATAGCTCTTTAGCGGGGGTGGGAAGTGCAAATTCTCGGCTGCGCCCGCTTTGATCGGTCGAGCCGGAGGCCAACACCTGTATATCATCACCCTCTCCTGTGAAAACGGTTATTTTCGCATTCTCTAAAGGGTAAAGGGTACGGAGGGTTGTTACTATAGCGATAAGCTTTCCAAAGCTTTCGGGTGGATTTGGATTTTCATCTTGCGGCATATTTTGTGCTACGGGCATTTTTTCTACGGGGGAGGTTGTAGGAGAATTACCGGCCGAGCGGTACATTTTGAGCATATCGGCTTTATATTTATCAATCAAACTTTTTTCCATTAAGGTCACCTCGTAAGCAGTATATGCCAAGGAAAGACATTTTGTTATTGAAAAAGCAAGATTATTGCTATATAATTGAGAATATCGAGATATTACTTATCACATTGTCTTAGGAGTTGGAGAAATGGTAGTTTTAGATAACGGAATTCTACGGGTTGAAATTGCAGAAAAAGGTGCCGAGATCCGCCGCGCAACTGTTGGGGGAGAAGAGCGCCTCTGGAACGGAGACCCTGAATTTTGGAACGGTGTGGCCCCGGTGCTTTTCCCGATATGCGGCGGCCTTAGAGATGATAAATTCACCCTTTGCGGTCGTGAGTATGATATAGTTAAGCACGGCTTTGCCAGACATATGGATTTCACTCTTGAAAGCAGCGGCGAAACATTTGCGGTTTTCCTGCTTCGCGAGACCGAGGAGACCCTTAAAATGTATCCTTGGAAATTTGAACTCAGGATCAAATACACCCTTGTCGGCGGCGGTGTGAGGGTGGAGTATGATGTGAAGAATAATTCCGACAGCACGATGTACACCGCCATCGGCGCCCATGAGGCCTATGCTTGCCCCGAAGGGATAGAGGATTATGATGTTATATTTGAAAGGAAAGAGACATTGCGCGCTGCTAATGTTGAGGGCGCGCTCCTTTCAAGAGAGGGCAAAATCGTTTTGAAGGACGGTAATGTCCTCCCGATTTACACCAAATATTTTGAGGTTGATGCCCTCGTCTTCACCGATATGAAATCTCGTTTTGTGACCCTGCGCAACCGCAAAACAGGCAAAGAAACCTCGGTCGATTTCAACGGCTTTGACTATATGCTTTTGTGGACAGTGCCGGGAGCGGGATATTTATGCATTGAGCCGTGGACGAGCATACCCTCGTATGTGGACGAGGGTTATGAAATCTCTGCAAAAGAGGGCATGACCGCGGTCGAGCCCAATGGGCACTTCACCCGCACACATACAGTTTATTTTAAATGATAAAAAGCAACCTGAGTTTTAATGGACTTGTTCATTAAACTCAGGCTGCTTTTTTGTTGATGTTTTACTGTCCCACACTGCCGTAATGTGCTTAAAATAACCTAGCGTAAGCCAGGTGGGTGCCGGCCATGCGGTTTCGCGCTCCCTTCTTCCGAACTCGGCACAGCCGCGGGAGGTCTGCAAACCCGCCGCATGAGCATTGGCCCCGTTTAAAAAGGTTGTAGGGTTATATAAGTCACGGTCCGCGAACAGCGCAGGACAAGGTTTTGTTATTATTATTTGTTATCTATCTCAAAAAAATCCTCGAGGCGGTCAACAAATGCGTCGGCCACGGTTTCATACTCGTCATCGTCCTCGATTTCGTAGTAATACTCCTCGCCGTCTTCCTCTCCGACTTTAACTATAACCAGCTCACCGCTGTCCTCAAGCATTTTCTGCGGGTCTTCAAATGTCGGGAGGAGGGCAAGATAGCGGCCGGTGTCGGTCTCGATAGCGTCAAGCACTTCAAAGTTATATTCCTTGCCATCATCATCAGCAAGGGTTATAAGGTCGGGATTATAATCATAATCAGTTTTATTTTGTTCACTCATAAATGCTACTCCTTAATATTTTTACTATAATAATTTTAATACTAATCCATATTTAAGTCAATGGGGAATATCTGTATTTTTGCCCAATTCGTAGTCTATAACCTTTTTAAATTGAGTATCGTATAACAAACGGTAGCCAGAGCTTCTTTCGAGAAGCTCATCGTGTGTTCCGCTTTGGCTGATAACCCCGTTTTCAAGGAGCATGATTTTATCGGCCGCCATTATTGTTGAAAGGCGGTGGGCGATGACGATGCTTGTGCGGCCAAGCATTATCCGGTTAAGGGCTGATTGAATAAGGCTTTCCGATACCGAATCCAAAGAGGAGGTGGCTTCGTCAAGAATAAGAATCTTTGGGTCTTTTAAAAGCACTCGCGCTATGGAAATGCGTTGCTTTTCTCCGCCCGAAAGCTTAAGCCCTCGGTTTCCCACAACGGTGTCAAAACGATGAGGAAGACGGTCTATAAAATCATAAATATTTGCCGCTTTGCAGGCATCCTCAATTTCTTGCATAGAAGCCTCCGGCTTGGCATAAAGCAGGTTTTCAAGAATTGTGCCGTTGAAGAGGTAGGTGTCCTGTGTAACTATACCTATATTTTTGCGAAGATAAGAGAGGTCAAAGTCTCTCACATCGCATCCTGCTATTTTAACACAGCCGCCCTTAACATCATAAAGTCGGGGGACAAGGCCTATAATGGTTGATTTGCCCGCTCCCGAGGTGCCGACTATTGCATATACCTTGCCGCTTGGAACGGTGAAGCTTACATCATTTAAAACTGTTTTTGTTTTATCATAAGAAAAGTTTACATTTAAAAATTCGATTTGAGCATCGTGAAGTTGCGGATTTTTCGGGTTCTTTGGGTTTTCTATTTCAAGGCTGCGGTCTAAATATTCAAAAATTCTTGTGAAAAGGGCCAAAGAGCGGGTAAAATCCACCTGCAGATCAAGCAGCATTCTTACCGGTTGGTACAAACGGTTAACAAGTGCTACAACGACCGAGATATCCCCCACGGTGAGCCCTTTGTCAAGACCGCCTATAATCAAAAAACCGCCGGCAAAATATATAAGCAACGGGGCAGTTTGAATAAACATACCCAGCATCACGCGGAACCAGCTGCCGGCACGGTGCTCTTTTATGGTTATTTTGGTGGTTTCGTTATTGATGCTTTTAAACTTATCAAATTCAATTTTTTCTTTTGTAAAAAGCTTGACGAGCATTGAGCCGCTGACCGAAAGAGTTTCGTTTATCTGTTGGTTGAGCTCGTCGTGCTTCTCCTGAACCTCTGAGGCCAGCATCCAGCGCTTGCGGCTGACACTGCGTGTCGGGAAAATCATCAGTGGCAGAACGATAATCCCTATAAGAGCTAAGCGCCAGTCGGTATAAAAAAGATAGAAAACCGAGACCGCCACCGTCAAGGTGTTACTAACAATAGAGGTCAGCATACCGGATATAACAGAGCTGACACCGTTTATATCGCTGTTCATTCGGGTAATAATATCACCCTGTTTTTCATTGGTGAAAAAGGAATGTGGCATATGCTGAAGATGGTCATACATCTCGTTGCGCATATCAAAAATAATTTTTTGCGATATCCATGAATTTATGTATTGCTCAAGCACACTTATAACATTTGATGCCACAAGGACCGAAAAAGCCACACCCAGCAGTTTTAAAAGCAGCGTTATGTTGCGGTTGTCGCTTATAATAGCGTCAACTATCTTGCCTGTAATAACGGATGGGAATAGCCCTAAAACCGCAGATACTACGAGGGCTACAAAAACCAAAAGAAAGTGCCATTTATAGGGTGAGAGATACTTCAGTATCCTAAGGAGCAGCGACTTAGTCACTTTGGGGCGATTCTGTTTTTCCTCCTCGGTTAAAAAACCTCTCGGCCCTCCGCCGATCCTTATGGGGCCTCGCATTCCGGCAGGAGGCGGCATCATAGGTCGCATAAATCCACACCTTTCACAATATACATATAATATAATTTTACCATATTTGCGGTTAAAGGTAAAGAATTTTAAAATATTGTTAATTTGCATAAAAATTTTAAATTTACTCTTGACAAACTGTGTAAAATGTATTATAATTAAGACAACAAAAGAAAGGAGGACTACCAAAATGAGGGAGGAAGCTCCACCGGTAGCCAATAACCAATAAAAAGAAAGCGGTGATTCCGATGAAGTAAGATCTTTGGTTCCGACATTTTGATAGGACTGACGAAAAGTAAAAACAAATATTAAGATAAATTTCCTATAAGGATTTAGAATAAAAACCAGATGGTGATTTATATGATCGTGAGGAAACAATCAATCAAATAAATTATTATGGGTGATTCCAATGTACAATGTTAACGAAGCTCAGTTTTAAAATTAGTTGATTTTAAGTGTATTTATTAAGCTGCACTCAGTGTGCACAAAGTAAACAAATATCCCGCCGCCGAAGCGGCACACGAATTAAACAAGAATTGAGCAAACGATCTAAAACTAAATAACAAGAGCGGCTGTGATAAATTATCACAGCTGTTTTTTAGTGCAAAATTTTATTTACATTTTTTTGATTTTGTTATTGACAAGCGAAAGCGGGTTTGCTATAATACTATGGCACAATAAATTTGCGAGTGTGCTGGAATAGGCAGACAGGCACGTTTGAGGGGCGTGTGTCCA
>JAZORP010000019.1:0-44930 GCA_045656665.1 Acutalibacteraceae bacterium | reverse complement strand
GAAAGACAGCGATACCACCCTCATTATAGGGTTGCTCTTGATTTTGATGAGTGAAAAGAGCGATAAATTTCTTCTTTTTGCTCTGGTTTATATACTTTTATAAAGGAGAAGACCTCGGTTTGCGAAATTTATATCGCAAACTGAGGTCTTTTTTAGATTATCTCATTATCGGGGTTATTATTCCACAGGCGATTTTTTCTCCCGCATTGCCGGAGGGCTGGGTGGAAAAATCGTCTAGACCGATGTGAAGAATAATTGTTTTGCCCAAAATTTCATTGACTTTGAATCTATCGGTCAAAAAAGCGGAAAAAGCCCTGCCGTTTGCCGAAAAGACGGGTGGCAGATCCCCCGCGTGGTAAGGGTGAGGGCAGTTCTGCGGATTAAAATGTCCTCCTGCATTTGCAAATGGATCACTTTCATTTCCGCTGCAGCTTGAGCCTGAATGTATATGCAGAGCAAAGATTGCAGAACTGCAATGCTGAGGTTTGCTCGGCAAACCGCTTAACTTGTACGCAACAAGCACTCCGCATGGCATCTGATAAAACATAACCCGCCCGCGAATACGGCTGTATTTTTCACTCCCGTTTATGAACGAAACTGCAGTAGGTTTTGTGCGGAATAATGAACCGAGATTTTCAAAGCATAATTGATCTTTCATTAAAAACCACTCCTGTCATATACAGTATATGGCAGGAGTGGTCAAAGGTGAGTTAAGAAGCAGGATATATTCCCGAAGGTTGTATGCCGTCTTAAATCAGATCTTTAATTATTCGAAAGAGTCGGTAACATCCTGCTCAAAATTTGCGGAAGTTATAGCGGTGGCACCGTTGTCGTATCTGGAGTTTTTCAGGTAGATGGCTGTAACTTTATTTGCAGGGTCGACCCAAAAATGCGTGCCGTAAGCCCCGCTCCAACCAAAAGCACCAACCGGCAATCTTTTATAGTATTCTTCTGTAATGACGCGAACGCCCAAACCCCATATTTGATGACCAGGGCATATTTCTTTGGGGAGCTTAGGTGTGGCAATGGATACTGCCGATTCGGCGCTGAGTATTCTGCGTCCATTAAATTCGCCCTTATTTATGCAGTCCTGACGGACTGATGAGATACAACGATAGCAGCGCTATCGTTAATGATATACCATCGCTTTTGCAATGGATAAAAAAATCCAAGTCCAAAGACTTGGATTTTCTGGCAAGAGACTACAAAAAAGATGTGAAATTATTTTTTGGTGTAGGGATTTGAACCTACGTAAGATTATTTATCAAATAGAGATTTGATTTGTTCGTTAACTCTTGCATCCATTTTAGGAATAAGTTTTAAATCTTCCTCCTTTACGGCGATATCGCCTATTGGAGCATGCTCGCCCCATAAGTCAAAAAAGACATCCCAAGTCCCGTTAATTGATTCTTCTAACCAAATAACGCCCTGCATACCTTTGTGTACGCCACATTTTGCATATTTTTCTTTTTCAACAATAACTTCAACACAATCAAGATACTTCATATTATTTCCCTCCATACGGTGTTGCTAATTGTATGTGTCCATCAGGTCGTGCCATCCAACCGGTTATGAAAGATACCACCCCTTCTTGATCTTTTCGAGGAATTTTTACTCTTATACTTATTCTTTGACCATATTCATCCAAAAAACCGATTTCATAATCACCTGAAATATAATTTTCTAAACCTTGCTTCTCAATTTCACTTTGTAACCACTTGCCGTCTTTAACGGTATATCCCCAACTTTCAAACAAATGCTTCTTAGTGTCAGAATATCTTCCTTCTGTATTGAATAAGTATATATCAAATTTACTATAATCACTATCAGATGTGGTTTTGGTTAATACATCATTATATGGTATATCTTCCAAGATACAATGACAAAATGGATGATGCGGCCATTTGGGAGTTTTCTCTTTTAAAAACCAACAACCATCGAGCATCAGACATTCTGGACAATGATTATCACTCAAATTACGATGTATCCATTTTTTCCATTTCGGTGCAGCAGGTGTTTTCTCACCTCACACTCCAGCAGAAAACAATTCATTTGAAAAGCTCATTTTTATAATACTCCTTTCTTTTTTATTTTTCAAGAATATTATACATAAAACAAAACCGACATTCACCGACATCTTTTAAAATTCGTGATGGTCTAAATATTATAGTAATAAAAATTAAAAGTGAACCGATTTAATCACGGCAAAGCCGTGTATATTATCAATTCCGCAAGGAATTGCATATCATCAAAGCGAAACGCTTTGTATATCATCATTGCGAAAGAATTTCTGATACACACCTAAAGGTGTTATGAGATGCAACGATAGCAACGCTATCGTTGATGATATCCTCGCCAAAGGCGAGATAATATACCATTGCTTTCGCAATGGATAAAAAAATTCGACTTGTCGAAACAAGTCGAATTTTTTGGCCCGCTCGAAGGGATTCGAACCCCCGTTCTTCAGAATCGGAATCTGCTGCGTTATCCAGCTGCGCCACGAGCGGAAATATAAGGGATTATTTGAAATTTGAAATAATCCCGTTTAAATTTTGGTCAGTAGCCGAAAGGATTATTTTTTTGCCATCTCCAAGTATCCTTGCACATGCATTCAAGGTCGAATTTTGCGGTCCATCCCAAAAGGTTTTGGGCTTTCGTAACATCGGCGCAAAGTATCTCAGGGTCTCCCGATCGGCGAGGTGCTATAACATAAGGCACATTAGCGCCTGTGGCTTTTACAAAAGCATCTCTCAACTGCAGAACGCCGGTGCCCTTTCCGGTGCCGAGATTAAAAGCTTGACAATCTCTTGTTTGGGACACCCAATCAAGGGCCTTGATATGTCCCAAGGCCAAATCCACAACATGAATATAGTCCCTGATGCAGGTGCCGTCCGGAGTGTTGTAATCATTACCGAAAATACGGAGCTTTTTCAAATTCCCAACTGCCACCTGCGAAATATAGGGCATAAGGTTATTGGGAACACCTTTTGGGTTTTCTCCTATAAGGCCGCTTTCGTGAGCGCCGATAGGGTTGAAATAGCGGAGAATAGCTACACTCCATTGATTATCGGAAGCGCAAAGGTCGGTCAAGATGCGCTCGATCATCACTTTCGTTTCAGCATAGGGGCTGATAGCGCAAAGTGGCATATCTTCACAAAGCGGCATCTCGTTATCTACACTGTAGACAGTAGCAGAGGAAGAGAAAACGAGCTTTTTAACTTCTGCTTGTTTCATTGCTTCAAACAGGCAAATAGCGCTCGTGATATTATTGCTGTAATACTTGATAGGGTTATCTACAGACTCACCCACTGCTTTAAAGCCGGCAAGGTGGATGACGGCATCTATTTTATTCTCGTTAAATATTCTGTCAAGAGCTTTTCTCTCGCGAAGGTCGTTTTGATAGAATTTAACATGTTTTCCGGTTATCATTTCTACCCGTTTTAAGGCTTCGCGGCTGCTGTTTAAGAGATTGTCTACCACAATTACATCATAGCCTGCATTTTGCAGTTCTATGCAGGTGTGGCTACCAATATACCCCGCACCTCCTGTTATAAGCACAGACATATCTTCACCCTCCTAAAACAGCAATGTTAATTTTATAATAAAACGGCTTTTTTGTCAAGGAGTTGAACTTTTCAAAAAAATTAAAATTAGGTCTTGATTTTAATAAAAAGATGTGATATTATACTATGGCGGCTGAAAAATGTCGTCTTTGCGCTGATAGCTCAGCTGGATAGAGCGTCTGGCTACGGACCAGAAGGTCGGGAGTTCGAATCTTCTTCAGCGCGCCAAGCAGAGACTTTGCTGAAAAGTGAAGTCTCTGTTTTTTTATATAACAAATTGCCTATGAGAAGAAGATGAGAACTCACGAAGGGAGTCGCCGAAGCAGGCGCAAAGCAAAGCTTTGCGGACTGCGAAGTCTCGAGTACGAACAATATGTCGGGCACCGCCGAGGGCGGTCGACAGATTGGAGAACGCAGAGTACCTTCTTCAGCGCGCCAAGCAGAGACTTTGCTGAAAAGTGAAGTCTCTGTTTTTTTATATAACAAATTGCCTATGAGAAGAAGATGAGAACTCACGAAGGGAGTCGCCGAAGCAGGCGCAAAGCAAAGCTTTGCGGAATGCGAAGTCTCGAGTACGAACAATATGTCGGGCACCGCCGAGGGCGGTCGACAGATTGGAGTACGCAGAGTGCCTTCTTCAGCGCGCCAAGCAGAGACTTTGCTGAAAAGTGAAGTCTCTGTTTTTTATATAACAAATTGCCTATGAGAAGAAGATGAGAACTCCCGAAGGGAGTCGCCGAAGCGAAACTTGTCAAGAATTTCGGTAATAAGTAAAAATTCCAAGAACCTAAAGTTCTTGGAATTTTTGGCTGGGGTGGCAGGATTTGAACCTACGAATGCAGCAGTCAAAGTGCTGTGTCTTACCGCTTGACGACACCCCAATGTGTTTTTATTAAGTTTTTTAAAAGGCTTTGGACGATTTTCGCCAAAGCCTTTTATGTGGGGTGGAAGATGGGACTCGAACCCACGGTCTCCAGTGCCACAAACTGGCGCTTTAACCAACTAAGCTACATCCACCATAGCGCAAAGACCATTATACTTACAATGTTTGATTTTGTCAACAAATTTTTTTACTTTATAGCGAAAAATCTTCAGCCGAATAATTATCTGCAATTTCAGGCTTTGCGGGCTCGCGTTTTAAAGGGTCATACTTATAATGCCTACAGCTATTAAAGCGATCGGTTATTCCGCGTTTTTTACAAAGAACCTCGTTAGAAAAAGCTGAGGGCTTACCATGGACACAATATTCGCAATGGTGGGTCAGCTTTTTATCAAAAACCTTGTTTGCCAAAAAAACACCCTCTTTAACATTTTGTTTTATCATACCACATCGTCGAGTATTTTACAATTAGTTTTTTTAGCGCTCAATGATATTGCAAAAATAATTCCCATTGAAATCATGGAAAATGCCAATGCGGGGGTTGAATAAAAAATATCTCTCGAAAAACTCTTGCCGTTGGAAATCGCGGGCAAGGTGACCTTAAATATTTTTATGATAGCAGCACTCACGGCGGCGCTTAATGCACCGTGAAAAATTCGGGATATTACAAATAAGGGGTAGTTTATTTTTATATTACCTGAAAGACTAATGATCTGGCACCAGATGCATATCCCGCCAAGCCCCAATAAAAATGCGATAAGGTAAACATTATTTGTAAAGGTTACAGCATTTGTGACCTCTAAAATCAGGGATACTGGCTTTAACAGCTTAACCGACTCGGCAAATTTCAGTACATAAGAATCTATCCCTGAAAAGAGGATAACAAGGCTGCATATCCCGAAAACAGCAGATGAGGCTTCTGTCGCAGATAACACAAAGTTATCTGCAGGGTTGATGGGAAAGGCAACGGTCGCGGGGGCTTCGGGGCTTTTAGTTTTCAAATTGCGCATCAAAAAACAAAGTAAAATGCTGGATATAATATTGCCGACAAAAATTATAGCACCTATTTTTGTTGAGCCTAAAATAGTGCTGCCGATTGCCGAAATAACAAAGGCAGGGCCTGCATTTATGCAGTAATTGAGCACAACTCCCGCTCTTTCGGGAGAAATTTTTTTTAAAGTCACAGCGCGGCTTAAAAGTTTTGCGCCAATCGGATAACCTCCTATCAGCGAAAGCAAAAAGTATGAAAAAATCTCTCCTGAAAGTCCAAAAAGCTTATTTGTGACCTTTGAAATGGCGTCTAGTTTTGATAAAATGCCAGAATTTATTATAAATAACACACACATCGTAAACGGGAAAAGGGAGGGAATTATAACTCTGCCGCAAAGCAGGATGCCTGTGGCCACTCCATTCTTGCAAGGGGCAGGGTCTGCTATCAGCAAAGCTGTAAAAATCATAACAAAACCCAGCATCACAAAGCTTAATATCCGTTTTGTTGTTTTCATAATTTCACCCCGATAATTATATGAATTATTGAGATATAAATATCATAAAATTTAATCGGAACGGGGTGGTTTGGGTTGAGCAAAAAGCTTAAGATCGAGAAAACTGCAAAACGGCAAAAATGGCATTTACTTGATTGCGCAGAGGATGTTTTCGATAAAGATATGATAGCAGGCCCTCACATAGAGCTGTTTTCCAATAGCAAAATAGTGCTTGACGGCTGCCTCGGGGTTTTTGAGTATAAGGATACATACATCAAATTGCGGCTGCCAAAAGGTGCGGTCATTCTTTGCGGGAGCGACTTGCAGATAGTTTTTTTTGAAAACCGTTTGATAACGGTCAAGGGCACGATATCTTCGGTAGAGTTTTGCATTTAGGAGAAAGAAATGATTTGGTTATATAGATTTATAAACGGATATTTAAGGGTGCTGTTTTACGGCGAATTTTCGGAGAAGATTTTAAATATATGCGCTCAAAACAGAATAGCACTTTGGGATTCAAGACTTGTAAAAAAAGGGATAGAAACTAATATTTCTTTGAAAAATTTTAAAGCCTTGCGCCCTATTATGAGGGGTAGTAAGGTCAGAGTACATATCATAAAACGGGTAGGTCTGCCCTTTAAGGTGGCAAAAAACAATAAACGCATAGGTATGGCAGTAGGGCTTGTATTGTTTTTTTCTTTTTTGCAGTTTATGTCAGGCTTTATATGGATAATAGATGTTTCTGGCAACAGCGAGGTCAAACCGCAGGAGATTCTTTCGGTATGCGAGGGCATCGGAATAACAAAAGGGGTCAGAAAAAGTAAAATAGAGCCTAAAAACCAGAGAGAAAAGCTATTGCTCAAAATGGAGTCCTTGGCTTGGGCATCCCTTAATATTGAGGGCTCAAGGCTCACTGTCAATGTGACCGAGGTAAAGGAGAAGGAGAGTTCTATCGTCTGCAATTTAAAGGCATCTGCAGATGGCATTATAAAGAAGGTTGATGTCACGTCGGGCAACTGCCTTGTAAAGCCGGGTGATACGGTAAAGCAGGGAGATGTGCTGGTTTCGGGAGTGATGGAGAAGCTAAGCGGAACAGAGTTCGTTGCAGCGGCGGGAAGCATTATTGCAGTCACTAAAAAAAGTGTTAGTATAGAAGGTGAATACAGGCAAAGTGTGAGCAAAGAGAATGGGATTGTAAAACAAAAGAGGGTGCTCGAATTTTTCGGTTTTAAAATACCGCTTTATTTAGGGTGTGAGAGGGGAGAATATGAGTCAAAGCTTACCCAAAATTCCCTAAAGCTTTTCGGCACAAAGCTGCCTATAACTGTCCATAAACGGCAGTTTACCTTTTTACATCAGCAGCAAATCGTTTTAAGCGAGGAGGAGCTGCGTTCGCAGCTTGAAAACCGGCTTGCAGAAAATATGGGGCAAGAAGAGTTCGAAACCGAAAGCATAAATTTCACCGAAACCGAAAATGGCATTAAACTTGAGGCGATAATCACAACCGAAGAAAATATAGCCTATAAAGACCCTATATTGATATCTTCAGATTTTGATAATCCTAATGAATAGATATAGTCACAGCCTCCGGCTAAGTGTAAGCCGGAGGCTGTGACTTTCAAAAAAGAATTTAAAGGGTTGGTTTAGGCTTTCGGCCGGTCCACTTGAAAATAATGCGAAACTGTGATAAAATTTTTATAGAAATTCTATGAGGTAGGTTAAATGGCAAATAAAAAAATCAAGCAGAGCACAGAGTGGTTTTGGCTTAAATACAAAGGATATATTATAGGGGCGGCGGCGATAATCATAGCTGTTTGCTTTATTTTGACACAATACTTCTCTAAAGAGGAGTACGACCTTAAGGTGATATATTTTACATACACGCCTGTGATTTACGGACAAGCTGAGCTTATTGAGGATTATCTGGAAAGTTTTACAGAGGATATTAATTCTGACGGACGGGTTAATGTGGAGGTCTTGAATTGCAGTTTTTCTAAGGATTCTTCCAACACGGAATATGGCAAAAATATGTTGGCTTTGCTGCAAGCTGTGCTTACAACCGACGACGAGGTTTTCCTCTTTATAACCGACAGTGATTCTATAGAGTATTTTGACGGGTTATCTTACTCGGAGGATTTTTTCGAGTTTGAGTCGTTGCCGTTGAGCGAAGAATTTTATAAAGCGACCGAAAGCGAAGATTTAGGGGCCTTGCCTGAGGGGCTCACGATCTCTTGCAAGACATTGCCGACCGAGGCCGCAGAGAAAAACGGTATTGTCAAAGCCGCTTACACACAGGCGGTTCGCATTTTAGAAACTGTTAAAGAAAAATAAGCAATATTTTAATTTACTTTTTACTAAGATTAGGGTAGAATAATTTATTGTTACGGGGGTGACAAGGTGAAGCGGATAGTTATAATCGGCGGCGGAGCGGCAGGGCTTATGGCGGCTGTAACGGCTGCTCGAAAAAATAAGAATGAGGCGCAAATCATTCTTTTAGAGAAAAATCCGCGCTGTGCGAGAAAGCTTATGATAACAGGTAAAGGCCGCTGTAATCTTACAAACAACTGTGATATTGACAGCTTGATTTTAAACGCCCCTAAAAATCCTAGATTTCTTTACTCGGCCTTTTCGGCCTTTTTACCGCAGGACACCATGGCTTTTTTTGAAGATATGGGAGTTCGTCTTAAAACCGAGCGCGGCAATCGGGTTTTCCCCGTGTCGGATAAGGCGGTCGATATTGTAGATGCCTTAGTGGGTGCCGCTAAAAGAGCGGGAGTGGAGATATTAAATGCTACGGCCGCAACGGTCACAACAGAGAGCGGTTCGGTTTCGGGTGTAAAGCTTGATACCGGCGAAATTCTTCCGGCCGACAGTGTGATAATTGCAACGGGCGGTCTGTCCTATCCGGTTACAGGCTCGACTGGGGATGGCTACCGTTTCGCCAAAACCTTAGGGCATACTGTAACAAAGCTTGCCCCATCTTTAGTTCCGCTTGAATGTCACGAGGGTTTTTGCAGCCGTCTTTCGGGGCTGTCACTTAAGAATGTGACCCTTTCGGTTTTTGAAGAAGGTAAGAAAAAGCCGATTTTTAAAGAGCTGGGGGAAATGCTTTTCACCCACTTTGGCATTTCAGGGCCACTTGTGCTGAGCGCGTCGGCACATATCAGGCATATTGAAGAGAAAAAATACAGCGCTTTTATTGACCTTAAGCCCGCGCTTGATATAAATCAGCTTGACAACCGAATTTTAAGGGATTTCGCCGAGCAGCAAAATAAGGATTTTTCGAATTCCCTTGATAAACTGCTGCCAAAGAGTCTTATTCCGATAATTGTGGCGCGTTCAGGTATTGACGCGGGATGTAAGGTTAATCAGATAAGCCGCGAGCAACGAATGAGGCTGTGTGAGCTTTTAAAGAATTTTTCCTTGCAGATTACCGGCTTCAGGCCTGTGGAGGAAGCAATAATTACAAGCGGAGGAGTTTCTGTTAAGGAAATTGACCCCGCCACAATGGAGTCGAAGCTTGTAAAAGGGCTTTTCTTTGCAGGGGAGATAATAGATGTTGATGCCTACACCGGAGGCTTTAATCTTCAAATAGCATTTTCCACCGGCGCTGCCGCAGGCAGAAATGCTTGAAATAAAACACTAAGGAGAAGAACACTATGGCTTCAATAGCAGTAGCAATAGACGGTCCTGCAGGAGCAGGCAAGAGCACCCTTTCGCGTAAAACAGCCGAGAGGCTCGGGTTTATCTATGTTGATACGGGTGCGCTTTACCGAGCGGTTGGGCTTAAATTCTCGCGTGAGGGTGCAGATGAGGCGCTTGACTGTGATATTCGGGAAATATTGAGCGGCACCACGGTGGATATCCGTTTTGTGCAGGGCGAGCAGAGGGTCTTCCTTGATGGTGAGGATGTTTCGGGGCTTATTCGCACTCCTGAGGCTTCTATGATGGCATCTGCCGTTTCTGCAAAGCCCGAAGTCAGGCAGTATTTGCTTGAAATGCAGCGTAAAATAGCCCGCGAAAACAATGTTGTTATGGACGGGCGGGATATCGGCACGGTGGTTCTTCCTGAGGCTAAGGTTAAAATCTATCTCACAGCCTCTGCTGAGGCCAGAGCTAAACGCAGATATGAGGAGCTTTGCGAAAAGGGCCAAAGTGTCGATTATCAAGATGTATACAATGATATGGTCGAGCGTGACCGCAACGATATGAACCGCGAAATAGCTCCCCTTAAAAAGGCGGATGACGCTGTCGTGGCGGATACAACCGAGTGTGATTTGGAGCAATCGCTTGAGCTGATACTTAAAATAGTTAAAGAAGGGCTTGAAGATTAAGGTGAAGATAACCCTTGCCGAAACCGCCGGATTTTGCTTTGGCGTTAACCGAGCGGTCAATATGGTTTATGATCTGCTAAATGCAGGCAAAAAGGTCTGCACTCTGGGGCCTATAATCCACAATCCGCAGCTTGTAGATGAGCTGGCTTCAAAAGGTGTGAGGATAGTTGAAAGCCCGGAACAAGTAGGCGATGATGAGATTTTAGTCATCCGCTCACACGGAGTGGGTGCAGAGGTATTGAATAAAGCTGAGAGTATTGGTGTGGCGGTGGCCGATGCTACCTGCCCGTTTGTGGCTAAGATACACAAAATAGTAAAAGAGAAAAGCCGCGAGGGATGCGTCACAATAATAGCAGGCGATAGTCTTCACCAAGAGGTAAAGGGCATTATTGGCCATTGTGACGGAGAGTGTTATGTGGTTTCCGGAGAAGAAGAAATGTCGAAATTGCTCGAAGAAAAGAGCAATTTTGCACAAAAATCTTTGATTTTAGTCTCCCAAACCACATTTAATGCAAAAATTTGGGCCCGAGTGCAAAAAAAATTAAAAAAAGTATGTACAAATGCTCAAATATTTGATACAATATGTAACGCTACTTCAATGCGACAGGCTGAGGCTGACTGCATATCCAGGCAAAACGATGCCGTGATAGTTGTTGGCGGAAAGCACAGCTCTAACACAGCAAAGCTTTTCGATGTTTGCCGTAGGAATTGCGAAAGAACTTATTTTGTAGAAACGGCGGCTGAGCTGTCGGAGGATATGTATAAGGGTTGCAGTTCGGTTGGAGTGGTAGCGGGTGCATCTACACCTGCGGGTATTATAAAGGAGGTTATTAAAACCATGTCGGAAAATTTACAACCGGTTGAGGAACAGACGGAGGTTAAAGAATCTGTTCAAAAAAGCTTCGAGGAAATGACAGACGAGGAAGCATTCGAGGCTTCACTCAACAGCTTAACAGGTGACCAGAAGGTTTGCGGTACAGTTATTGCTGTTAATCCCACTGAGATTACGGTGGACATCGGCAGAGGAGTTACAGGCTATGTTTCCGCTGCTGAATATTCTTCTGATCCTGATGCTAAGATGATGGATGAAGTTAAGGTCGATGATAAGCTCAATCTTATCATTATGAAGATCAATGACCAGGAAGGGACCGCAATGCTTTCAAAGCGTCGTTACGATGCTATTGCCGGTTGGGACAATATAGTTGCCGCCAAAGAGTCGGGCGAGATCATCACCGGTTTCGTTAAGGACATTATCAAGGGCGGTGTTGTGGCATATTCAAACAATGTCAGAGTTTTCATTCCTGCTTCTCAGGCTACCGCTTCGAGAAACGATTCTCTTGAAGATCTCAAGGGCAAGGAGGTTTCCTTCCGCATTATCGAAATCGGCAGAGGCCGCAGAGCAGTAGGCTCTATCCGCAGCGTTCTTCGCGAGCAGAGAAAGGCAGCTGAGGACAAGATCTGGGCTGACATTACCGTAGGCGACCGTTTTACAGGTACAGTTAAGTCTATCACCAGCTACGGTGCTTTCGTTGATATCGGCGGTGTGGACGGTATGGTTCACATTTCCGAGCTTTCATGGCAGAGGATTAAAAATCCCTCTGAGGTCGTTTTAGTAGGCGACACGGTTGAGGTATATGTAAAGGCTATTGACCCTGAAAAGAGAAAGATTTCTCTAGGATACAAAAAGGATGAGGAGAACCCTTGGGTTATTTTTGAGAACAATTATAATGTAGATGATGTTGTAAAGGTTACTGTTGTCAGCATGACTACATACGGCGCATTCGCTCGTATCATTCCGGGAATTGACGGCCTTATCCACATTTCTCAGATAGCTAATAAGCATGTTGCTAAGCCGCAGGATGAGTTGACTGTAGGTCAAGAGGTCGAGGCTAAGATTACCGCGGTTGATTTTGATAAAAAGCGCGTAAGCCTTTCTATCCGCGCTTTGCTTGAGCCTGAGGTTGAAGAGCCTGCAGCAGACGAGGAAGACGAGTCGGTTTATGAAACTCCGGCCGAGCCTGTTCCTACAGAGGAAGTAGTAGAGGCTGCCGAGGAGGTTGCCGCAGAGGTTGAAACCGCTGTCGAGGCAAACGAGGAATAATTCTTTTTTAAATATAAACTAAAACAAGCCGCCCGAAACTTCGGGCGGCTTGTTTTATCTGTTTAACTCTGTTTTGATGTTAAAGAACACATAACTTTCAGGCATATCTTATTAATATTGTACAATATTAATAATATAACAACTAATTTTGTTGACTTAATTAACTAAAAGTGATATAATTCTTGTAATATGGGGCATATTGTATGTTCGTATTTTATAGGGAGAGTTGCTTTAATGGAGAATAAGCGGATTTTTCTTTCTACCCCCACGATGCATGGGGAGGAACAAGCTTTTGTAAAAGAGGCCTTTGACACTAATTGGGTGGCACCGCTTGGCAAAAATGTGGACGAGTTTGAGCGGGAGATAGCTCAATACATAGGAGTAAAACATGCGGCCGCATTAAGCGCCGGTACTGCCGCGCTTCACCTTGCGGTAAAGCTTGCCGGAGTAAAGCAGGGTGATATTGTTTTTTGTTCCGACCTTACATTTGCTGCAACTGTCAACCCTGTTTCCTACGAAAAAGGAAAGCAGGTGTTTATTGACAGCGAATGGGAAACTTGGAATATGGACCCTGAGGCTTTAAAAAAGGCATTTCAAAAATATCCCGAATGCAAGTGTGTTATCGTGGCAAATCTTTACGGCACTCCGGCAAAGCTTGATGAAATAAGAGAAATATGTGATGAGCATGGCGCTGTACTTATCGAAGATGCCGCAGAGAGTCTTTCGGCTACATACAAAGGCGTTCAGACAGGCACCTTCGGCAAATATAATGCAATCAGTTTTAACGGAAATAAGATTATCACATCCTCGGGCGGGGGTATGCTCTTGTCCGATGATGAGGATGCAATAAAGAAATCGCGGTTTTGGGCAACCCAGTCGCGTGACCCGGCTCCACATTATCAGCACAGCGAAATCGGTTACAATTACCGAATGAGCAACATTGTTGCAGGCATTGGCAGGGGGCAACTGCTGCACCTTGAAGAGCATAAAGCTCTTAAAAAGGCCATTTACAAGCGCTATAAAAAAGGTTTTGAAAAATTGCCGGTCGCTATGAACCCATACCTTGGCTGCAGTGAGCCTAATTTTTGGCTTTCTTGTATGCTGATAGATGAGGGTTGTAATGTGAAACCGTATGATATTATGGATGAACTGGCCAAGCAGAATATCGAAGCGCGTCCTATATGGAAGCCTATGCACTTACAGCCCATTTTCTCGGATTGTGATTTTGTTTCGGTTAATGGGGATGTGGGTTCTGAAATTTTCACACGCGGGCTATGCTTGCCGAGTGATATTAAAATGACTGAGGACGAGCAGGAAAGGGTTATTTCAATTATAAAAAATATGTTTGATTAGGGAGAAAGTAATGTACGCAAAATACATAAAGCGTCCTTTGGATTTTTGTTTGGCATTATGCGCGATTTTGGTTTTGTTGCCGCTACTGATTATTCTGACCGTTGTAGGCTGGGCGCAAATGAGAGGCAATCCGTTTTTCATACAGATGCGCCCCGGCAAGGATGAAAAGATTTTCAAACTCATAAAATTCCGCACTATGACCTGTGAAACAGATGCAAACGGCAATCTTTTACCTGATGAACAAAGGCTTACAAAATACGGCAAGTTTTTGCGTGCAACATCTCTTGACGAACTTCCCGAACTTTTCAATATCATAATTGGAGATATGGCTGTTATAGGTCCTAGACCTCAGCTTGTCAGGGATATGGTGTTTATGACGCCCGAGCAAAGATTGCGCCACACGGTAAGGCCGGGGCTTTCAGGTTTAGCGCAAATCAACGGCAGAAATGCGATTATTTGGGAAAATAAGCTAAGGTACGATTTGGAATACATAGACAACATAACCTTCATAGGCGATGTTAAAATAATTTTTAAAACAATTGTTAAGGTATTTCAGCGAGCCGACATTACAGAAGACGGTAAGGACACAGCAGAGGATTTAGGTGATTACTTGCTTCGTATAGGCAAGGTAAATGCTGAGGAGTATGAAACCGCCCAAAACGACGCTAAAGAATTGGTGGGAACTGTTTAACATGAATGATTTTAAATTTTCTGTGTCAATCTGTGTTTATGGCGGGGATGATTCCAATTGGTTCGAAGAGGCAGTTGAAAGTATACTTAATCAAACCGTAAAGCCTACAGAAATCGTTTTGGTGGTGGACGGGCCTGTTCCCGAAAGCTTGGATAAAGTTATTTACCAATACGAGCAAAATGATATTTTTAATGTTATAAGACTGCCAAAGAATCTTGGACACGGTGAGGCGCGCAGAGTGGGATTAGACAACTGCAAATATGACTATGTAGCGCTTATGGATGCTGATGACATAAGTCTGCCGAGCCGTTTTGAGGAGCAGATAAACATTTTAGCAAAGAGGCCCGAAATTGATATTGTCGGCGGAGATATTTCGGAGTTTATCGGTGAGACAACGAACATAGTATCCTACAGAACAGTTCCTGAAACAGACTCCGAGATTAAAGAATACATGAAAACGCGCTGCCCTTTTAATCAGATGACGGTTATGTTCAGCAAAAAAGCTTATCACAATGCAGGAGGGTATATTGACTGGTATTGTGATGAGGATTACTACCTTTGGATACGTATGATGCTCAAAGGCTGCAAATTTGCCAATACGGGGACAACCCTTGTAAATGTTCGGGTTGGAGAAGAGATGTACCAACGCCGCGGCGGGGTAAGGTATTTCAAGAGTGAAGCAAAGCTTCAGAAATATATGCTTGATAATAAAGTAATCGGGATTAGTACCTATCTAATAAATGTTCTAAAGCGTTTAATCGTTCAGGTATTATTGCCAAACAAAATACGGGGATTTATTTTTAAAAAATTCGCACGGGAGAAAAATAATGGATAGCAAAAAATATAAAATCGGCTATACAACAGGTGTTTTTGATATGTTTCATATCGGGCATTTAAATATTTTAAAACGCGCGAAGGAGCAGTGCGAGTATCTGATTGTAGGTGTTACTACCGATGAATTATGCTTTGAACGTAAAAATAAATACCCTATCATAAATGAAAAAGACAGAGCGGAAATAGTTAGAGCTATTCGGTATGTAGATGATGTTATTATGCAAACAGATATGGATAAAAGCAAAGCAATTCAAAAAATATCGGCAGATGTGGTTTTTGTCGGTTCTGATTGGAAAGGCACGCCACAATGGGATAATTATGAAAAAGAATTTGCCAAAAATGATTGCAAGGTAGTGTATCTGGACCATACAGACGGCATATCATCCACTATTTTAAAGGAAAGGCTTGCAAAGAAGTGATTTTTGTATATAAAGCTTGGGATGAGTTTTGTGAAAGACTTTCAAAACTGGGAATACAAAGTGTTCCTGCGGCCGAAGCGGGCGCAGACAATAGTCAAAAAACTTTTTTGGTTTTGAAACACGATGTGGAAACGGATGTAAATAAAGCGCTTGAAATGGCAAAGATTGAACATAGCCATAATCACAGAGGCAGTTATTATGTTCAGGCATATTTATTAGACAAAGAAATTAATGTCATAATGCTGCAGGAAATTCAAAGTTTGGGACACGAGGTTTCTTATCATTATGATGTTATGGACTCTAATAAAGGTGACATCGATTTAGCTTTATTAGAATTTATTAAAAATAAGGAACTTTTCGAAGAAAAAGGATTTACCATTAAAACCGTTTGTCAACATGGAAACCCTGTAGTTGAGCGTGTAGGTTATTCTTCAAACCGTGATTTTTTTCGCAACGAAAAAGTCAGAAAAATGTTTCCGGAGCTTTCGGATATTATGGTGAATTTTAAGGATAAATACAATAAAGATTATAATTATTTTTCTGATGCCGGGCGCAAGTTCAAGCTTATATATGATCCTATTAACAATGATATAATAAATAGCGATGACAAAAATATGCCTTTTGAGAGTTTGGATGATTTACTAATATATATAAACGGTGAAAATTGTATTATAAGCACACACCCTCACAGATGGACCGATTCAAAACTAATATACCTAATTAAATTGTATATTTTTAAAATTATAAAATCAGCCGCAAAAATTGCAATAAAATTACCATTTATAAAAAAAATAATGGGCAAATTTTATTATTTAGCAAAGAAAATATAGGCCTATAAATTTGAAAGGGGACAACATGACCACAAAATCGGTTAGAGATGTTCAAGAAAAAATATTGTATATAATGAAATTTATAGATAAGCTTTGCAGAGAAAATGGAATTATATATTATATTATGGGTGGTACAGCTTTGGGAGCTATTAGACACGGTGGATTTATTCCGTGGGATGATGATTTAGATATATTTATGACACCCGATGATTATGAAAAATTCAAGACTGTTTTTGATTCATATAAAAGTGGGGAATTTATTTTACAAGAATGGAAAACCACACCTGATTATCTTGAATATGCAAAGGTCCGAATGAATGGCACTACTTTTATTGAAGAAAATTTTAAGGATTTTAAAGATATGCATCACGGAATTTATGTAGATATTATGATTCTTCACAAGGTTCCTAAAAATCTTCTTCTTCAAAAAATAGTGTATTTTCAGTCTAAATTTGTGACATTATATGCTCTCTCACAAAGAAATTGGAAGCCAAAAAGCCGTTTTCAGTATTTAGCGCTTAAATTTCTCAAAATTTTACCCTGTAAATTTCTTACCAAACACTTTTATAAACATATTTATAAATATGATGGATTAAATAAGGAATTCAATTATTGTTATTGGATTACTCCTGCAAAATTTAAGCAAGGTTTGTTTCAGCAAGATTTTTTTGATGCGCCTATAGATATTAAATTCGAAGATACTTATTTGTTGGGCTCTGAAAAAATTAGGGAGTATCTTCAATATAGATACGGAAACTATATGAAACTGCCGTCTAAAGAGGCACAAAAAGCTGCGGTACATGCATACATATTCGATACATCGAAAAATTATACAGATTACCTCGGGAAGTCCTAAGAGAACGAAAGTTATTTATATAGTATAAGCCTGTTTATAGGTTTTTTAATAAAAATATTGCCTATGGAAGCGAGAAAGCGAAATTGAAGGTTTTAATTATTAGCCATAATCCGATAACGACCTATCAAAATATGGGGAAAACTATGATTTCCCTTTTTTCGAGTTTTAAAAAAGCAGAATTATGCCAACTGTATATTTATCCTACAATACCTGATATTGATTTTTGTAAATCTTATTTTAGGGTAACAGATAAAGACGTACTAAAAAGTTATTTCAGATTTAAAGTTTGTAGCGGAGAAATCGACAAAAAGACAATAGATACCGAACAGCATGAGATGTTTCAGAGAAAAAAAGATCAAAGCTTTTATCATAATCAAAAAAACAAAACATCTCATAGGATGTTAATGCGAGATATAATGTGGAAATGCGTGCATTGGTATAATGACTCTTTAAAACAATGGTTAAAAAAAGAATTGCCCACTTGTATATTTGTGGCACCGGGGTCGGCTGAATTTTTATATGATATAGCACTTAAAATATCGAAGAAACTCAATATACCGATAGTGTCATACATCTGTGATGATTACTATTTTGTGAAGCTTTCTAACAACCTACTTAATAGGTTAAGGGTTATAAAATTACGCAGAAAAATTGCAAAGTTAATGAAGCACACATCTCATATAGTCTCTATTTGCGATGATATGAGCAGATTGTATTCTAAAGAATTTTCAGTTCCGGCAACAACGATAATGACAGGAACTAATTATACAATAGCCGAAAAGGTTTCGATTAAAGAAGACACACAAGCTATAACATATATGGGAAATATCAGGTGCAATAGATTTTCTTCGCTTGCAGAAATCGGCGCTGTGCTTGATGAAATAAATAAAGAGCAAAATAAGGAATTCACTCTTAATATATATACTGCTGAGCAAAATTCTGATATTTTGAGTACCTTTGACGGTATTAATTCGGTAAAGCTTTGCGGATATGTAAGTGGCGAAGAGTTTGACAAGGTTTTTCACTCGGCTGAAATTTTGCTTCATACCGAAGCTTTTGACCAAGCAAGTATTGATATGGTAAAACATTCTGTATCAACTAAAATTGCCGATAGTTTGGCCAGCGGAATTCCGTTGTTTGCATACGGTCCGCAACAGGTTGCTTCTATGAAGCATTTAATTGATAATGATTGCGCGGTTATTGCAACTTCAAAGGACGAGCTTAAAGCTGCTTTAATTAAGGCTTTTTATGATTTTGATTGCAGAAAAACTGTAGCAGAAAAATCTTTAATAACTGCGCAAAAGTACCATTGTTCCCCTAAAAACAGTAGCAATCTATATGAAATTATGGAGAGTTTAAATGAAGGTATTACAGGTTAACTGTGTATATAATACAGGCAGTACCGGAAAAATCGTTCACGATATACACACAGAACTCAAAAATAACGGACATGATTCTGTCGTTTGCTACGGCAGGGGTATTAAAGTTAAGGAAGCCAATGTGTATAAAACCTGTGGCGAGCTTTATTCCAAATTCAATAATTTGCTTTCGAGATTTACCGGCATAATGTACGGTGGGTGTTTCTTGTCGACCAATAAGCTTATAGCCATTATAAGAAAAGAAAACCCTGATGTTGTGCATCTGCATTGTATAAACGGTTATTTTGTTAATATTTACCGATTGGTTTCCTGGCTTAAAGCAAATAAAATTAAAACGGTGCTCACTCTGCACGCTGAGTTTATGCACACTGCAAATTGCGGATTTGCTTTTGAGTGTGAAAAATGGAAAACCGGTTGCGGTAATTGCCCGCGATTCAAAAAGGAAACTAAGGCCTTGTTTTTTGACAGAACAGCCCGTTCTTATAAAAAAATGCAAAAAGCATTTGACGGATTCCAAGATAATTTAATAGTAACTTCGGTATCCCCATGGCTTATGGAGCGCGCAAAGCAGTCTCCCATATTAAAAGATAAAAACCACACGGTTGTTTTAAACGGATTAGACACATCGGTTTTTTATCCGCGGGACAATAAAAAGTTTATAAAAAGCGACAGGAAAACGGTTTTATTTGTAACACCATCATTTTCGCTTGACAAAAATCATTTAAAAGGTGGGTATTATGTTATAGAATTAGCCCGCAGAATGCCCCATATTGATTTTGTGATAGTCGGCTGTAGAGAGAATCTCGAGGGCTTGCCTGAAAATGTAATTAATGTCGGCAGGGTAGACGTTCAGGATACATTAGCACAGTATTACTCTGATGCGGATGTGACAATACTCACAAGCAAGTGTGAGACCTTTTCAATGGTTTTGGCCGAGAGCCTTTGCTGCGGGACCCCTGTAGTAGGGTTTAAAGCAGGAGGACCCGAGTCAATTGCCATTTTACAATATTGTCAGTTTGTAGAATACGGCAATATTGGCATATTCGAAGCAACGCTTAAAAAAACAATAAATGATGTAAAAAATTCTTTAAAGATAGCTGAAAATGCAATAAAGAAATACAAAAAGGAAGAAATGACAAGCAAATATATTGATATTTACAGCGCTTAGTTAGGAGCGAGATTATTGTTTATTTATATACTTATTTACGCGGTAGTTTTTCTTATGGTTTTAATATGGAAAGACCATGTAGATCAAAAGAAGGTTAATCAACTTATTTGTATTGTAGGGTTTTTATTAATTACATTAATGCTTGGTCTTAGACATCCATATATGGGCGTTGACCTGGGATATTTAAGATCTACAGGATATTTGGGTTCGTTTGATAGAATTGCCAATATATCGTGGAAAGAGATATTCGATTATAATATTTTAAATTATGAGCGTGGATATATTGTCTTTAATAAATTTGTCAGTTCAATTTTTAACGATAGACAGTTTTTTTTAATGGCTTGCGCCATTATATGTATTCTGCCTATAGCGTATCTTGTGTATAAAAGAAGTTGTTCAACTTGGCAATCATTTATTGTCTATTTGGGATTGCCATGCTTTTTGATGACTTATTCAGGTCTTAGGCAGGCAATAGCAATCAGCCTTTGCTTTTATTCTATCAAATATATTCAGGACAAAAGGATTTACAAATTTATATTTCTAGTGCTTATTGCAAGCGCTTTTCATTCAACGGCATTGATTTTTTTAATTGCGTATCCTTTTTATTATTTAAAAATGTCCTTAAATATGCGTATATTTACAATAATATTTATTCCGATAGTTTATATTTTTAGAAATCCATTATTTACTTTGCTGAGTAGCATTTTTAAAGATGATGCGATTGCTGATAATAATAATTCTATAACTTTGCTGTTGGTTTTTAGTTTGGTTTATATTTTTTGTATTGTGTATAATGATCATAGTGAAGAACAAAATGGACTTGCGAATCTGTTTTTAATGGCTTGTATATGTCAGGTGTTTGGCGGAGTATATAATACAGCAATACGTGTTGGTTATTATTTTATGATTGCATTAGTGTTATTACTACCATCAACACTTAAAAATATGACCTCAAGATACAATAAGAACACCTTTTCCACAGCAACGATTATGTGCTTTACATTATTCGGGTTGTATAGTATATATGCAAGTACATGGGCAAGGGCTTGTCCGTACTATTTCTTCTGGCAAAATGTATAAATTATATAAGGTTGTGAAAAGAAGTTGAAAATAGGAATTTTAACTTTTCACTGGGGGACCAATCACGGGGCAATTTTGCAGACATATGCATCTTACAAATATTTAAAAAATCTTGGTCACGATGTGCAAATTATAAATTATTTTCCTAAAAAATATGAGGTTCGTTTTAAGAGCCTATTTAGGCCTAATTATCCTTCTGTTATGATACAAAGGATCTTTACTTTTATTAAAGAGCGGAGACTGCGCGATTTTAGAAAAAATCTAAACCTGACAAAAAGGTATTATTCAAACCAAGAGCTTATAGATAATCCGCCTGAATTTGATATGATGCTTTGCGGCAGTGATCAAATATGGAATCCATTCTATGTCTCTCATGGTGAAAATAAAACTACGACTGTATATTTTCTGAATTTTGGAAATGAAAAGTGCAAAAAAGCAGCGCTAAGTGTTAGTTTTGGATGCGAAAAATATCCTAAACTTGCGGGCCATATTATACGGCCTTATATAGAAGAGTTAGACTGCATAAGTGTTAGAGAAAATTCCGGAAAAAAAATACTTGAAGAGATGGGAATCGAAAATGTGTTTGTCACAGCCGATCCTTGCTCATTAATTAGTAAAGAAGAATATTTAGATATTTGTAAAGATATACCCGTAAATAAAACTAAATATATTGCAAGTTGTATCCTTAGAAAACAGGGGAAAGATACAAGAAAATTAATAAACGATATTGTTATTAAATCTGGCGCAAAGAAAACAAAAAATTTGATCAATCTTTCAATGGAAGCATGGTTGGGCGGAATGAGAGATGCTTCGGCAGTCGTGACAAATTCCTTTCACTGTGTTATGATGTGCTTAAAACTGCATATTCCTTTTTGGGTAGTTCTTGAAAAAGGTACCCGCTCAGGCATGAACGACCGCATGTATACCCTGCTTGAAAAAGTAGGCTTGTTAGAAAGAATAGTTATAGATATTTCCATATTAGACTCAAATTCTATTATAGAATGGCAAAAAGTTGATGAAAAAATGGACAAATATACCCAAAGTCTAAAAACATATTTGCATGCGCTAACTCAGAACGATGAAGAGTTTGAAAAATCAAAGATTTTGGCAACTAAGAATAAAACAACAGTAGAGCATATTGAGGCTTTTGCAGCGAAAGCGAAAGATTGCAATATTCAAAAGAATTCTTCATCCGGTGGCATTTTCACTGTTCTAGCTGAATATATTATAGATTCTAAAGGAGTAGTTTTTGGGGCTGCTATGGCAGATGACTGCAAGTCAGTAAAACATATTCCTATAGATAATAAATATGATCTTTATCGTTTGCGAGGCTCGAAATATATTCAAAGCGATATGAACGGTGTGTATGCCAATGTTTTGACATATCTTGAAAAAAACAAACCTGTTCTTTTCACCGGTACACCGTGTCAAATAGCAGGGTTAAGGGTGTTCTTGAAGAAAGATTATGATAACTTATATTGTCAGGATGTAGTATGCCACGGCACCCCCTTAAGCTGTGCTTGGAAATCATATGCTGATGGACTTGAGCATAGAAATAAAAGTACGCTTGAATCGGTTTCTTTTAGAGATAAGAGAAAAGGCTGGCTTGCATATTCAGTTGTTTATAAATTTGCGAATGGCAAAGAAATTATAAGGCCAACTTATAAAGATCCTTATATGCGCGGATTTTTATCAAACATTTTTTTGAAAAAATCATGCAGTGAGTGTAAATTCAAAGGCAACGGTTCTTGTTCTGATATAATGCTGGCAGATTATTGGGGAATTCAAAAGATTCATCCGCAATTTTTTGACAAAAACGGCGTTTCCTTGGTAGTGATCAAGACAAAAAAGGGCAAGGAACTATTTGATGCTGTTAAGGAAAGAATTGAGTGTATAAATACCGATCTGGAAAAGGCAATAATTTATAATAGTTCAATGATCGATTCGGCAAAAGAACATCCCAAAAGAGATGAGTTTTTAAGTGATTTAAAATACAGTTCCTTTAGTAAACTGATTAAAATATACTGCAAGGTTGGTTTTAAAGTTCATATTAAAAGAATTATCAAAAGAATTTATAAAGCTGTCAGCAAAAACGGAGGCTAAAATTCAATGCATGAAATTGAAGTAAGTATTATTTGTAATACTTATAATCAGGAAAAATATATTGCGGATGCACTTGAAAGTTTCATTATGCAAAAAACGAATTTCAAATTTGAGGTGTTAGTACACGACGATGCTTCAACAGACAACACACCTAATATTATAAAAAAATATGCAGAAAAGTACCCTGATATTATAAAACCCTACTATCAATCAGAAAATCAGCATTCTAAGAAAATTTCAATAACAAACGATTTTCAACATTCGAGAGCAAAAGGCAAATATTATGCTTTTTGCGAAGGTGATGATTATTGGACCGATCCGTTGAAGCTTCAGAAACAATATGATATTTTAGAACAGCATCCGGAAATTGATATGTGTGCGCACGGAGCATCATGTGTTAATGCTGAAACTAAAAAAAGATTGTTTGATATAGTTCCTTCTAAGGAAAACAGAATTATGACATGCGAAGAGATAATTATGGGAGAGGGAGGATATATTGCGGCTAATTCCATGTTTTATAGAAGACAGCTTCACGAAAATGCTCCTGAGTTCAGAAGAAGATTTGTATATCAATACACATTAAAAATATTAGGCTCAATTAGAGGCGGCATATACTATATAGCAGATATAATGTCTCATTACAGGTCAATGGCCGACGGTTCATGGACTAAACATATGTCTAAAAATAAAGAAAAATGGATCGATTTCAATGAGAAAAAAAATAAAATGTTTGCGCTTCTTGATCAGGAAACGAATTATAAATATTCATATGTTATAAAAGAAAGAATTCAAAAAAATGAGTTTTTACTATTGATACAGTTAGGGAGATACAAAGAAGCTTTAGGAAAAAAACATAGGGAACACTTTAAAGAGCTTAGTTTGCGCAATCAATTAAATGTTATTTTGAAAGCAAAGCTTCCATGGGTATTGTATCTTATAGGCTTGTTGAAGAGGAAAAGATGAAAAGCGAAAAGATTTTAGGTAATTTTATTTGGAGATTTTTAGAGCGATGCGGAGCACAGGGTGTTTCATTTGTCGTTTCGATAGTATTGGCGCGGCTTTTAGCTCCGGAGGTTTACGGAACTATAGCCTTGGTCACTGTTTTCACAACGCTGCTTCAGGTGTTTGTGGATAGTGGATTCGGCACAGCCCTAATTCAGAAAAAAGATGCGGATGATTTGGATTTTTCTACCGTTTTTTATTTTAATATAGTATTTAGTATAATGCTATACATGCTCATCTTTTTCACTGCACCGCTTATAGCAAACTTTTATAAAAATCAAGCGCTTATACCTATAATAAGGGTGCTTTCGCTGAATATTTTAATATCCGGCGTTAAGAATGTTCAGCAATCCTATGTTTCGAAAAATATGATTTTCAAAAAATTCTTCTTTGTAACAATAGGAGCGAGCATCAGTTCAGCTATCGTGGGGATAGGGATGGCCTATTCTGGATTTGGAATATGGGCCCTTGTTGGTCAACAGCTTGTTAATACTTTTTTATCTGCTACTTTCTTATGGTTTACTGTTAAATGGCGGCCAAAGCTGATATTTTCATTCAGTAGGTTAAAAACTCTCTTTTCATTCGGTTGGAAACTGTTGGCCTCTGCACTTATTGACACATTATATGCCGACCTTAGAACATTAATAATAGGAAAGCTGTATACCTCATCTGATTTGGCTTTTTACAATAAGGGTAAACAATTCCCGCAGCTTATTGTTACAAATATCAACAGTTCAATCGACAGTGTTTTATTGCCCACGATGTCCGCAGTGCAGGATGCGAAAGAGGCTGTAAAAGCTATGACCCGAAGGGCTATTAAAACCAGTACATATATTATAATGCCTATGATGATGGGGCTTGCTATATGCGCAGAGCCAATCGTTAGGTTGCTTTTGACCGATAAATGGCTCCCTTGTGTGCCCTTTCTTAGGATATTTTGCTTTACATTTGCATTTTACCCGATACACACCGCAAATTTAAATGCGATAAAAGCAATGGGCAGAAGCGATTTGTTTTTAAAGCTTGAAATTATCAAAAAGGCAGTAGGTCTTGTATTTTTACTCTCAAGTATTAGATTCGGTGTTTTGGCGATGGCATATACCTTGCTTATCACTAGTGTCACCAGCCAGATTATAAATTCTTGGCCAAATAAAAAACTGCTCAATTACAGCTATTTAGAGCAGCTTAAAGATATGGGAGAAAATATTATATTATCATTAATTATGGGCGTTTGTGTTTATTGTATAAATTTCCTCGGTTTAGCGCCTATATTAACCCTTATAATTCAGGTTTCGCTTGGTATAGGAATATATATTGCAGGCTCTGCAATATTTAAGTTAGAATCGTTTGGTTATGTTCTCAATTTGTTAAAGAAATTTCTACCCAAAAGGGGATAATTATGAAAAAGCTTTTATTGCTTGGGGGTTCAGCCCAACAAGTTATAGCAATTCAAACGGCTAAGCGTTTGGGATATTACACTGTTTTATGCGATTTTTTGCCCGATAATCCCGGGCAGTATGAGGCTGATAAGTTTTTCCTTGTGAGCACTACCGACAAAGAGGCTGTTTTAGCTGTTGCAAAAGAGGAAGCGGTTGATGGGGTTTTGGCTTATGCTTCGGATCCGGCTGCTCCTACGGCAGCTTATGTGGCCGAAAAATTAGGGCTTGCGACAAACCCGTATAAATCGGTTGAAATTCTATGCAATAAGGACAAGTTCCGCAAATTTTTAAGCGAAAACGGGTTTAATACCCCTAAAGCAGGAGGGTATTCTTCTGTAGAGGAGGCTATAGAAGATATCGGCAAATATAAGCTCCCGATTATTGTAAAGCCTGTTGATTCTTCAGGCAGCAAGGGTGTCGGCAAGGTTGTTTCAAAAGACCAATTAAAGCAGAAACTAGATTATGCTTTTGAATATTCGCGTTGCGGCAGAATCATTATCGAGGAATTTGTTGAAAAAAAACATCCATATCTTATTGGTGGAGATGTTTTTGTTACAGACGGCAAAATTGTACTATGGGGGCTTTTGAATTGTCACAGAGATGAGAGTGTTAATCCACTTGTTCCGGTAGGGAAAAGCTATCCGTTAATTTTGTCTGAAAATGATATTAAACTTGTACATGGTATTCTTCAGCAAATAGTGGACAAGCTTCATATCAAACAGGGCGCTATGAATGTGGAGCTTATTGTAGA
This sequence comes from Acutalibacteraceae bacterium, assembly GCA_045656665.1. GTDB lineage: Bacteria > Bacillota > Clostridia > Oscillospirales > Acutalibacteraceae > UBA737. Next base: position 18,663 of record JAZORP010000019.1, on the reverse strand, counting down.
TAAGAATGGAAAGGTTTGGCCTATAGATATTGGCCCCCGTAACGGAGGAAATATGATACCGGATTTGCTGGGATTGATTTTCGATGTAGATGTTGTTGAAATGTCTATAAGGACTGCAATGGGTGAAAAATCGGATATGCATATTAAAGAGGAAATTTCTTTTTATGCAACTCATAATTTGCATAGCAATAAAAACGGAACATACAAAAATATTGTTTTTAACGATGAATTGGAAAAGTATGTTGTTAAGAAATGTTTGTATAAACAAGCGGGAGATGTTGTTGAGTTTTTTGACAATGCTTCAAAGGCATTGGGGATAGTTTTTTTAAAGTTTAACACTATGGAAAAAATGGTAGATACGCTTAATAATATTACAGATTATATCAATATTGTTTTGAAATAGGGAAATATTTATGAAAGAAATAGGCGGATATTTTGAATTTGAGTCGTTAATCAGCAATGAGTTTTATTCGGATTTAATTGCGGTGAACAATGCTCGCAATGCTTTATTATATATATTAAAGGCTAGGAAGATTAAAAAGTTATATATTCCATATTTTTTGTGTGATTCTATTTCGGGTGTTTGTGACAGAGAAGATTATGACTTTGAATATTATAAAATCGGAAATGATTTTTTACCGATATTCGACAAAAAACTTGGGAAAGATGAATATGTTTATATTGTAAATTATTACGGTCAGATAGATAATGCAAAAGTGGAGTTATTAAAAAAAGATTTTAAAAATATTATTTTTGATAATGTACAAGCTTTTTTTCAAAGACCTGTTGATGGAGTAGACACTATTTACTCTTGTAGAAAATTTTTCGGTGTACCGGATGGTGGATATGTTGCAACCGATGCGGTGATTAACGAATTTTTAGAAACAGATATTTCTAAAGACAGAATGAAGCATCTTTTAGGGCGATTTGAGGGGAACAGTGCTTCTGATTACTATATGTATTTTAAGGACAACGATAATTCTTTTAGAGAAGCTAAGCTTTCTTTAATGTCAAGGCTCACACATAACATTATGGGTGCTATTGATTATGATATCGTAAGAAAAAAGCGAGAAGAAAATTATTCTTTTTTGGATAGTCAATTAGGCAAAATTAATAAGCTTTCCTTAAAAATGCCAATAGGTCCTTATGCATATCCGTTTTATTGTAAGAATGGTATATCAATAAAGAAAAAACTTTCCGAGAAAAAAATTTTTGTAGCTACACTTTGGCCGAATGTGCTTCAAATGGATGATTCAGTAGAAAAAGATTATGCTGAGAATATTCTGCCACTGCCTTGCGATCAAAGATATAATGAAGAAGACATGATGAGAATTGTACAGGAGGTAATGACATGTATAAATTGAGAGAACTCCAAAGAGAAGATATGAAACGAGTTAATAAATGGAGAAATGATCCAAACTTAATTGCCTGTCTTGGAGCGCCGTATCGCTTTATTAATGAGGAAGTAGATAGCGACTGGTATGATAGTTACATGCATGCCAGAAACAATTCGGTGCGTTGTGCTATTGTTAATGCCGATAAAGAAAGTGAAGTGCTTGGACTTATAAGCCTGCTTAATATAAACTATATTAATCGTTGCGGCGAGATACATATTATGGTTGGCGGCGAGGGAAACCGCGGTAAAGGAATTGGAACTTTTGCAGTTAATGCGATGATCGATCATGCATTTAATAATCTCAATTTGAGACGTATTGAATTAGGTGTTTTAGAAACAAACATACCTGCTATTCGTTTGTATGAAAAAACGGGATTTGTTAAAGAGGGAATAAAAAGGAAGTCTAACTATAAAAACGGCGAATATATAAGCATGATTATGATGGGGCTTTTAAAGGAAGAGACAAGCCAAAAGATATAAAACATAAATGAATAATGCTTTTTAAAAAGGTGGAAGATTAATTATGTTTGAGGAATTGCATGGTAAAAAGCTATTGGTAATTGGCGGCGATGTAAATGACATCAACATTATAAACACTGCACATGAAATGGGAGTTTATGTTATATCAACGGATAGAAACACCAATTATGATCGTAGCCCTGCAAAAAAACTTGCAGATGAAGCTTGGGATATAGATTATGCTGACCCAGAAGCCATTGCGAAAAAATGCATTGAGAAAAATGTTGATGGTGTTATGGCTGGATATAGTGAATTTCGCGTATTAGCTGCAGCAAAGGTCTCGGCCTTGATAGGAAAGCCTTTCTATGCAACAGAAGAACAAATAGAAATCACACGAAGTAAGCGTACCTTTAAAGATTTGTGTATGAAATTCGGTGTTCCGACACCAAAGGATTACTGCTATGCTTACCCAATTACAGATGATGAAAAAGACCGAATTGAGTATCCTGTTATTGTAAAGCCTACTGATTATGCCGGTTGCAAAGGTATTTCTGTGTGCTACAATCGGCAACAGTTAGAAGAAGCTATAGAATTTGCTGTGAACTTGTCGATTAGTAAAACTATTATTATTGAAGACTACATTGTTGGTACAGAATTGATGGCTATATATACTATTGTCGATGGTGAAGCCAGTCTATCTTGTTTGAATGAAAAATACATATCGCAAGATCATGAACGAATATCAGGACTATGTGATGTTGTATTAACACCATCAAAATATTATGATATGTATATGAGTACAACAAATGAAAAAATTAAAGGTTTCTTAAAAGGGATAGGCGCTAAAAACGGCGTGGCATTTTTTCAATTTATTGCTAATGAAACTGCAATAACAGCTTTTGAAATGGGATACAGGCTAAACGGTAACAACGATTATAAGGTTATAAAAAGATACAATGACATTAACTACATGAAAATGTTAATATCCTATTCGCTCACTGGTAAAATGGGCGATGATATCAAAAAAGATAATCCGGTGTTTAGGCAGTATCTGTGTACTTTATTAACCTATGTTCATGCTGGAACAGTTGGCAAAGTAGAATATAGTGCATTAAATGGAAAGGAAGGCATTGATGATATATATCCTTGGGTTACTCCTGGCAAGCAAATTGTCGAAGACGGTTCAACTCAACAAAGGGGAATATCAGTAAAAATATCGGCTTATACACTTGAAGAAATTGCAGAGCTTATTTGCTTTGTTCAAAACAATATATCTGTTATAGATACAAACGGTAATGATATGTTTTTTAAACATTTTGATACAAATAGATTATTCTTAAAATAAAAAATATAACGAGGTGGTTTTTCCATGGATACAAGTATTCTTGCAATAATCATAGTGGTAAGTACATGTTTTTTGTATATATTGGAAATTTTCCCAGTGTCAGTAACCACATTACTTGGAATGTTGGCTATGGTGTATGCCGGAGTTCTTACACCAAGCGAAGCATTTTCTGGATTTTCTAACACAGCAGTGTTGCTCGTAATAGGTATGGTGGTTATTATAGATGCACTGTTGGAATGTGGTATAGCAGGAAAACTAGGTAATATTCTTTCAAAGGTTGTTGGGAAAAGTGAAAAAACCTTTGTTATAGTAGTATTTGTTTTAGCATGTGGATTGTCTATGTTTATGACAAATGCATCACTTGTTGCAATGTTTATGCCATTCATTGCATCCGTTGCGGTATCCTCAAATGGGAAAATAACCAAAAAGAATTCATATCTTACACTCGCTGGTGGCGGATTGATAGGAGGAACTGCGACTCTAGCCGGGAGCACAGCACCGTTGCTTGCAAATAATGTGCTTGCAGAAACCGGGTCGAAAACAATGCGCTTTTTTGAACCCTTACCAATCGCTTTATGTATAATAGTCGTCATGGTGATATGTTATTATTTGTTTCTTTATAAGCTACAGACGAAGTGTTTTAATTTTGAAGAAGTTAAGAGCGAAGAAACACAAATCGTTACCGATATTCCAGTTGACAAACGCAAGGCCATAATTTCTGTAAGTGTGTTTTTGATTTGTGCAGTATTATTTATTATACAGCCTTTTGGTTGGGAATTAGGTCAAATAGCGATTACAGGGGCACTTATACTTGTTATAACAAAATGTGTGGATGGTAAAAAATCACTGCGCAATATGTTCTGGCCAGCTTTGATTACACTTGGTGCCGCACTTGGAATTGCAAAAGGCTTTGTTAACTCTGGTGTGGGTGAGATGATAATTAATGCGTTAATAAAAGTTTTAGGCGAAAATGTTGCAAATCCTGTGGTTCTTGTTACTGTGTTTTTACTGGCGGGATTTATTCTTTCGCAGTTTATGTCAAATGGTTCGCTTGTTTCGATGCTTGCAGCTGTAGGTGTACCAATGGCAATTGAAGTTGGTTGCGACCCAATGCCTGTGGCTATGGCATGTGTGTTTGGTGCAAGTTTAGCGATGGCAACACCGGCAGCAACAACATCGGTGACAATGGTACAGGTAGCCGGATATCGCTTCAAGGATTATTTTATAATAGGTGGGTTAACGGGAATTATAGGTCTTGTAACTGCTTGGGGAGCAATAGTGTTGATCTATGGTTTAATATGAGGCGAGGGATTAACATGAATATAAATGTAACCCGTTCCTCTATGCCTTCGTATGAAGAGTATTGCGAGGAGATAAAATCAATTTGGGATAACCGTTGGCTTACCAATATGGGGCCAATACATAACAAGCTTAAAGCCCAACTTAAAAGCTATTTAAAGGTGGAAAATATCGAGCCTTTCACAAATGGACATTTAGCGCTTTACATTGCGCTTAAAGCCTTGGGACTAAAAGGTGAGATTATCACAACCCCTTTTACCTTTGCTTCTACGACAAATGCTATCGTGCAGGCGGGTTGCAGCCCTGTTTTTTGTGATATTAAGGATGACTATACCATAGACGAAAGCAAAATCGAATCCCTTATCACAGAAAAAACCGTTGCAATCTTAGGCGTGCATGTTTACGGCAATATTTGTAATGTTGAGGCAATCCAAAAAATAGCGGATAAGCACAATCTAAAGGTTATATATGATGCCGCCCATGCCTTTGGTGTGGAATATAATGGCAGAGGGATATGCTCTTATGGGGATATTTCGATGCTTTCATTCCACGCTACAAAGGTCTTCCACACTATTGAGGGCGGGGCGCTTTGTTATAATGACAGTTCGCTTACTGATGTTATATGTAAAGAGCGCAGCTTCGGCGTGAATGGTGACGAAATTGACTGCTTTGGCACTAACGCCAAAATGAATGAATTTCAGGCGGCTATGGGTGTTTGCAATTTGCGACACATCGATGAGGAGATTGCTTCGCGAGGGGCGGCCTATCGTTTGTATGAAGAGCGGCTTTCGGGAGTAGAGGGCATAAAGATACAGGAATTTTCTAAGTCCATCAAGCAAAACTATGCTTATTTCCCCGTCTTGTTTGATAAGCAAAAATTCGGCAAAAGCCGTGATGACGTAATGAAAGAGCTTTCTGACAGCGGTATAAATGCAAGAAAGTATTTTTATCCGTTAGTATCTGAGAATAAAGGCTTTAAAGAAGATTTGACAGTTTTGACACCAAAAGCCAAATACTTTAGCAGAAATGTGCTGTGTTTGCCCTTGTATGCCCATTTATCGGCTGAGGATGTAAATAAAATTTGCGATATAATTTTAGCGTAGATTTTTTAAAGTTTAAGGGGGATTTGTTATGAAAGGAATTATTCTTGCAGGGGGTAAAGGTACCCGCCTTTATCCTATGACCAAGGCAGTTTCGAAACAGTTGCTTCCAATATATGATAAACCGCTCATATATTACCCGTTATCTATATTGATGCTGGCCTCGATAAGGGAGATTTTGATTATTTCCACTCCGGAGGACACCCCCGTTTACGAAAAGCTATTGGGAGACGGAAGTCAGGTCGGACTTTCGATTACATACAAGGTTCAGGACTCTCCCAGAGGATTGGCCGATGCATTTATTTTAGGAGAAGATTTTATCGGAGATGACAGTGTTTGCTTGATTTTGGGCGACAATGTTTTCTACGGGCAGAATATGACTAAGGTTTTGCAGTCGGCAATGGAAAATGAAAAGGGAGCCACTATTTTCGGGTATCCCGTAAAAGACCCACGCGCATTTGGGGTGGTTGAGTTTAATAAAAACCGCAAGGTTTTATCCATTGAAGAAAAGCCCGATAACCCGAAATCCAAGTACGCTGTACCGGGGCTTTATTTCTATGATAACCGCGTGGTGGAAATTGCAAAAAATGTTAAACCTTCTGCTAGGGGTGAAATAGAAATAACGGCAGTAAATAATGCTTATCTTGAAATGGGAGAGCTTAATGTTACTTTGCTGGGACGAGGTATGGCTTGGCTCGACACCGGCACACCTGCCGCAATGCTGAAAGCGGCGGAATTTGTTAAAGCAGTGCAGGACACCCAGGGCTTTTATGTTTCCTGCATTGAGGAAATTGCCTGGAGACGCGGTTTTATTTCGACCGAAAGATTGCTCCAGATCGGTGAAAGCTTAAAGATGACCGATTACGGGCAGTATCTTATATCGCTTGCAAAGGAGAAATAGAAATGACAGTTTTGGTGACCGGCGGTGCGGGATTTATCGGCGGAAATTTTGTTCATTATATGCTGGGCAAATATTCTGATTACAGAATAGTATGTGTTGATTGTCTTACATATGCGGGAAATATGTCAACTCTTGAATCAGCCCTTAAAAACCCGAATTTCGTTTTTTACAAAACAAATATTTGTGACCGAGATGAAATTTACGATATATTTGAAAAAGAGAATCCTGATATTGTTGTGAATTTTGCGGCTGAAAGCCATGTTGACCGTTCCATAGAAAATCCGGAAATTTTCCTTAAAACTAATATTTTAGGAACACAGGTGCTTATGGATGCCTGCAGAAAATACGGCAACATCCGTTATCATCAGGTTTCTACCGATGAGGTTTACGGTGACCTACCGCTTGACAGACCTGATCTGTTTTTCACAGAAGAAACTCCGATACATACAAGCAGTCCCTACAGTTCTTCGAAAGCGGCGGCCGATCTACTTGTGCTTGCATATCACAGGACCTACGGTTTGCCGGTCACTGTCAGCCGATGCTCGAATAATTACGGGCCATATCATTTCCCCGAAAAACTGATTCCTTTAATGATTGCAAACGCTTTGAATGATAAACCGTTGCCGGTTTACGGCAAGGGTGAAAATGTACGCGACTGGCTTTATGTTGAAGACCATTGCAAAGCGATTGACCTTATTATTCATAATGGCAAGATAGGGGAGGTTTACAATGTAGGCGGCCATAATGAAATGGCAAACATTGATATTGTTAAGCTGATATGTGAAAAGCTTGGCAAAAGCGAAAGCCTCATAACCTATGTTGCTGACAGAAAGGGTCACGATATGCGTTATGCGATTGACCCGACAAAGATTCACACCGAGTTGGGCTGGTTGCCGGAAACTCGGTTTGCCGACGGTATTGACAAAACGATTGATTGGTATTTAAATAATAAACAGTGGTGGGAGACCATTATAAGCGGCGAATATAAAGATTACTATAAAAAGATGTATGGAGACAGATGAAAATGAGTCTTTTCAAAGAAAAAACCTTACTTATAACCGGTGGAACAGGGTCTTTCGGTAATGCTGTGCTCAACCGCTTTTTAAGAACAGATATCGGAGAAATAAGAATTTTCTCACGAGATGAAAAAAAGCAGGATGATATGAGACATGAATTTCAGGCAAAAATGCCTGAGGTCGCCGAAAAGATCAAGTTTTATATCGGCGACGTGCGAAATCTGGAAAGCCTGAAAAATGCTATGCACGGGGTAGATTTTATATTTCATGCTGCTGCATTAAAGCAGGTGCCGTCCTGCGAGTTTTTTCCGATGGAGGCTGTTAAAACCAATGTAATAGGCACTGAAAATGTGCTTACCGCCGCTATCGAAGCAGGAGTGAAAAATGTTGTTTGCCTTTCGACCGACAAGGCGGCATATCCTGTAAATGCTATGGGAACATCAAAGGCTATGATGGAAAAGGTTATAGTTGCGAAATCCCGCACAGTAAGCCCTGAAAAAACCAAGATCTGCTGCACCCGTTACGGCAATGTAATGTGCAGCCGTGGTTCGGTTATTCCGCTTTGGATTGAGCAAATAAAGGCGGGAGAGGATATCACCATTACCGAGCCTACGATGACACGCTTTATAATGTCTCTTGATGAAGCGGTTGACCTTGTTTTGTTCGCTTTTGAAAACGGTCTTTCGGGCGATATCTTGGTTCAAAAGGCGCCTGCTTGCACTATTGAAACCTTGGCAAAAGCGGTCACCGATTTATTCAATCCCGAAGCAAAGATCAGGGTTATAGGTATTCGCCACGGAGAAAAGGTATATGAAACCTTGCTTACTAATGAGGAATGTGCAAACGCAACCGATATGGGCGATTTTTACCGTGTACCGTGTGACAACCGAGGCCTCAATTATGATAAGTATTTCAAAGACGGAGATATAGAGCGAAATCCACTTACGGAATTTAATTCAAACAACACAGAGCTGCTAACAGTCGAGCAGGTTAAAGAAAAACTATTATCATTGCAATACATTCAAAACGAATTAAATGCTTTGGAGAAATAAAAATGAACAATTTTCAAAGAGATGTTATTGCCCTTATCAAAAGTGCGATAACCTTTCAAAAAGTTAGTTTAAGTTCTGACGTTGATTGGCAACGGATTTTCAATTTAGCTAAAAAGCATCAGATATTTCCGCTTATCTACTATGGGGCAGTAAATTTGGGAATTGCTTTAGATGCTGATATGATGAAGCTGCTTGAAATGTATACTTTAAACTATTTAATGATTGACCAGCGTCAATTATATGAACTTGCGAAAATTGAAAATGCTTTCGAAGATAACGGTATTGATTATATGCTGCTTAAGGGTGCGAGGCTGAAATCCTTGTACCCTAAAACCGATATGCGTATAATGGGGGATGCTGACATACTTATAAAAACCGAGCAGTATGGCAAGATTAAAAGAATTTTGCCGCAGCTTGGGTATACAAAGGGAGTCGAAAGCGATCATGAACTTATATGGAAAAACAAATTGCTGTATTTAGAACTGCACAAGCGCATAATACCGACCCGAAACAAGGATTTTTACCCCTATTTCGGCACAGGTTGGAAGTTCGCTACCCAAAGGGTCGAACATGGTTTTGCTATGACGCCCGAGGATGAATTTGTCTATATTTTTGTGCATTTTGCAAAGCATTATCGAGACGGTGGTATAGGCCTAAAGCAGATAGCCGACATTTGGGTGTATTTGTCTAAATATACACATCTTGACGAAGAATATATTAAAAAATGCTTTTCCGAATTGAAAATGTATGGGTTTTACAAGAATGTTTTAAAGGTTTTAAAGGTATGGTTTGAGAATGAAGATTCTAATGATATAACCGATACTATAACCGACAAGATATTCGAAAGCGATGGATTCGGCACACAGAAAAACATAAATGTATCAACAGCGTTGCAGGTTTCAGCTAAGTATGAAAATTTGAGATTTGCCAAATTAAGAAGAATATTTAGTGTCGTCTTTTTGCCGTATGGCTCAATGTGTTTAAAATATCCGTTTCTTAAAAAAGCGGCCGTTTTATTGCCGTTTATGTGGGTGATACGCTGGATACATATTGTGCTTTTCAGGCGCAAAAAAATATCAGAGCAGCTCGCTAAAATAGACTCTGCATCAAAAGAAGATATTACTCGCTTCAGGGATGATTTGCGGAAAGTGGGTTTGGATTTCAACTTTAAGGAGAAATAAATGAAAATTCTTGTTACCGGAGCCAAAGGGTTTGTGGGTAAAAATCTCACCGAGGCTCTAAAAAACATAAAAAACGGCAAGGACAAGACCCGCCCCGACCTTACTGTGGACGAGGTTTATCTGTATGATATAGATTCAAGCCCCGACGAATTGAAAACAGCCTGCAAAAATGCAGATTTCGTTTTTAACTTAGCGGGTGTTAATCGGCCTCAAAATGCGGATGAGTTTATGCAAGGGAATTTCGGTTTTGCAAACGAGCTTTTAAATGCATTAAAAAAGTATGGCAACACCTGTCCGGTGATGCTGGCTTCATCTATACAAGCCACGCTTATCGGTCGGTATGACACAGACTACGGAAGAAGTAAAAAAGCCGGAGAAGACCTTTTCTTTGAATACGGTCGTCAAACGGGGGCAAAGGTGCTGGTTTACCGTTTCCCGAATTTGTTCGGCAAATGGTGCAGACCGAATTATAACAGCGCTGTCGCCACATTTTGCAATAATATCGCCAATGATTTGCCTATACAGGTTAACGACCGAGGCACCATCCTTGAACTTTTATATATTGATGATTTAATAAGCGAGATGTTAGACGCTCTCCAAAACAAAGAGCACCGTTGCGAGTTTGACGGTATTAACACGGTTTTTTGCGAAAACGGTAGATATTGCGCGGCGAGTGTGACCCATAAGGTCACCTTAGGGGAGATAGAGGATTTGCTTCAGAGCTTTAAAAATCAGCCGAAAACTCTGTTAATGCCTGAAATACCTGACGGCAGTTTTGCTAAGAAGCTTTATTCGACCTATCTTTCATATTTACCTAAAAATAAGGTTTCTTTCCCGCTTAAGATGAACTGTGATGACAGGGGCAGCTTCACTGAACTTTTAAAAACGGCAAGTAACGGACAATTTTCGGTAAATATTTCAAAACCCGGCATAACAAAGGGTCAGCATTGGCATCACAGCAAGTGGGAATTCTTTATAGTTGTAAGCGGGCGGGCACTTATTGAGCAACGCAAAATCGGTACAGACGAGGTGCTGCAGTTCGAGGTTTCGGGCGAGAAGATCGAAGCTGTGCACATGCTTCCCGGTTACACACATAATATAGTAAATCTATCGGATACAGAGGATCTAGTGACACTGATGTGGGCCAACGAAAGCTTTGACCCTCTAAGACCTGACACTTTCTTCGAGGTGGTAAACAATGGAAATTAAAACCGATTATTCAGATATTAAATTCAAGGATAACGGAAAGCTAAAGCTGCTTATAATTGTGGGAACAAGGCCTGAAATTATTCGCCTTGCCGCAGTTATAAATAAATGCCGCAGTTATTTTGACTGTCTGCTTGCGCACACAGGCCAGAACTATGATTATAATCTCAACGGTGTTTTCTTCAAGGATTTAAAGCTTGCGGACCCTGATGTTTATATGGACGCTGTAGGCGATGATTTGGGAGAGACTATCGGCAATATAATAAATTGCTCGTATAAGCTTATGAACAGTCTGAAACCTGATGCGATTTTAATCCTTGGGGACACAAATTCCTGCTTGTCAGCTATTGCTGCTAAGCGCCTGCATATCCCGATTTTCCATATGGAAGCCGGAAATCGTTGCAAGGATGAGTGCCTGCCCGAAGAAACCAACCGCAGAATAGTTGATATTATAAGTGATGTAAATCTGGCATATTCCGAGCATGCGCGCCGTTATCTTGCCGAATGTGGGCTACCTCCTGAGAGGACTTATGTTACAGGCTCGCCTATGGCAGAGGTTTTGCATAACAATCTCTTAGAAATTGAAAGTTCGGATATTCATACAAGACTTGGCCTTACTAAGGGTAAGTATATCCTGCTTTCTGCTCACAGAGAAGAAAATATCGACACAGAGAAGAACTTTTTATCGTTGTTTAGCGCTATAAATAAAATGGCCGAAAAATATGATATGCCGATTCTTTATTCCTGTCATCCCAGTAGCAAAAAGAGGCTTGCCGAGAGCGGATTTAAGCTTGACGGCCGCGTGATTCAGCACGAGCCGCTTGGTTTCCACGATTATAATTGTTTGCAGATGAATGCCTTCGCAGTAGTAAGCGACAGCGGCACTCTGCCTGAGGAAAGCAGCTTCTTCACAAGTGTGGGAAAATCTTTTCCGGCGATTTGCATCCGTACTTCTACCGAGCGCCCCGAGGCGCTTGATAAGGCCTGCTTTATCCTTGCTGGTATTGATGAAAAGTCTCTCTTGCAGGCGGTTGATACTGCAGTGGAATCAAATAAAAACGGCGACATAGGTATCCCTGTGCCTAATTATATCGATGAAAATGTCTCAACTAAGGTGGTTAAAATAATTCAAAGCTACACAGGTGTTGTGGATAAAATGGTTTGGCGAAAATATTGATATGGAAATAATTTTTCAAATTAATCATAAAATTAAATAGTTCTCAAAAACAAAATCAGCAGGGGTATACCCAGCTGATTTTGTTTTACTTTAATAATATGGGAATACAAAATATAGTCACCGATAAGATAGGCTTTAAAATTGATTGATTTTGGTCTTAGTAAATGTTATAATATTTAAAACGATGCAAAAGGGCGGTGAGGATAATTGAACTTATTACATATGAAGCACGCACTTGAGGTTGCAAAGTGGGGGTCTCTCAGCAAGGCCTCGGAGGTGTTGCTTATTGCGGCGCCTAACATAAGTCGTTCTATAAAGGAATTAGAAACAGACCTTGGCATCACGATTTTTGACCGCACTAAAAGCGGTATGAAGCTAACTCCTGACGGCGAGGAGTTCATGAACTTCGCAAAAGGAATTCTCGGGCAGATTGACGAGGTTGAAAAATTCTATAAAATAGGCGAGCCAAAGAAACAAAAGTTTTCCATTTCTGTTCCGCGCGCCTGTTATATTTCGGAAGCATTTGCTAATTTTTCAAAATCTCTTTCAAAAGAAGCCGCCGAGGTTTTCTATAAAGAAACAAATTCTCAGCGCACCATTCATAATATGCTTAACCATGATTATAAGCTTGGCATTATCCGATATGCTGAAAATTATGATAAGTATTTTAAAACAATGCTTGAGGAAAAAGATTTTCAATGTGAGGTTGTGACCAAATTCACCTACTCGCTTATGATGAGCGCGGACAATCCCCTGGCGAAGAAGGATAAAATCACCTACATGGATTTAACCAACTATATAGAGATAGCCCATGCAGACCCGTATGTTCCATCCATGCCTCTTTCAAAAGTTGTCAAGGAAGAGCTTCCGGATAATATCAATCGCAGAATATTTATCTTTGAGCGGGCTAGCCAGTTCGATTTATTGTCTTTAAATCCTGAAACATTTATGTGGGTATCACCTGCACCCACGAGTTTGCTTGAACGCTATAATTTAGTTATAAAGAAATGCGCTGACAATAAAAAGGTGTATAAGGATATTTTAATTTATAAAAACGGTTATAAATTATCAAATTTAGACAAGCTGTTTATTACCGAACTGTGCGAAACAAAGCGGAAATATATATAATCCCATATTTTTAAGCCCACCCCAAAAGGGGAGGGGCTTTATTTTCAATTGTGTGTTATCAATATTGATAACACAGCTTAACCGTTTTAAGAATTCACAAGAAGGGAGAAGATTGTTAAAATATTAACAGATTTAAAATGATGGCATATGTTTAGGAGGATATAAGAAATGGAAATCAAAAAATACGAAATCGTTGACAGTGTGGATAAGCTTGAAGAAGCAATGGTCCGCACAAGAGAAGCCCAGAAGAAATTTGCGACATATACTCAGGAACAGGTTGACAAAATTTTCTTGGCTGCTGCCTCTGCCGCAAATAAAGCCAGAATCCCGCTGGCAAAGTTAGCTGTAGAAGAGACGGGTATGGGTATAGTTGAGGACAAGGTTATTAAAAACAACTATGCTTCCGAATATATCTACAATGCTTATAAGAATGTAAAAACCTGCGGTGTTATCGAAGAGGATAAGGCTTTCGGCACAAAGAAGATTGCAGAGCCTATTGGCGTTATTGCGGCAGTTATTCCTACCACCAACCCCACCTCTACCGCTATATTCAAATGCTTGCTTGCTCTTAAGACCCGCAATGCTATTATTATCAGCCCTCACCCCCGCGCTAAGAACAGCACAATTGCCGCTGCCAAGTTAGTTCTTGAGGCTGCAGTTAAAGCCGGCGCTCCCGAAGGCATTATCGACTGGATTGACGTGCCGAGCCTTGACATGACAAATACTGTTATGAAAGAGGCGGATATCATTCTTGCTACAGGCGGTCCGGGAATGGTTAAGGCTGCTTATTCAAGCGGGAAGCCTGCTCTCGGTGTAGGAGCCGGTAACACTCCTGCAATTATCGACGAGTCTGCCGACATTCTCCTTGCAGTTAACTCTATTATCCATTCCAAGACATTTGATAACGGTATGATCTGCGCATCTGAGCAGTCGGTTATCGTTATGGGAAGTATTTATGATGCTGTTAAAGAAGAATTTGCAGCGAGAGGCTGCTACTTCCTCACTCCTGAAGAGACAGAAAAGGTTAGAAAGACTATTATTATCAACGGAGCGCTCAATGCTAAAATCGTTGGTCAGCCTGCCGCTAAAATTGCTGAACTTGCCGGTGTTACCGTACCCGCAGGCACAAAGATTCTCATCGGTGAGGTTGAGAGTGTAGAACTTTCCGAAGAGTTTGCTCACGAAAAACTTTCTCCCGTTCTCGCCATGTATAAGGCGAATGATTTCTCAGACGCTCTCGATAAGGCCGAAAGATTAGTTGAAGACGGCGGATTTGGCCATACCTCTTCCGTATATCTTAATGAAGTGACCGAGCAGGAAAAATTAAATGCATTTGCAGCTCGCATGAAGACCTGTCGTATATTGGTCAATACTCCCTCTGCTCACGGCGGTATCGGTGACCTTTACAACTTTAAACTTGCTCCCTCCCTCACTCTTGGTTGTGGCTCTTGGGGCGGCAACTCAGTATCTGAGAACGTAGGTGTCAAGCACCTCTTAAATATCAAAACAGTAGCAGAAAGAAGGGAAAATATGCTTTGGTTCCGCGCACCCCAGAAGGTATATATCAAGAAAGGATGTTTGCCGGTAGCTCTCGATGAGCTTCGCAGTGTTCGCGGTTCTAAGAAAGCATTTATTGTAACCGACACATTCCTTTATCAGAATGGTTACACCAAGCCGATTACAGATAAACTCGACGAGATGGGCATTGCTCACACCACATTCTTTGATGTTCAGCCCGATCCTACCCTTAAGAACGCTCAGGACGGCGCGAAGCAGATGGCTGCCTTCCAGCCCGACACCATCATCGCTCTCGGCGGCGGTTCTGCAATGGACGCAGCTAAGATTATGTGGGTTCTCTATGAGCACCCGGAGGCTGACTTTATGGATATGGCAATGCGCTTTATCGATATCCGTAAGCGTGTGTACACCTTCCCCAAGATGGGCGAAAAGGCATACTTTATAGCTGTTCCCACCTCTGCGGGCACCGGTTCTGAGGTTACTCCTTTTGCGGTTATTACCGATGGCGATACAGGTGTGAAGTATCCTTTGGCTGACTATGAACTTCTCCCCAACATGGCAATTATCGATACAGACTTCCATATGTCTGCGCCGAAGGGTCTGACAGCAGCATCCGGTATAGATGCTGTCACCCACGCTGTTGAGGCTTATGCTGCAATGCTTGCTACCGACTATACTGACGGTCTCGCTTTGCAGGCTCTTAAAAATATTTTTAAGTATCTGCCCCGCGCATACGAAAACGGTCAAACAGATATTGAAGCTCGCGAAAAGATGGCTAATGCCGCTACTATGGCAGGTATGGCGTTTGCTAATGCTTTCCTCGGTGTATGTCACTCTATGGCTCACAAGTTAGGCGCTTTCCATCACCTGCCGCACGGTGTTGCAAACGCTCTTATGATTGAAGAGGTTCTCCGCTTCTACGCTTGTGAGGCACCTGCAAAGATGGGTACATTTTCTCAATATGACCATCCGCATACCCTTGCCCGTTACGCTGAAATTGCTGATTATCTCGGCCTTGGCGGCAAGAACGATGAAGAAAAACTTGAAAATCTCATTAAAGCAATCAATGAGCTTAAGGCTCGCGTTGGCATTAAGGACACCATTAAGGACTACGGTATTGATGAAAAGGTATTCCTTGAAAGCCTAGACGAAATGGTGGAGCAAGCATTTGACGATCAGTGCACAGGCGCCAATCCCCGTTATCCGCTTATGAGCGAAATTAAGCAGATGTATCTTAATGCTTACTATGGCAAGCATTTTAAAGAGGTTGAAATGCCGACTGCTGCTGACATTGCAGAGACAGCCAAGGTTGACAAGGTTAAGACAACCTACCGCAAGGGCAAAAAAGCGTAATCAGGAGGGGAATTAAAATGAAATTAGATAGAGTTATTGCAGTAAGAAATAATAAAACTATTTATCGTGACGGCGATAGATGCATAAAAGTATTTAATGAGGATTATTCTAAGGCCGATGTTCTTAACGAGGCATTAAATCAGGCAAGAATCGAAGAAACCGGCCTTAATATCCCCAAGATTTTAGAAGTGACTATGGTTGACGGCAAGTGGGCTATTGTATCTGAGCACATCAAAGGCAAGACACTTTCACAGCTTATGGAAGAAGACAATGATAAAAAAGAAGAATATCTCGAGCTTCTTGTTGACCTCCAGCTTTCTGTTCATGCTAAAAAATGCCCTCTACTTAACAAGCTTAAGGATAAAATGAACCGCAAGATAAGCGAATCACAGTTGGATGCCACCACCCGCTATGACCTACACACACGTCTTGAGGGTATGCCCAAGCATAACAAGGTTTGTCACGGTGACTTCAATCCCTCAAATATTATTATCACTGAAGACGGCACCCCCTATATCCTCGACTGGTCTCACGCCACTCAAGGTAATGCTTCTGCCGATGTAGCTCGCACCTATTTGTTGTTCTGGCTGAACGGTGATATTGACGGCGCTAAAAAGTATCTTGATTTGTTCTGTCAAAAGAGCAATACCGCTAAGCAGTATGTTCAGAAATGGATGCCTATTGTTGCCGCATCTCAGTCTGTTAAGGGCAACGAAAAAGAGCGCGAATTCCTGCTCTCTTGGGTTGACGTTGTGGATTACGAATAATGCTCTTGGTTTGTCGCAACAAAGATATCTTTGTTGCGCTGCCAAATGAATATTTGGCAGCAAATTATTATAAAAATTTGCAATGGGCATAGACAAATTTTCCAAGAAAATTTGTGACCAAATCATAGATTTGGTGTCGAAATAGTGTGAATTCACACTATTTCGACTTACTATAACCATTATAAGGATAAAGGAGAAAGAATAATGAAAGTTACAGTTTGTATCGGTAGTTCCTGCCACATTAAAGGTTCGCGTCAGGTTGTAGAACAACTTCAATATCTTATCGGTGAAAATAATCTCAGCGATAAAGTTGAGCTTGGCGGCACCTTCTGTATGGGCAAATGCCAGCATGGTGTTTGTGTAACTGTTGACGATTCTTTTTATTCCGTAACCCCTGAAACCGTAGAAGAATTTTTCCTGCAAAATATCAAATCGAAGGTATAAATAATATGATTATTCAGGTTTGTGTGGGTAGTTCTTGTCATTTGAAGGGTTCCCCCGAAATTGTAGAGCTTCTGCAAAAAGCCGTAGAAGAATATCATCTTGAAACACAGGTTACACTTGCCGGTAGTTTTTGTATTGGCAAGTGTAATCGCGTTGGTGTTACGATTCAGGTCGATGACGATATTCATGTCGGCATTACAAAGGAGAATTTCAACGAATTTCTTAGAGAACAGGTGCTTAATAAGTTAGAAAGGAAGTGACGTGCGTGCCAAATTGTTTGACCTTGAAAAAATCAAACTGTAAAAACTGCTATAAGTGCATCCGTCATTGTCCCGTTAAAGCTATTCGTTTTTCAGGAAACCAAGCACATATTATCGGTAATGAGTGTATTCTTTGCGGACAATGTTTCGTGGTTTGCCCTCAGGATGCCAAACAAATTGTTGATGAAACCGAAAAGGTAAAGGTGCTTTTACAGAGCGGCGATCCCGTGATTGTGAGTCTGGCTCCTTCTTTTATTGCTAACTATGAAGGCGTTGGAATCAACGCTATGCGTAGAGCATTGAAGAAGCTGGGCTTTTATGACGTTGAGGAAACAGCTGTGGGGGCTACTATTGTTAAAACAGAATATGAGAGAATGCTTCGTGAGGATGAAAGAGATGTTATCATTTCCTCCTGCTGTCATTCCATTAACCTGTTAATTCAGAAACATTTTCCGCAGGCGCTTGAATTTTTGGCAGATGTTGTATCTCCCATGCAGGCGCACTGCAAGGATATTAAATCGAGATTTCCAAATGCAAAGACCGTTTTTATCGGCCCTTGTGTTGCTAAAAAGGATGAAGCAGAGTATTACGAGGGTATCGTAGATGCTGTTCTTACCTTTGAAGATCTTACCGAATGGTTCAATGCGGAAAAAATCGAGCTTGAGCAGGAGAAGGATAATGATGCTCGTTCTCGTGCCCGTTTCTTCCCCACAACCGGCGGTGTTCTCAAAACAATGGCACAGGATATCTCCGGATATACATATCTTGCCCTTGACGGCGTAGATAACTGCATAGCAGCCCTTAAAGATATTATAAACGGCAAAGTTCATAAGTGCTTTATTGAAATGTCTGCTTGTATCGGTAGTTGTGTGGGCGGTCCTGTTATGGAAAAATATCACCGCGCTTCTGCTGTTAAGGACTATATTGCTATTTCCGAATATGCAGGCGAGAAAGATTTTGAAGTTTCTCAACCTAAAGCAATCGAACTCAAAAAGAACTTTTCTTATATTGAACAACGCTCACAGATGCCATCTGATATGGAGATTATGAATATTCTTCGT
>JAZORP010000018.1:0-7741 GCA_045656665.1 Acutalibacteraceae bacterium | reverse complement strand
CAATATAGGTAGGTATAAAAAAGCTTTCGGTTTATCCATTATTTATGCCGCTATTGCCACCGTCATCACCCTTTTGCTGGCATACCCTATGGCTTATTTTATGACTAAGCTTAAAATAAGCTCCCAGCGGATGCTTTTGCTTATAGTTATGCTTCCTATGTGGATGAACTTTCTCATCCGCACCTATTCCTGGATAACCATCCTTGCAAACACGGGTCTTATAAACACCCTTTTAGGCAAGCTCGGCATTGAGCCCTTAAAGCTTATGTACACTCCTGGAGCAGTTATTCTCGGTATGGTCTACGATTTTATCCCCTATATGATACTGCCTATTTATTCTGTAATGTCCAAATTGGATAAATCCCTACTCGAAGCGGCAGAGGATCTGGGATCAACCTCTTTTACAAAGTTTAAAAAGGTGATTTTGCCGCTCACAAAACCCGGCATCATTTCGGGAATCACTATGGTTTTTGTGCCCTCTGTCAGCACATTTTACATTTCCCAAAAGCTGGGCGGTAACAAAACCATGCTCATAGGCGATGCTATCGAATATCTCTTTAATTTAGGGCCTGATTATTACAATGTAGCATCTGCTTTGTCTATGGTTCTGATGGTTATGATACTGATTTGCCTCTTTATTATGAACCGTTTCAGCAACGACGATGATGACGGAGGTGTGATAATATGAAAGCACTCTCCCGTCTTTATGTTGCGCTTATCATTTTCTTTTTGTATGCGCCCGTGCTTGTAATGATAGTTTTTTCCTTTAACTCTTCGAGCAGCGTGTGGGTCTTTTCGGGATTTTCCCTTGAATGGTATTTAAGCCTCGCGACCGACACCGCAATGCTCACCGCTTTAAAGCACACCCTGATAATCGCCCTGCTTTCGGCGGTTATTTCAACTGTTATCGGCACCGCCGCCGCTGTGGGAATAACAACCCTGCGTAAAAAGATATCACAAAAGCTTTTAATGTCGGTCACACAGATACCGATGATGAATGCGGATATCGTGACAGGCATATCCCTTATGTTGCTTTTCATCTTCATAGGCAAGCTTTTTGGCCTCACTGAATCATTAGGCTTTATTACGGTTCTCACGGCGCATATCACCTTCAATTTGCCCTATGTTATACTTTCGGTTCTGCCAAAGCTAAGGCAGACCGACCCCAATTTGAGCGAGGCTGCCCTTGACCTTGGCTGTACCCCACTCAAAGCCTTTTTCAAGGTCGTTATGCCCTCCATTTCAACCGGCATTGTAACCGGCTTTATAATGGCCTTCACACTTTCTCTTGACGATTTCGTCATCAGCTACTTCACCTGCGGGCATTATCAAACCCTGCCCATAGTGATTTACAATATGACAAAGAAATCGGTAACACCCGACACTTATGCCCTCTCTACCATTATTTTTGCTGCAGTTTTTGCCTTGCTTGTGTTCTACAATACGCTGCAAAGCAAAAGCGAGAAAAGTAAAGGCCGAACGGGCTAAGAAAGGATTTAAAAATGAAAAAATACCTTTCTCTGATTTTTTCTGTTGTTATATTAGCCTGCAGCCTTTCGGGATGCGGGTATGAATATGCCGAGCTTGAGCTGGTTAGTGAATATTCAGACACTCTTGCCGGCAGCACCTTGACAGTATACAACTGGGGAGAATACATTTCCGACGGTTCGGACGATATGATCGATGTGAACAAAGAGTTTGAAAAATTGACCGGCATCAAGGTCAATTACCTGACCTTTGAAAGCAACGAAACGATGTACTCTCAGGTCAAAAACGGCGGTGTCAACTATGATATCATAATCCCGTCGGACTATATGATCCATCGCCTTATTAATGAGGATATGCTGGACGAGATAGACACCTCAAAAATTAGTAACTACCACCTTATCTCTGAGGATTACAAGTCTCTGTATTTCGACCCCGAAAACCGCTACAGCGTGCCCTATAATGTAGGCATGGTGGGGGTTATCTACAACAGCTCCCACATTAAAAATATCGAGCATTCCTGGAGTGTTTTATGGGATGAGAAGTATAAGGATATGGTCCTTAATTTCAACAACCCGCGTGACGCTTTTATGACTGCTCAAATGCTGCTGGGACTCAATTTAAACTCCGAAAATAAATCGGAATGGGATGCTGCGGCAGAGCTTCTCAAACAAGGCAAGCCTAATTTGCAGGCCTATGTTATGGACGAGGTTTACGGAAAGATGGAAACGGGCGAGGCCTCTATAGCCCCCTACTATGCAGGCGACTACCTGACTATGTGGGAAACCAATCCCGACCTTGAATTTTTCTACCCCAAAGAGGGCACCAACATTTTTGTTGATTCCGTCTGTATTTTAAAAAATGCTCAAAACTATGAAGCGGCGCTTATGTATATAAACTATCTTCTCGAGCCGCAGATTGCAACCGCAAATGCGGAATATATAGGCTATGCCTCCCCCAACACGGCGGTTATCAACAACAAGGATTATTATTACTACGGAAATGAAATACTCTACCCTACAGATGAGGATATGCCGCTGGTCCAGTATTACCACGATATAAACGATGAAATAAGAAGATACTACGAAAACCTCTGGATAGATGTGAAATTAGATTAAAAAAATACGGCAGTGAACTGCCGTATTTTTTTAATTTCTGCCTTTTGAAAGTTTTAAAACCGTTTGGGCCAATTCTTGGCTGAGTTCCCCCTCTTCATACCGCCATTCCCAATTTCCAAAAGCAGTTCCTGGGGTATTCATCCGCTCACTTGAGGGCAGCTGCAAATAATCCTGCAGCGGTATTATCACAATGCGCGCCTTTGAGCGCATTGCATAGGATATGAGGGAAAAAACGGGTGAGTCGTCCCTCTCCCCTGCAACAAGGCGCGAAAACATAATCTTCTCGTTGCGCGCTGCCTTTTCGTGCCAGCCAAGTGTAGTGTCATTATCATGAGTGCCGGTATAACAAACACAGTTTTTATTATAATTTTTGGGCAAAAAAGGGTTTTTAAGGTCGGTCGTAAAAGCAAACTGCAGCACCTTCATATTAGGAAATCCCGTCTGTTCTATTAAAGCCGCCACCTCAGGGGTCTCCCCGCCGAGATCCTCAGCTATTATCTCGGTATGGCCGATGATAGGCCTTACCGTATTCCAAAACTGCATCCCCATGCCCTTTTCCCACTTTCCGGTTTTAGCATCGGCGGCGCCATAGGGCACGGTATAATAATCGGCAAAGGCTCTGAAATGATCTATTCTTATAACATCATAAAGCTTTGCATTGTGCTTGAGCCTTTCCTTCCACCAAAGGTAGTCATTCTTTTTTTGGAATTCCCAGTCATATATCGGGTTGCCCCAAAGCTGACCCTCACTTGAAAAGACATCAGGCGGAACCCCTGCTACGAGAACCGGTGTCATATCTCGGCCGAGCCTGAAGCTGTCAGGATTACTCCAAACATCTGCGCTGTCAAGCGAAACATAAAACGGGATATCCCCTATTATCTTTACGCCGCTTTTCTCAGCGTAAGCCTTGAGCCTTTCATATTGTAAATAGAAAAAATACTGTGTTATCTCATAAAACAGTATTTCTTCGCTGTGAGTTTCTTCAAATTCTCTTACCGCATCGGGCAGGCGGTATTTAAGGCCCTCCTCCCACTCATAAAAAGCGGCTCCGAAAAAGCTGTCCTTAATAGCCATAAAAAGGGAATAATCTCGCAGCCAATAGTTGTTTTGACGCCTGAAGTTTGCAAATGCTTTCTGTTTTATATCAAAATTTTCTGCCGCTTTTTTTAAAAGCGGCAGTTTAAATCTTCGCACAGCCTTGTAATCTGTGTTTTTGGGAAATTGGCTGTCGGGAATATCGCCTGCATCAAGAAGCCCGCATAAAACAAGCTCATCTATATCTATAAGCAATATCTCTCCTGCAAAGGTGCTTTGCGAGCAATAGGGCGAATTTCCCTTTCCCACAGGGCAAAGCGGCAGCATCTGCCAATAGGTTTGGCGGCTGTCTTTTAAGAAATCAACAAAACGGAAAGCCTCTGCGCCCAAAGAACCAATCCCATGCTTTGATGGCAGAGAAGAAACCGACAAAAGCACTCCGCTCTCCCTTTTGTATTTCGGCTCATTAGCCCTTAACAGCACCTGAAGCGACCCCTTTTATAATATATTTTTGACTTGAAAGATAGAAAATTACCACCGGAATAATGGTAAGCACCAGCATGGCCATCATAGCTCCCATATCTACAGAGCCATATCCGCCTTTAAGATACTGAATTGCTATCGGTATGGTCTTATAATCATTGCCTATAACAAGGTAAGGCAGCAAATAGTCGTTCCATATCCACATAGTATTGAGTATTGCTACTGTTATAGCGGTAGGCTTCAAAATCGGGAAAACGACCTTCCAAAAAACCTGCAGCGTGTTACAGCCATCAATAGTTGCCGCCTCCTCTATCCCTAACGGAACCGATTTTATAAACCCTGAAAACATAAAAACCGAAAGCCCCGCGCCAAAGCCGAGATAGATTAAAATAATGCCCAAAGGATTATCAAGACCTAATACATTTGCCGTTTTAGACATGGTGAACATAACCATCTGGAACGGCACTATCATCGAAAAAACCAAGGCGTAATAAAACATCGAGTTAAAACGGCTTTTTACCCTTGTAATATACCACGCCGTCATAGAGGTAAAAACAATTATAGCCGCCACAGAAAAGAGGGTGATAAAAAGCGACCAGCCAAAGGCTGAAATGAAGCCTGTATTTTTTATGCCCTCTATATAGTTGGTGACCCCCGTGAAGGTATCTCTTGTCGGCAGTAAAAACGGCGTTGATGCAATCGAAAATTTGAGTTTGAAAGAATTTATCAAAACAATAAAAACCGGAAAGACAAATAACACCGCCATAATAAGAAGAATTATAAAAAATATCCAATTAGCAACCTTTGTTTTCAATCAAGCCTCCACCTCTCTCCCTCGGGTAAAGCGCAGTTGAGCCAAAGCAATAACTGCAACTATCAAGAAAAACACCACAGCTTTTGCCTGACCCACACCCTCATATCCTGTTCGGGAATAGAAGGTGTTGTAAATATCAAGCGCAACCATTTGCGTCTTATCAGACGGGGCTCCCGCGGTGAGGGCTAAGTTTTGGTCGAAAAGCTTAAACGAATTGGTGATAGTAAGAAACAAACAAATGGTAACAGAGGGCATAACCGACGGTATTATCACCTTGAAAAGGGTTGTTAATACCCCCGCGCCGTCAACCTTTGCCGCCTCTAAAATGTCGGTTGGGATATTCTGTATGCCGGCTATATAAATTATCATCATATAGCCTATCATTTGCCAATTTATCATAATAACAAGTCCCCAAAAACCAAACACGGGGTTTGATGTTATCGAATAATTAAAGCGGTAAAGCAGACCGTTAATTATTACCTGCCATATATATCCCAGAACAATACCGCCTATAAGATTGGGCATAAAGAAAACTGTTCTGAAAAGCTTTGTTCCCGGCACAGAGCGGGTCAGCATAAGTGCAAGCAAAAACGCTATGATATTTATTGTCGCTACCGACACAACAGCGAATTTCACCGTAAACCAAAGAGCCTGCAAAAAGCTATTATCATCGGCAAAAGCCCGTATATAGTTGGAAAAACCCACAAAAGTAGCGTCACTAACAGTTCTGAATTCCGTGAAGGATAAAATAAAGCCTAAAATAAACGGAACCACAAAGGCCACAACAAATGCTATAAGTGTCGGTAACACAAATATAGGGAAATATCGTTTCACCGAATTGCTCATTAATCTCGTTCACTCTTCCATTTGTCAATTATAGTTTTCCTAACATCTTCCCATTTCTTCTGACCTTGAACATAATCAAGCAGGGCGCTGCCTACAGCCTTTTTGTATTCATCACTCGGGAAAGCGGTGAAGGCCCAAGGAATATTCTTGACCGACTCGTCATTCATATATCTGGATATCTCCTTGGCAAGCGGGTCATTCGGCAGCTCATCCTCGGTGAAGGTGTTAAAGGGCGTAATGAAATTAAGTTTGTTTGTAACATAGTTTTTTCCGGTCTTGCTTGAAAACAGCCAACTTAAAAACTCTAACGAAGCTTTCTGCTGATCTTCGGTGGCATTTTTGTTGATTGCAAAATAGTTCTCTGTACCAATGCAGATGCCCTGCCCCTTTTCGCCCTCAACTCCTGTATAAAGAGGCATCATTTTAATATCTGATTCCTTAACAGTGTTACCAGCCACTCCAGATATCTGCGACCATGCCCAGTTTCCGTTTTGAACCATGGCCGCCTGACCTAAAGCAAATTCTGCCATAGAGTCTGCCACAGACTTTGAACCCAAAAGGGTTTTCGCAGTAACCGAATTATTTATATAAAGGTCGAAAAGGTTTTCAAAGTTTTTATAATATTTATAGAGTATTTCTTTCGTATCTAAAAGAGAAAGTGAAACATCAAGCTTCTCATCTTTTTCTGCCATTTCATAATAAAGCGGAATATTCATCAGATGTGTCTGCCAGCGCCAATCCTCTCCTGATGAGAGTGAGGTAGAAGCAAATACACCCTTGATTCCAAGCTCATCCGCGTGGGCAGTCATATCCTCAACAACAGTTTTGAGTTTTTCGAAGCTGTCGATCTCCTCAGCAGAAGAAAGCTCACTCTTTTTGTCGGCCAAAGCAAAATATTTTCTCATTATAGCGTCGTTATAAATAATACCGTATCCTTCTACCACATAAGGTATCGCATAAACTCCGCCGTCTTCGGTTATAGCGAGCGATTTATCGGTCAAGAGGGTGTAAAGTTTGCTGTCTTTAAGGTTAAGGCAGTAATCTTTCCAGGATTCGTAACCCACAGGGCCGTTAACCTGAAAAATAGTCGGTGCGTTGGATTTGGCTATCTCCGACTTTAAAGTCTGTTCATAGTTATTGGCCGCCGCTGTCACGACCTTGACTTTAACGCCGGTTTCTTCTTCATACTTATCCGCCAGTTCCTCATAAGCGCTTGCCGCTTCGGGCTTGAAGTTAAGAAAGTAGACCTGCGATTTGGATTTTGCGCCGCAGCCCACAAGACTCAAGCAGGAAAGAATGCAGGCGAAAACTGTCATTATTGATGTTAATTTCAGTTTCATTTTAAAACCTCCAAAAATATTTCTTTTAATACTTTTCCGCAAAAAGCCAAAAATATCAAAAAACCTTTTAAAAAGATTGAAATCTTGTGAAAATAATACTTGATTTTTTATTTCCAATCTATTATAATAACAAGGTCATATTTGGAGAGATGGCTGAGCTGGTCGAAGGCGCACGATTGGAAATCGTGTAAGTGCTAATACCACTTCAGGGGTTCGAATCCCCTTCTCTCCGCCAAGATTTAAAGAGTTCATCCGTTAGGATGGGCTCTTTAAATTTTTATATAAAGAAGGTGATTCGAACAAGCCGTTAAAAACAACAGTCCGGTGTTACATAGCACTCGGATTGAGATTGACGGTACCACCATTTTTCGCTTGGACACTTCCATTCACTTCAAAACGGTGATACAGTTTTGACCTCATCAGGTCAAATGTTTCTTTTGTAATTCCACCTTCATAGATTAACTTATGTGTGTATTTGTTTTATTCCTCCTTCTTAAATTTAAAAGTAACATGTAAACAATATTTAGATTTGTTTTTTATTTCAAGTAATCTTCTTATAACTCTAAAAACAATCAAAAGGATTCTTTATTCTTTTGTAAGTCTCATAACCCTAATTACTC
>JAZORP010000017.1:0-7760 GCA_045656665.1 Acutalibacteraceae bacterium | reverse complement strand
CCGATCAGAAACATCGGAATGTTCAAAAGCAGCAGAAATACCGACAGACTCATCGGCGTCAGCTGACTGAGCAGCATAGACGTTCCCGAAATGCCGCTGTCGTACAGCTTGACAGGGGAAAGAAAAACTGTCACTCCAAAGGCGTTGATTATTCCGGCAAGAGTCAGCATTAATAAATTCTGCCATCTAAGTTGCTTTGCAAAATCATTAATGCATGACTTTGAGCGTTTCATAAAGGGGACCTCCAAGTTGATTTTTTATTAAAAGGGATTATTTTATTTCGATTGCACCATTTTCGGTTTTAGCCGATATCGACTCTGAGGCAGAATTGATGAGATTATCTTCCTCTAAAATGGCTTTGATTTCTGCTGAGGATTTCGAGTTGCCGATAATTTCAAACACAAGGTAAAAAAGCACGCCGTCGGCATTCTTATCTTCGTATTCAAGGCTTAAAAAGCGGATAGAGCCATCTTTTTCATCAATACCGTAATCGGAGAGTACATCACCCTTGTCATAGGTTATGTACTTGAGAAGAGATGTGTCGTATTCAAAATCGATCATCAATGCTGCAAAACCGGGATTTCCGCTTATCTCAACCGGAACTTTTACCTTTTCGCCAACACTTCCCGAAGTAGCGCCCACAGAGATTATTGTATTGTTTCCAAACGCATTTTTAAGGGCAAGAACCGAGCCCGTAATGATGAGCGCAAGCGCTAAAACAGCAGCCAAGATGATAAAAATCAGTTTCTTTTTCATTTTTTGTAACACATCCTATCCCACATTAATAAATATATTTCTATAGCATATAATATAACATTGTCCAATAGTTTGTCAAGCGAGGAAAAGACTTTCTTGACATATTGAAAAATAAATTATATAATACATTTTATGTATGTTTAGTTCTCTCTGTTTGGATAAATTAAAAATATTTGAAGGCAGGTATTATACCATGGCGAAAACTATTAAAATCACCGATGACGGTCTTAAAAAGCTTAAACAGGAGTTAGAAACTTTAAAAACCGAAGGGCGTGCAGATATTGCTGAGAAAATTAAGGTAGCCCGCGGTTACGGTGACCTTTCGGAAAACAGCGAGTATGATGAGGCTAAAAACGAGCAGGCAAAGATTGAGGCCCGTATTGTTGAGATCGAGGCTATGCTGAAGAATGTTGAAATAATAGAGGATATAAAAGGTAAGGCAAAATCGGTTGTTATCGGAGTCAAGGTAAAGGTTCTTGACGAGGAATACGGTGACGAGAGCGAATATCGCGTTGTAGGCTCGACCGAGGCTGACCCCAGAAACGGCAAAATTTCCGATGAGTCGCCTGTTGGCAGAGCTCTTTTGGGCAAAAAAATAGGTGACGAGGTTATTGTTGAAGCCCCCGGTGGAGAATTTAAGCTCAAGATAGTTGAAATCTCAAAATAACCCCAAGGATAGGAGAAAATCATGGCAGACAATATAAAGAAGAATGATGAACAGCAGGAATTAAATGAAATTTTAAGAATGAGAAGGGAAAAGCTCGCTGCTTTAAAAGAGTCGGGCAATGACCCTTATACCATCACGAAATTTGATTTTAACAGCGATTCTTTGACCATCAAATCAAATTTTGAAGAATACGAGGGCAAAACTGTCACTATAGCGGGCAGAATTATGGCTCGCCGCATTATGGGTAAAGCAAGCTTTGTCGGCCTGGCTGACCGTAGCGGCAAGATCCAGCTCTATGTCCGTAGGGACGATGTCGGCGAAGATGTATATGCCGGCTTTAAAAAGTGGGATATAGGAGATATTATTGGTGTTGAGGGCTTTGTTTTCAAGACTCAGACGGGTGAGATATCGGTTCATGCAACGGATATAAAGCTTCTTTCAAAATCACTTTTGCCCCTGCCTGAGAAATTCCACGGCCTTACTAATAATGATTTGAGATTCCGCCAAAGATATGTTGACCTTATTATGAATGAAAATGTTAAGCGCAACTTTATCATTCGTTCTCAGTTCATTAAATTTATGCGAAAATATCTCGATGATATGAATTATATTGAGGTTGAAACTCCTGTACTTAACACAATCGTAGGCGGCGCTGCTGCCCGCCCGTTTGTTACCCATCATAACACCTTGAATATTCCTATGTATATGCGTATTGCAACAGAATTGCCGTTAAAGCGTCTTATTGTAGGCGGTATGGACAGGGTGTATGAAATTGGCAGAATATTCCGTAATGAGGGTATGGATCCTAAGCACAACCCTGAATTTACAACGGTTGAGCTTTATCAGGCTTATGCCGATTTTCATGATATGATGGACGTTGCCGAGGGGATAATTTCAGGTGCTGCAAAGGAGATTTTAGGCTCTTTTGAGGTTGAATGGTTGGGCGAAAAAATTGATCTGACACCCGGATGGCGTCGCCTAACTATGGTGGATGCAGTTAAGGAATATGCAGGCATTGATTTCGGTTCTATTACCGATGATGCCGAGGCCGTGGCTGCTGCTGAGAGTATCGGCGTGGAGCTTTCAGAAACCGCCGATAAAACCTGGGGCAATGCACTTTATGCCTGCTTTGACCAAAGGGTTGAGGAAAAGCTCATTCAGCCTACATTTATTACAATGTATCCGGTTGAGGTTTCTCCTCTTACAAAAGCATCTCCCGAAGATCCGAGATTGACCGAGCGTTTCGAGTTGTTTATATGCCGTAGTGAGCTTGCAAATGCTTATTCAGAGCTTAACGATCCAATCGTTCAGCGCGAGCGTTTTGAAAAGCAGCTTGAGCTGCGCGAGCGCGGTGATGACGAGGCTGAGATGCTTGATGAGGATTTCCTCACCGCCATGGAATACGGTATGCCCCCAACAGGCGGTATGGGTATAGGTATAGACAGGGCAGTAATGCTACTCACAAATTCCGACACAATCCGCGAGGTTATTCTTTTCCCAACAATGAAACCTTTGGACTGATAAATTATAATAGCCCAAGATATCTTTGTGTATCTTGGGCTATTAAGCATAAAAGCCAAATTTTCAACTAATAGATACACTGCAGAAGGGAGTATATTATGAAAACAGAAAAGAACATTTCAATTGCTTTTCTTTTAAATTTATCCTTTTCCATATTTGAATTTATCGGGGGCATTTTAACTGGAAGCGTTGCCATTATTTCAGATGCGGTGCATGATATTGGTGATGCGGCAAGTATTGGGTTATCGTATTTCCTTGAAAGAAAAAGCAAAATGCAGCCGGATGAAATTTATACTTATGGCTACACAAGATATTCTGTGATGGGTAGTATTATTACCACATTAATTCTTTTATTTGGCTCGTGTGTAGTAATATACAACGCCGTTTGCAGAATGATTGAGCCGACAGAAATTAACTATAACGGCATGATTGTTTTTGCGATTGTGGGTGTTATTGTAAATTTCTTGGCTGCTTTTTTCACTCGCGAGGGTAATTCTTTGAATCAGAAAGCGGTCAATCTTCATATGTTAGAAGATGTGCTGGGTTGGGCGGTCGTATTGGTCGGCGCAGTTATTATGCGGTTTACCGATTTTGCTCTTATTGATTCGATTATGTCTATTGGTGTGGCGGTATTTATTTTTATAAACGCTGTCAAAAATTTGAAAGAGGCAGTTGACCTTTTTCTTGAAAAAACACCGAGCGGTATTTATGTAAAAGAAATCAGGGAGCATATAATGGCGCTTGAAGGTGTGATTGATGTACACCATATTCATATTTGGAGTATGGATGGAAAAAACAACTATGCCACGATGCATATTGTTACAAATACAGACCGAAGTCAAATCAAGAAAACTATACGCGAGGAATTAACGGAGCATGGTATAAGACATGCCACGCTTGAACTTGAGAATGAAAAAGAAGATTGCCACGAAAAATGTTGCCGAGTTGATTTTACGGCAACCTCCGGTCATCACCACCACCATTAAAACAATTTACACTCAAAACTTTTAACCTGTTATTCTTCAAAAAAGTTTTACGGCACTTTTATGACAAACAAAAACACCCTATGACTATAGGGTGTTTTTGTATACCATAGATTATTATAAAAGGTTTATAGATTTTTCACGGTCTTTTTCTTCCTATTACGCTAAAATTCAACAAAAATAGTTGAAAAAAACGCCTTTATGAGATATAATTTGTGTAAATTTATTTTAAATCGGAGGTGCGGCTGATTTATGGTTAAGGAAAAGCCTGAGCAGATTTACATTGTTATAACCCAGACCGGAACTGTGCTTTCAAGAATTTTGAAATTCATAACCGGCGCTGACTACAATCATGTTTCTATTGGGTTGTCGGGCGACCTTCAGGCCATGTATTCTTTCGGGAGAAAGCACCCATATAATCCTTTTTGGGGCGGATTTGTTACCGAGTCACCCAATTTTGGAACATTTAAGCGTTTTCGAAACACTGAGGCGATAATTTTAGCCCTAAATATCGGTCAGGCAAAGCATCAGCAGATTACCGATATGATAAATGAAATGATACTTAACAGAAAAAAGTATCACTACAATTATGTAGGTCTTTTATTTGCAGCTTTTAATATATACATAAAGGGTAAAAACAGATATTATTGTTCTGAGTTTGTGAAATATATTCTCAGCGAGCATAACATCGAGGGTTCGGACAAGCTGTCTGATATAGTAAAACCTATTAGCTTTATGGACATACCTTGCACAAAGCAGATTTATAGTGGAAGGTTAAAGGACTATTCGGAATTTTACAATAAAAACACCGAGCCGCAGGCAGTTTTGTTTTCTGGCGACTGATTTGGAGGGGCTTATGTTTACAGTTAACCATATTATTTGGATGATTATTTCTTTCCTTGCCGTGGCGGCAAGTATAATTCTTTTGAAAAAGTATAACCCGCCTATTAAAAAAGTTTTATCTATAGCTTGTGTGGGAGCGGTTGCGTCAGAGCTTGTTAAAACTTTCAGTGTTGTGCAAATGGTACCCTCGAGTGATGGCAGCACTATGCATCTTTATATTGAATCCCAGCATCTGCCGCTGCATCTATGCTCAATACAGCTGATTTTGATTTTTATTGCCCGTTTCGGCAAGGAGTCAAGATTCAAAGATGCGCTCTTAGCCTTTATGTACCCGACTTGCATTGTGGGGGCTTTCTTTGCGATTTTGCTGCCCTCGATTTTCCCGACAACGGTTGACCCCCAAAAGGCTTTTGTAGATCCGCATGCTTATCAGTATTTCCTATACCATGCGATGCTTATCATACTTGGTGCTTATATAGTTCTTTCCCGTCAGGTCAACTTGCGGCCAAAGCATTACTTCACGACCCTCGGCGGACTTTTGGGTATGGCATTTATTTCTTTTTATTTAAATTCGATTTTCGCTTCTCCTACATATGTTAACGGCGAGCTTATCAGTGTGGACTACGGGGCAAATTTTTTCTTCACTTTTGAGACGCCTATCGGCATTGAGCTCACACAGCTTTGGCATTGGTACATTTATTTAGGAGTGCTGATCACGCTTGTGATGCTATTCCTAACCATTTTTTACATTCCTGTTTT
This sequence comes from Acutalibacteraceae bacterium, assembly GCA_045656665.1. GTDB lineage: Bacteria > Bacillota > Clostridia > Oscillospirales > Acutalibacteraceae > UBA737. The sequence continues at coordinate 2,231 of JAZORP010000017.1, read as the reverse complement.
CAGGGCGGCAAAAAAGGCTAAAGCTTAATAGAGAAAAAGAATTGGTTGCTTGTTTCGATTTTATTTTCGAACAAGCAACCTTTTTTTATACCCTTTTATGACATTTTTCACGAAGTACACAAAGTATAATGTTATTAAAGGGATGATAACAATGGTGGTCTACGCTGATATTCTCATAGTTCTTAATTTAATTGTTAATTACTTTCTGCTGCTTTCGGTTGCAAGGTTTATTTCCTCACGGGTAAAAACTTTGAGGCTGCTGCTTTCGGCGGCGGTCGGAGGGGTGACCTCGCTTTACATATTTTTGCCTGTTTTACCGCCTGCGGCAGAGCTACTGATAAAAGCGGCAACCTGCTTTTTAATGGTGCTTATAGGTTTTGGTTTTAATAATTTAAAAGCCTTTTTAAAAGGCGGCGCGCTCTTTTTTGGTATCACATGCGGATATGCCGGTATTATGATGGCAGTATGGCATATTTTTAAACCAAACGGTATGGTAATAAAAAACTCTGTTGTTTATTTTGATATTTCACCTTTGGTTTTGGTGGTGTCGACTGTTTGTGCATATTTTGCCTTTGTATTTTTAGCAGCGATTTTTAAAAGAAGCGCAAAAACAGCTAAGCACTGTAAGGTTACTTTTTTTGCCGATAAAAGAAAAGCTGAGGTTTTTGCAATAGTTGATACAGGCAACTCTATCAAGGATGTTTTCGGCAAAAGCGAGGTAATAATTACTGACAGGTCGGTTGCATACGAGCTTTTTGAGGAGCTGGAGCTTGAAAAAAATAAAGATTTAAAATCCAGATACCGTTTGGTGCCCTGCAGCACCGTTTCGGGAGGAGATATCTTGCAAGGATTTCGCTGCGATAGGGCAGAGGTGGTCTGCGAAAAACAGACACTTAATCTAAAGGCGCCTATATTGGCGGTTTCCAAAACGCCTCTAAAAGACGGATACACGGCAATTGTAAACCCCGAAATTTTTGATTAGTTGGTGATATTTATGAAAATAAAACAGCTTATATATAGGTTTCTTATTAAGATTGGTCTTGTTAAACCGAGCTTTTATATCAACGGCCCTGAAACTTTGCCTCCGCCTTTGTGCTATGAGGAGGAAAATTCGCTACTGAGAGAAAATAGCGAGAGCGCGAGAGATAAATTGATAGTGCATAATCTCAGGCTAGTGGTATATATTGCAAGGAAGTTCGACTCGTCGGGAATTAATTTAGAGGATTTAATCTCCATTGGTACAATAGGACTTATAAAAGCTGTCAATACCTTTTCCTGCGACCGCAACATTAAACTTGCCACCTACGCTTCAAGATGCATAGAAAATGAGATATTGATGTATCTTAGAAAGACATCACTCCACAGAAATGAGATATCTTTTGATGAGCCGCTCAATATTGATTGGGACGGCAATGAGCTTTTGCTTTCGGATGTTCTCGGCAGTGACGGCGACGAGGTGGGCAGGGGAGTCGAGCAGGAGGATGAGCGTTGTCAGCTCAACGGTTTTGTTAGAGGGTTGCCTGCTAGGGAAAAACAGATAATGGAAATGCGGTTTGGTATGAACGGCTACAGCGAATACACCCAAAAAGAGGTGGCCGACACCCTTGGAATATCCCAATCTTATATTTCAAGGCTCGAGAAGAGAATTATATCAAAACTTAAAAAACAGATTGAAAAAGCGGTATAGAGATGTTAAAATTTAAGCGGTGATGAAATGGTGTTGTATTTAGAAATCGTTTCGGTTTACATAATCTTTATAAGTTTGGTTTCTGCGATAGTTTGTGTTTACGATAAGCATCAGGCCATTGTTTCGGGCCGTCGAATCAGCGAGAGAAATTTATTTTTACTATCTGCATTAGGCGGCAGCATCGCGATGTATTTTACAATGCGAATAATACGCCATAAAACCCGTCATAATAGATTTATGATCGGGTTACCGGCGCTTATTATAATTCAAATAGTTGTATTTACTTATATTGGAGCGAATTTTTTTTAAATTTTCCCAAAAAAGCAAAACTTTTTATTGACAACGGACAGGCATATTGATATAATATTAAAGCTGTCTATTTGATTCATTAGCTCAGTTGGCAGAGCACTTGACTTTTAATCAAGGTGTCCGGGGTTCGAATCCCCGATGGAACACCAAATAAAGAAACCGACCTTTTGGTCGGTTTTTTTATTTCTAGGTGAGTTATACTATCAAGTGCAACAGTTGAATAAAAAAAGGTAGC